>CACCNJ010000004.1 GCA_902547295.1 uncultured SAR86 cluster bacterium | reverse complement strand
ATAGAACTAATGTTAGTGATACCTGTGTAGCCCCCCAAAGCGATGCAAATAAATAAACTAAGTTATTAGGATCTATAGTATCAATAATTGGAAGTTCTTTTATTGTTGCAATTCCAACAAGACCAGCATTTTCTGAAAGGAAATGTACAAGTGATCTAAATATATATAAAGCAAAAATAGGATAAAGACCATATATTGCCAATCTAGAACCTTTGTAATCTCCATTTAATTTATTAGGAAAAAGTGTCATTAATTTATTTTATCAATAACAATTTCATTATTACCTACAGGCATAACAACCCTAGTTCCATCGTCTGAAAGAGTATAGTCTTCATATATACCTTCTATAGGTCTAAAAAATACTCTTTCCATTACGGTATTTCGAGGTGTTGGTATGGAATGGTAAATGAGCAAATGTTTTACATTAGCATCTCTAGCAATTTCACCTGCTTCCCTTATTTTGGTGTGATAATCCTGAATATCGAATAAAATTTTGTCAAATTGAGGTGTTGGGGCGACTTTTCTCATCCTTTCAACAATATCTATTGATATAGCAGAATGAACTAATAAATCTATGTCTTGTGAATACTTTTGAACACTCCCATCATGAATAGTGTCTCCACTTATAACAACTGTTCTTCCTTTATAGGATACTTTAAAACCGAATGATGAATTAACAGGATGATGATCAACTACAAAAGGCAATATTTCTAATCCTGGCGTATCATTTGGAATTAATTCATTATCAATTATTTCGACTGCATTAAATCCAGATACACTCATTGGTAAAATTTCGTCACCATGATGTTCATTTCTATACTGATAATCTGCTGAGTAAGCTAACTCAAATCCTTTAGTAACAAGATTTATTCCTTCTGGTCCGTATACCATTAATGGTGAATTTCTTCCTTGAATCCAAGACTGAAGATGGGCATCAGGTAAATCTGCCATATGATCTGAGTGCATATGAGTAATTAAGACTGCTTTAACATTTGTCCATGGGACCTGAAATTCTTGAAGATTATTAACACTTCCATTACCCATATCAAAAATATATATGTCATTACCAGCTTCTACAAGAACACATGATTCTGCTCGCCCAGGAGATGGAAGTGGTGACCTCGAACCACAAATAACAACTTTTAATGAATCTTCCTTATCTAAAAAAGGTTCTGCACTAAAAAGAATATTTTGTATACCAATATTTAAAATTCTGTCTTGAACCGAATGCGAGTTTATTGATACTAGACCAATAATAAATATTGAAACGATAAAACTTATAAAAATTAATATTTTTTTCATATTTTTAGATTGTTTCTATATTAAGCTGACCCTCTAATCCCGCATCTCTATGAACATGAATCTTTTGATATCCCGGATCCATTGTCATATCAAACATTGCTTTTCTGCTAGGATATTTAGCAATTGCAACAGCATCCCATAAATCCTCAACCTCACCTAACATTAATCTAGTAACTTTACCTGCAAAAACAAATTCACCACCATACTTTTCAACGAAATTTATTACTTCAGCAGCGTAAAGACCATATGCCTCTTCTCCTGTTAGATTAGTATCACGACCATCATCATATTCGGCTTTATCTTTATATTTAAGTAAATTCACCATTGATATAGGTCCAATTTCAGAATTTTCCAAAAAACCATTTATTTGATCTTCGTTGGGCATAACTTTATTTTTAACTTTCATAATTAAAGTACCTTTGACATTTCGTTAGTAGATGTATTATGTTAATTATATAACTGCAAAATGTTGATGAATAAATTTTTTTCAATTTTATTTTTTGTCCTAGTTTTTTGTTTAGGGCTATTTCATTATATTAGACAATCTGAACCATCTATAAATTACGATAGATTCAATTTAGTCTCTCCCGGTATATTAAGAACTCCTGATGAACGATTTCAAGATTTAAAAGATTATCCGTTTAAGCCAAATTATTTAACAATTGATGATACAAGAATTCATTATATTGATGAAGGTCCCAAAGATGGACAGATCATCTATCTTCTTCATGGTGAACCAACCTGGAGTTATCTTTATCGAAAAATGATTCCGATTTTAGTAGATTCAGGATACAGAGTAATTGTTCCTGATATGGTTGGTTTTGGAAAATCAGATAAATTTTTAAGTAAAAATGACTATAGCTATGAACATCACATACATACTATGAAGGAATTAATAAAACAGTTAGATTTAAATGAAATTACATTTTTTGGACAAGATTGGGGCGGAATAGTTGGATTAAGAGTTGTTGCTGAAATGCCAGATCGATTTTCAAGTGTTGCTGTTTCAAATACTGGTTTGCCTGCAGCAGAGGGTATAAATGCATGGCTAATTGAAAATATAGTAAAATTTCTCGTATGGTGGTTTGGACCAGTTACTTTTGATGAATTAAGAACAGCAAATATAGAATTTTCAAATAATCCAGATGCATCACCATTTGATGGAGCAATAGTTTTTATAAAATGGATTGCTCATTCCTTTTATGAAGATGATATGGATGTAACAGGAATCATTCAATTCTCTGGTAGATTAGATCTTTCAGATGAGGAACTGAGGGCATACAATGCTCCGTATCCATCTGGTGAATATAAATCAGGTGCTCATGTTTTTCCATATCTTATCCCAACACAGCTTAGTGAAAATGAATATTATTGGAAGAATGTATATGAAAAATGGGATAAACCATTTTTAGTAGCTTATGGAAGTGATGAAAGAACAACTATTGGATTTAAAAAAGATTTCATTGATAGAATACCAGATCCAATTGATGTTACATTAGAAGGAGTCGGTCATTTTTGTCAAGAAGAAGCTGGAGAGGAATTGGCGATTTTACTAGATCAATTTATTAAAGGAGAGCTTTATAAATAATCGTGTTATAGATCATACCGGTGCTAAATATCCTATCATTCAAGCACCTATGGGGTGGATTGCAAGAAGTCAATTAGCCTCATCTGTATGTGAAGCAGGCGGTATGGGAATTATTGAAACATCTTCTGGAGAAATAGATAACTGTAAAAAAGAAATTCAAATGATGTCAGAACTAACTGATAAACCATTTGGAGTTAATTTACCTTTATTATTCCTTAAAGATGACTCAATGGTTAATTTTTGTGTTGAATCCGGTGTTAGATTTGTAACAACTTCTGCTGGAGACCCTACTAAATATGTTGGAACATTAAAAGATGCTGGAATAACTGTATATCATGCTGTACCAAGTCTTGATGGCGCAATTAAAGCAGCAAATGCTGGTGTTGATGGCCTGGTCGTTGAAGGTACAGAAGGCGGTGGATTTAAAAGTCCAATTGAGGTGGGTCTTTTAGTTCTCATTCAATCAATAAAACAAAATTTAGATTTACCTATTATTGCTGCTGGAGGAATTGCTGATGGTGCTGGAATGGCAGCTGTATTTGCAGCAGGCGCGGAGGGAATACAAATGGGAACTAGATTTGTTTCAAGTTTAGAAAGTCCAGTTCATGATAATTTTAAAAATAAAATTATTAACTCCGGAATTGATGGCACATATATTTTAAATAAAAAATCAAAACCAGTGATTAGGGCTCTTAAAACAGACTTAACTAAAGATATTGATGAGAAAGGTGAAATGGATATGACTGCTTTGATGAATATTAAAGATTTATATTTTGGAGGAGATATGGAGGCAGCTCCAGCACTTTCTGGTCAATCATCTGGATTAATAGATGAAATAAAACCTGTAAAACAAATAATCGATGAAATTGTAAAAGAATTTAATTCAATCTGTGATTCAATGAGCGAATTAAAAATTTAGTTGATTTAATTAATCTGGAATATCAGATTCATCTATTTTTTCTCTTAATAAAAGTTTTTTGAGACTTATTTTATCCTTAAGAGTCATTATATATGCTGATATTGCCAGTATTAGAATTCCAGTAGCTTCATAAATAATATTAATAGCATTAAGATCTTTACTCTCTTGTATTATCATCCTTGTAAGTGCAGTCATAGCAATAATTAATGGCAATGTAACTGGTATTCTATTATTGGCATAAAATGAAGCGACCATACCAAGTACCTCAGCATAAATAAATAATAGAAATAAATCACTCAGATTTACCTCTCCAACAGAAATTATTCGAATGATTTCTGAAGCAGATGCAAATAGTGTGGCTAGTGCGATTGTTAATAATATAGCTCTCTCTGAGAACCATATAAATTTTTGGACAAGATTAGATTCATTCATGTTCTTTAATTTTACATAATATTAAAGTTATCTCAAATTTAGTTTTTTGGTGGCAACAAAAGGAGTTGGGATGTTTTTTCCATATATTCCTTATAATCTGATCTATTCTCTAAACTTCTATTGTCCATCATAGGACATGATGCAAAGACAAAAAGAGCTAACATTGAAAGAGGACATAATATAATCCACAATGGAGCTAAACCAGAACTAATACCCATAAAATAAATTCCAAACCAAAAACCAATTTCACCAAGATAATTAGGATGTCTAGAATATTTCCATAATTTGTACTTCATTGTTTTGCCTTTATTCATAGGATCTTTCCTAAAATCCCTCATTTGCTCATCTGCAACAGTTTCAAGCACAACTGACATAAAAGTGAATAATGATGCTAAATATAAAAAGGGTGTAACAGTTGCATTATTAGAAAATATAAATATTAGAGGATAGAGACAAAAATTAACGATTAAGGTTGGAAATAAATGTATTCCAAAGAAATTCCTAAATTCGGCATTTAGTCTATTAGTATTCTTTAAATCAATATATCTAAAATCTTCATGTTCAAAACCTCTCCAACTAATAATCCAGTTTCTAGTAAGCCTTGCAGCCCAAAAAATAATTGGAAAAAGGACTATTAAATCTAGTGTTATAGAATTATCTGATTCAATAGCTAAATAAATTACTATTGGCACTGGTGCTACCGACCAAAAAGGATCGTATAAACTTGAATTATTGAGAATTACACTTCCAATATAAATAAACAATGTGGCATAAAGATGCCATATCAAAATTTTAAGCCAAACACTCTGAATTGATTGGGGTGTTATTAAATAAGCAATATAAAAAGCTAACACGTAAATTAATACGCATAACAATTGACTAGTTAATTTACCTTTGATCATAAAAATGGGGCCCTAAAGAGCCCCTATATTTAAATATTTACTTTTTTTGCCAAGTAATAGCTAATTGAAATACAACAACAAGAAGAACAAACAAAGTTTGAACAGGTCCACCTATAGATAATGGTGAATTAGGATATGTTGCCATTCTCTCTGCTGAAGGCGCATCTATAGCAGCCAATGAAGTAGCTGCAGTTTCTAATATGGCCGCTCCTATCTGCTGAGTATAGAAAAACATGATTCCAACAAGAACACAATATACAGAAGTAAAAACTTTTGCAGCCATGTTTGCGTCAGGGCTATTATAGATATTATTAGCCATTCTAAAACCTAACCAAGTTAATAAAACCATACCAACAAAGTACATAGAGTTGCTAATAAATCCAACATACATCATGTTAAATATTTGATATTCAGTCATAATTAATTCTCCCTTAATGATTGAATACCTATAATAATATAAATATTTTAATTTAGTTATATAGATAAAAAAAAATATATATATAAATTAGAAGTATATTTCTGGAAGCTTCTGAAAAAAAAATCTATGATATTTATTAGAGGAGGATATAAACAATGTTTATAAAAAATATTATTTCACTTTCATTAATTTTATCTTTTAATCTTATTGCTGATGATCATAATGTAAAAATAGAGTCTGATGGTACTGTTGGAGAGTTTAACTATGTAACAGTCACTGATCCAATTAACTTTATGATGGCTCTTGATGAGTTTGATAAATCTGAATGCGGTAATAAATGGAGAGATGAATCAAAAGTTAATGTAAGTTTATGGGCTTTAAGAGGCTCAGGATCATCAACTCATTTTATTTTAGTTTCTTATGAAAATTGGGATTTAATGGAAAAGGGAAGAGCTATTTTTTCTTCATGTAAAGAATCAGCTGATATGCTTGTAAAAATATCAAAAACTACAGATGTATCAAAGTCATGGAATTGGGTAACTCAAAATGTCCTTTCTGGACGTACATGGCAGACAAATACTTCATTTGCAAAATTTAATTTTCAAGTTGCAAGAGGTAAAGAGGCTGAATATGTTAAAGCATGGAAATCCATGATGTCTGATCAAGTAGATAACACTTCTGGATCTTTTGGATTAAATGCAGTTGCATATGGAAATAGATACGCAAATCATATGGTATATATTGGAGCTAATTCAGTAAGTGAGCTAAATGATTCTATAGCAAAAATAAGAACCACAAAGTCTTATAAAGATTATACAGCTGATACATTAGATATGATTAGTAACGTTAGCAGTGAAATGGTTCAATTTGTTAAATTTTATACTGGAGAATAATATGAAAAAAATATTTAATTTATTTCTAATCACTTTCTTATCAGTTAACTTATTTGCTGATGAGTCAGCTGAACAATCCTTTCCTGGCTTAGTTTCAACTGAAGTTTTTAGTATGGGTAATGGAATGGAAATGCATATTGAAAGAAGGAAAACATGTGATCAAGGTACTATACCTAAACATTTTCATCCTGCTGCAGGCACATTAGTATATGTTTTGGAGGGTCTTTCTCAATCTAAATCATCTGGAGAGTGGAAAACTTACAAAGATAATGAATATTGGTTTGAAAGATCTGATTGGGTTCATGGTGGAGAGTCAGATGCGCCTGAATTAGAAGATTCATGCTCAGATTTACTTGTAATTAGAGTATCTGAATCAGGAAAAGAGCATACGATTTTTATTGACTAAAAAATCATCAATATAAAACTAGCCTCATGGCTAGTTTTATATTTATAGGAATATAAATTAAAATAGGTGTAGTTAATATATCTATTTATTTATGCCTTCTAAAAAACCAAATATAACAGAGGTCGTTCTAAGAGATGGTCAGCAATCATTGATTGCAACAAGAATGAAAACTGAAGACATGTTACCCGTGTTATCAAAGCTAGATAATGTAGGTTACTCATCTCTAGAGGTTTGGGGTGGTGCCACATATGATTGCTGTTTAAGGTTTTTAAATGAAAACCCTTGGGATAGATTAAAAGTTTTCAAAAAGAAATTTAAAAAAACCAAACTTCAAATGTTACTTAGAGGTAAAAATTTAGTTGGTTATAAAGAATATGACGATTCTGTTATTGAACTTTTTATAAAAAATGCAGCAAAAGAGGGTATAAATATTTTTAGAATTTTTGATGCCCTAAATGATATTGAAAACATTAAATCATCTATAGAGTTTGTAAATAATGAAAAAGAAAACTCTCAGGGCACAATTTGTTATACAACTAGCCCCGTTCATAATGAAAAATACTGGATAAAATTAGCAAAAGATATTGAAGATATTGGGGCAAAATCTCTAGCTATAAAAGATATGGCAGGACTTTTGAGACCTAATGTTGGTTATGAGCTAATTAAAAAACTTAAAAAAAATCTTAAAATACCAATTCATTTGCATACACATTCAACTACTGGTTTAGCAGATGCAACAAATCTAAAAGCATATGAGGCAGGGGTTGATAATATTGATACTTCGATATCGTCATTCAGCAATTTATATGCTCATACAGCAACTGAAAGTTTTATTTCAATGATTTATAAAGATGATGAAAATCCATTCGATATGAATCTTTTAACAAATATAGCTGAACATTTTCAATCTGTTAGACCTAAATATGTTCAATACGAAGGGTCTATGAGGGGAGTAGATATTAATATGCTCTTATATCAAGTTCCTGGAGGTATGTTGAGTATTTTAGAAAAACAGTTAGTTGATCTCAATAAACAACATAGATTAAAAGATCTAATTGATGAAATTCCAAGAATTAGAGAAGATGTTGGTTTTGTGCCTCTTGTCACTCCATCCTCACAAATAGTTGGTGCACAGGCATTAATGAATGTTTTAGATGGAGAAAGATATAAGACCATTAATAAAGAATTTGTTGACTTAGTTAACGGCAAGTATGGACAAATCCCTGGAAAAATTAACTCAAAACTTCTCAAAAAAATCGATAAAAATATCCCAGACAACGAATCTGAAAATATGACAATAAGTGAGTATAGAAAAGATTTTTCTAATTTTTGTAAATCAAATAATATTAAAGACTTTTCAAAAAAAGATACCGATCTATTAAATTACATACTATTTAATAAAGAATCTAAAGATTTTTATTTATCATCTAATAAAAATACATACAATGACATCGTAGGTCTTCAAGAAGGCTTTGGTTTGTATATAGAATAAGTTTATTATTTTCAATAAAAGCACATATGAATATTTGGAATGAAATTCAAAATGAAGTGAAATTAAGAATTGAAGCCGAACCTTCACTTGAACCCTATTTAAATCAATTAATACTATCTCAAGATAACTTAATTAACTCAGTTGCCTCTGTTTTAGCATCCAAACTAAGTAGTGATGCTTTATCATCAGATAAAATAAAAGAGTTTATTTTAGATGTATATCATAAGTGTGATCATATAGAAGAAGACTTGATAAATGATATCGTTTTTTTTAAAGATCATGATCCAGCATGCAAGTACTTCTCAACACCAATCTTGTTCTATAAAGGCTTTCAAGGTCTAGCAACTTATAGAGCTGCCCACTGCTTATGGAATAATGATAGACATACAATGGCACTATTCTTTCAAAATAGAGCATCAGAGGTTTTTGGTGTAGATATTCATCCTGCAGCTGAAATTAAGGGCGGTGTAATGATTGATCATGCTACTGGAGTTGTAATAGGAGAGACCTCTAAAATTGACGAAAATGTATCTATATATCAAGGAGTTACACTTGGTGGTAAAGGTTTTGAAATAGGCGATAGGCATCCAAAAATAAAATCAGGTGTTTCAATTTTTGCATCAAGTACTGTGTTAGGAAATATCACTATTGGTAAAAATGCAAAAGTGGCTGCAGGAAGTCTTGTTCTGAAGGATGTTGAAGCTGAAACAACTGTTGCTGGAATTCCTGCTAAAAAGCTTTAACTCTTTAAACAGAATTAAGTAGCTTTTTCTCCTCCTCATTCATTTCTGGTTCAATTGAATCAAATAAAATACTAGACATATATCTTTCAGCTGTATCAGGAAGCATGCATAAAATATTTGACCCTTCCTTGGCATTTTTGGCAACTTCTATAGCAATTGCGAATGTTGATCCACCGGAAACTCCTGTGATAATACCTTCTTTTTTTGCTAATTCATGTGACCAAAATAGACCATCATCACCAGATACTGGAATTAATTCATCATAATATTTTTTATCAATTGATTCTTGCAAAACAAGAGGGATGAAATCAGTAGTCCAGCCTTGTATAGGATGAGGATTCCATGCAGGATGTGATTCTGACGCTGAACCATCATTATTTCTACTTTGCTTTTTATCACTGCCTATTAATGGTGCAACATCTGGTTCTGTTAAAATTAATTTAGTGTTAGGAAGTTTTTCTCTTAAGGTTCTAGATACTCCAGTGAAAGTACCTCCAGTCCCATATCCTGATACCCAATAGTCTAATCCAATATCTTTAAAGTCATTATAAATTTCCATTCCTGTTGTTTCTTCGTGAATATTTGCGTTATCTTCATTTTCAAATTGTCTCGCAAAAAACCAGTTGTTTTTATGAACTAATCTTTTTGCAATATCGTATGCACCAGTTCCTCCCTCAGATGCAGGTGTTAAAATTACTCTTGCTCCAAGAAATCTCATTAATTTTCGTCTTTCTATAGATGCGCTATCTGGCATAGTTACCACTAGAGGATAATTCTTGGCCGCACAAACCATTGCTAGACCAATACCTGTATTACCACTAGTTGCTTCAACAACCGTCTGACCTTTTTCTATAGATCCATTTTTTTCTGCATTCTCAATAATGCTTATAGCTAAACGATCTTTTACTGAACTAGCAGGATTAAAGAATTCAGCTTTCACATAAATATTTGTGTTATTTATAGAAATATTTTTAACCTTTATAGACGGAGTATTTCCAATAGTTTCAAGGATATTTGAGTAGATCATATGTTATTAATATATAGATTTAAGACACTTATTAGTAGTATAAAATGATATATTTATTGATATATTTTAAATATAAATTTATTTGATAGGGAGATTTTATGAAATTTTATTTAATACTAGGACTATTTGTAATGTCTGTTTCTTCAATTGCACAAAATACTACTATTGGCGATGTTGATATGGGTGAAGTTAATAATAGTAAGGCATTTGAACAAATTAAAAAAATGTTAGGAAAATGGGAAGGAAAACTATATCAACAATCAGGTGCTGTAGTTGATACATCTTCTGAATTTAAACTTGTTTCAAATGGAAATACAATTGTTGAAAAATTGGTTGAAGACGGAGTAGAAATGATGACCACATACTCAGATAAAGATGGTGAGCTTGTGATAAAACATTATTGTGCTCTTGGTACAGAACCAATGTTCACTGTTGATAAACTGAGTGAAAACTCAATACAACTTAAATCAGATCCTTCACCTGGATATCATCCAGAACATCACAACTTTGTTGAATCTATTGGATGGACTTTTACAGGTACTGATAGTGTGAAAGTTGATGCTTCGTTAAATTTAGATGGAAAGTTAGAAAAACAATATTCACTAATAAAAAGAGTAGATTGATAAATAAAATAAAACTATTTTTTATAAGTTTAATTTCAACTTTTAGTTTTACTAATGAATATGAAATAACTGTTTTAGCCACTAATATTTCTAACTATGGGGGCTTTGGTGAATGGAGCTTTTCAGCTTTGTATGAAAACGATGATGAATCAATATTATTTGATACTGGCTTTCACGAGGATACAGTTCTGCATAATGCGAAAATATTAAATAAGGATCTATCAAAAGTTGAAAAAGTTGTATTAAGTCATTTTCATAGTGACCATACTGGTGGCTTAATTAAATTAAGGCAAACATATAAAGAAATAAACCCAAAATCATTTTCTAAGGTATATGTTGCAAGAGGTTTTTTTGAGCAGCGTTATCTTGAAAATGGTCAGAAAGTAGGACCTGGTAATTTTGATGATTCAAATGAATTCAAAATTGCTGCTGAAAAAGAGGGCATAGATTTTATAATTTTAGACAATCATTTTTTAGTTTCCAGAAATCTTTATGCAACGGGCACAGTAGAAAGAACTGACGAATATTTCAATGGACCAAAAGGTATTTATACAGATGTTGAATTAACTAAGCCTGATATTATAAAGGATGATCAATCTGTCGGGATGTTAACAGATAAAGGTTGGGTAATGATGTCAGGATGCGGACATTCAGGAATTATAAATACTGCTAAAAAACTTCAATCAATTAAAAATGTTCCGGTATATGGAGCAATTGGAGGATTTCATTTATTTAGAGCAGATGATGAAACAATCATTAACACAGCTAACTGGTTTAAGGATAATGGATTAACAAAATTTATGGGTGGTCATTGCACAGGTATTCATGCTGCTAACGAAATTGCTAGCATTATAGGTATTAAACGCGATGATTTGTCGCATACAGCAGTTGGTAGTATATTGACTAAAGATTTAAATATTATCAGATCTTCAGTTGAGTAATTTATAAATCAATTTCTGAATTGGATCCTAGACCAGCTCCATAGACTACGGCATTAAGCCAAAGTCTATTGGTACCTAGAGCGGAACCTCTATAATTTGGCTCACCTGAAAATAGTATAACCTGACCTTTGCCAACTTTTTCTCGAGTTAAATAGGCTGAATTTGCAATTCTTTGTGATGCTTCAGGCCAAACTAGACCACTCATTCTTACGTTAATATCTTTACCAGCTGGAATCGTTGACCAATTTATAGCACGTACACTTTCTTTTGTTGGATCGTTAATTAATTCACCAATTCTTACTGCTGCTTGAGCATTGTCACTAGTCATAAGAATAGGGTAGTTACCATATAAAACAGGTAATACGTCTATAGCTCCAAATGTTAGCCAATGTTTCTGGTCTGTTCGTCCTGCAACCATTGCACCAGAGGGCATAAAAATTGATTGCCACTTATCTCGTTTTTTTAAGTCCTCAGAAATTTTATCTGCACTTTCCCAGGGATAATTTATATTTAGGTTAACTTTGTTATTTAAAGCATCTTCTTTGTTAATATTATCTTCAAGAGAATAAATCTCTCTCTGCAAATCAAAATTGTAATCTTCACTATTATCAAATGTATCACTTAAGTGTTTTACATTACCAATTCCATTATCACCAATAAGAGATCTAGTACCATAATTATGAGCAATTAAAGTACCACCTTGTCTAACCCAGTCATTTAATGATTTTTTTGAATTATCATCTAAAGCCCATCCACTAGGAACAACTATTGTGTTGTATCTTCTTAAGTCAGCGTAACTTAAGATAGACGTATTGAGTTGGCTGTGTCTAATTCCTAAATGATGATCGATTGACCACCAGCTAACACCAACGTCATAAGAATTAAATCCTTCATGACTTAATATAGCGATCTGTGGTTTTTTAAGTAATCTAAAATGTCTTCCGCCCCAATCTGGTAGTTCTTCAGGACCAAAACCTGAATCAAGGGAAACAATTGAAATATTTAATTCTGATGCTACTTTACTAACAATTTCACTTAAATTAGTTATATTGGGATTATCCATGCGAATGACAGCTACGCTTCCTCTTGATAAGTTATACCCTGAAAGGCTTGCTTCTTTATCTATTATTCTTACTTGAACATCTTGTTCCATCAATCTAGCAGCAAAGGCTACAGAATTATCATCAACTCCATCAGTTGCCCATATTACTGCTTCATTACTAACTTCAATAGATTGATTTGATGACTCCCAATCAACTAAATTAGAACTTATATTTTCTGGAACAGTTATAGCCTCGAGACCATAAACCATAGAAAAATTAAATGCTGTTGTGTCGTACATTATTGATGAACCGTCTCTAAGAACACTTTGTTTTTCTTCAATCAATACTTCTTCATCTATATCGGCATCAAATTCCATTATTGCTGATATAAGAGGGGCCTCAGCTTGTCTATTCGGAATAATCATACTTCCTGGCGGAATAGTAAAATTTTCTTCAACATCACCTGTTTGTTTTAAAATATTTTTTACAAGAATAGGTTTCTCATTTTTATAGAGTTGAATATCTTGAAATTTTAATTTTTCAGCAAGTGTATTAATTCTTGTATTATTTTTAGTTGGTAATATTACAAATGTTCTATTGGCATAGTTGCTATCTCTAGAAACGTTATATCTTCTTCCTTCCCAAAAGTCTTGATACATTGATTTTGAGTTTTTGAGAAGAGTCTTAAGGTTCACCATAGTACTTACATATTGATGATGAACTGATTCCTTATATGATTGAATTGTTCCTTCAGGTCTTCTTACGCCATCTTCTGCCATTCTTGATTGTTCATATAAAATTCCTAAAGTGCCCCTGAATTGAACATAAAATGAATAACCAGGATATAAATCTTCATGCCATTCACCTGTATAAAAACGCCAATCTCTTTCATCAAATGCGTTACCTTGATCTTGTGCAAATATATTTCCCCATTTAAGTAAGTCTTTATCAATATTTTTGTTTATAGGCTCTCGTGGCGGTCCTGTCATAAAGGTATCTTGTGGTCCCATTTCATGAGCGTCTACTAATATTTGAGGACTCCACTCATTAATAAGTTTTACTCTTCCTTGAGTCTCAGGTTGAGTTAAATATATCCAATCTCTATTTAAATCAAAGAAATAATGATTTGTTCTTCCATAGGGCCAATCACCTGTATGAAGTAGCGATTGATCGTCATAATTGGGTGCTGTTCCTCTATATTCTTGCAATGATTTAGCAAATCTTGCTCTTCCGTCAGGATTCATCATTGGATCAATAATGATCAGCATTTTATCTAGCATATCAAGAGTTTCAGGATCCTCGCTAGCTATGAAATGATATATTGCTGCCAATGCAGCATCTGCACCAGAGGTTTCATTTCCATGAATTGAATATGCCATCCATGCAATTGCAGGCAACTCATCAATTAAAGCTCTCGCTTTATTTCCATTTGTATTCTCACCGTCAGATAATAAATTTATGTTCTCTTTTATTTCATCTAATTTTGATAGGTTCTCTGGTGATGATATAAAGATTGCATACAGCGGACGACCTTCATGACTTTTTGCATACTCCTTAACTATCATTCGATCAGATTGTTTTGACCATGCTAATACTGCATTGGATATTTGATAGGGCGCTGCAACACGTTCTCCAACTTCAAATCCTAAATAAACTGATGGTCTATCAATTTCACTAGAATATGTCCCATCTAAAATAACACCATCATATAAATCTTCTGACTTTGAAGTAGGTTCCATTAATGTATTAGCACTAATATTTAATGAAACTAATAATAGAGAAAGTGTTTTTATGTGCATTTTATTACCCCAATAAGATGTATATGTTTATATTGAATAATATAATAAAAGTATAAATTAATGGAGTTAATATGAAAAATTTAGTAATTGTTTCTTTTCCTGCAAAAGAGGGCATGTTAGAAAATCTTAAAGAAACTTTAAAAGCTGCTTTACCAGATACAAGATCATTTGATGGATGTATCTCAGTTGTAACTTATATAGAGGACGCATCTAATACTATTCATTTAATTGAGGATTGGGAATCGCTTGAACATCAAGCAAAATACTTAAACTGGAGAGTAGAGACTGGATTACTAGATATTTTGGAGCCTTTATTAGAAGGTGGCGCATCAGGATTAAAAGCAACAATTTGTGGAGAACCCCATCATGATATTTAAATCACAAATTCACATAATTATTACTCTATATTTTATAAGCTCTATAATTTCTGCAGATAATTTTGATGATCAAAGAGGAATGACGAAGTTACTTGGTATAGAGACATATAAAAGGTGTGCACAACAAATGAGCGACCCTAATGCAAAGGTATATGAATTATCATATGAAAGAACATCTTCTATGCCTTTATCTCCCTTTGCAGGTGAATATAAACCAAAATTTCTACCAGAAATACCATGGGCAGGATCAAGACAGGTTTTTACAATGGATGTTCTTAATGAAGACGTAAACGACGGAAATCAAGGAACGCAAATGGATGCATTAGGTCACTTTGGTTATACAGACGAAGTTTGGGATGGCAATGGTGAGGCTGATTTATCATCATTAAAATATTTTGGTGATTTTGATGGAAAAGAGGTAAAACCAAAGCCAGATTCGCCATTAAACAAACTTGGTATCGAAACGGTACCACCCATTATTACAACTGCTGTTTTCTTGGATGTAAGAAAGCACATATTTGATGGACGAGCCATGAAAGCAGGTGAATACGTAACAGTTAAACATGTTAAAGATACTATTAGTAAAACTAAATTAAAAGACAGAGGAATATTACCAGGTGATGTTGTACTAATTAACACTGGTTGGAGTGACAATTATCAAGACCCTGATGAACTTGGACTTTACTATACCAAAGCACCTGGTGTTTCTTACAATCTTGTTAAGTACCTTAGTGACAAAAAAGTTGTTGGAGTAGGGTTGGATACATGGGGTGTTGATACATTTGCAGATGAATCTGAATATGGTCCTGAAAGATCCCAAAATCCAAAAGGTATTGCAAATCCAGCACATCATTATTTTTTAACACAATCAGGTGTCCATACGCTTGAGAATTTCAAACTTAAAGAGTTAGCTGAAGATAATGTAGAGCTGTCATGCGTAATAATATTACCTTTAATGACGAAGGGTAGTTCAGCATCACCAATTAGGCCAGTTGCTATAGGTGTATCTTCGTAGGATTAAGATATATAGGTTCGCATAATATATATTATGTTAAATAATATATATCAAGAATACCATATATGTTTACCAAATTGATTATGTAATACTGTTTTATTTGATTCTAAGTAATATTTAAGACCTTTTACGACTGAATTTAAGTAACTTTGAAGCACATACTTAACATAAACATTGAATACTATTACGTTTATAAGATTATATTTATAAGGTAAATATGGTTTTGCCGTAATTTTTATAATAGATTTGTTTTTAGAATCTTCAATCTGCCAAGTAATATCTGCAAGTTTTCTATCCTCAAATATTTCAAGCTTATAACCATTTTCATTCCATTCAGTAAATTTTCTCAAGTATTGTTTTCCACTATGATATATAACAATATCTTCAGAGTTTTCCTGATCCCATTTAATTACTATATTTTTTTTACAAAAAGGATGAAATTTTTCAAGGTTATTCTCGCTTTTAATTAAATCAATAACCGTATCAGGTTGTTTATTAATTTCTAATTGGCTTTGGATTATCATCTAACAGACTTTCTTGTCCAAAATTTAAGCATATTTTTAGTGGTATCGTCTTTTACTATAAAGTGATGATAGATAGCCGCTAATATATGGATAGTTATTAAAGCAATAATTGCATTTGTTGCAAACTCGTGAATGCCTCGAATTAACTCAAACATATATAAATTATCTACTTCTGATGACAAATTAAATAAGCCAAACACCACAATTGGATCATTTGTAAAATTAGCTGCTGTTATTCCAGACACAATTAATAAGCCCATAAGAAAATAAAGTCCAAAATGACCTAATTTTGCCAAATATGTTTGCCATAAAGGCATTGTCTGCGGGAGACTTGGCGCTCCATAGCGATATCTTAAAATTATTCTTAAAACAAACAAGAAAGTAACTATCATTCCAGCTGTTGCATGATCAACTCTTGATTCTAAACGATCCAAAAGTTCCATTTCACCCCCAAATTTTTGAGCAACATTTAAATCAAGCATTATGATAATCGCCATCAACCAATGGATAATTTTTTGTATTCTTAGATAATCAATCATTATTCTCTTGGAGGAAGTCCTTTAATTCTTTGAATAGTTGCATTTGTTCCTGCCCTTCTATGTTTACTTAATTCTTGATAATCAACATCATTCCACCAATTATTAGCATCTTTTTCAGTTGGAAAAGAAAAAATAATTGCTCTTCCAGGTAATGGTTTTGGTCCTTCCAGTACATCTGGTGAATCATCATATGTAATAAATGTTCCATTATGTTTTTTTAAAATTGGAAAAAATCCTTTTTCATAAATCCTGTATTCGTCCGCATCATTTATAGTTAAATTTACCACTACATATACATTAATATTTGCCATTTTTGCTCCTTAAAAAACTAATATAATTATTATTAAACACCTTTATAAATTATTTATAAAATCTTTTATATGAGCTGTAATTTCATCAGGGGAATCTTCTTGGATGAAATGGTTACCTTTTACAGTTACTTCTTTAAGATTATTCCAGTCTCTTACCTCGTCGCGTTGAGATCCAACCAGAAGAAATCCTGGATCAGCATTAATAAATAATTTTGGTATATTTGAATTTTTATGAAATTCTGCATTTTTATTGATTTCAACGTAAGTATCATTAGGCTCTCCATCAAGAGGAATATTTCTTGGAAAAGTTAAAGTTGGTCTTCTATCTTCACCTGGATTTAAAAAAGGTCTTAGATACTCCTCTTTTGTTTCGTCTGACATTGGCGTTATAGGATCGGCAAATAAAATTCTTTCTACAAAGATGTTTTTATCAAGAATTAACTCTTCTCCGACTTCAGATCGAAATAATTTAAATATCTTTGTTCCAGCTTCTGGCCATTGTTCCCATTTAAGCGGAACTGTAATCCCTTCCATGAATGTTATTGATGAAATTATCTCAGGGTGCAGTCTTGCAAACTTTAGTCCTAGACCGCAACCCCAATCATGAATTACAAGGTTGATTTTTTCTCCAAGATTTAATTTGATTAAAAATTCATCCAAAAAATTATAATGGCCATTAAATGAGTATTCAGAGTTATCAACGCCTCCAAGTTTTTCTGAGTCTCCCATGCCAATTAAATCCGGAACAATTATCCTATGTGATTTAATAAAATTAGGAGCAATATTTCTCCACAAATAAGACGATGCTGGATTTCCATGAATAAATACAATTGCATCACCCTTACCCTTATCAATGTAAGCTAATTTTTTACCTTTAACATCTATATATTTTTTCATAGTTATCAAATATTAGAGGTTTAAGTATCCTCTAAGACTTATGTGTTAATAAAATCATAAATGGCATGTGCACATGCTCTTGGATTTTCAATTACATTAAAATGTGCAGCATCTGGAATTAAACAAAATTTATTGAATGTAGCCCCTTCCTTTAATTGAATTTCTTTATATAAACCTAAATCAGAAAGATATTCTTTTTTAAGAGGTACTGAAGATTGATCTACAGCCGATGGGTAAATATCTTCAATTTCATTTCTAAATAAATTATATTTTCCAAAATATGGCTGATCAGAAATAAGAGATCCATTAGACGCTCTTTTAAATTCATCCTCCCCTTGGAATTGCATTATGGGTATCGAAGTATTTTTTAGTTTTATTCTATTCTGCACCTCAATATCCAGACCTCCTTGAATAAAAGATTGCTGAATTTTTTTGAAATATTTTTTATAAGAAACTTGAGATTTATACTTTAGAATTGTGTATCTATCATAAAGATCATTATCTTTTTTTGATGATTTTGCATTAATTTCAAAAGTTTCAGAAAGTAAACGAATTGGTTTATTGAAATTCAAGACTTGAAAGAATAATATTCTAAATTGATGATATATAGACATTAATTTATGTGGAGGGCCAATAGGAATTTTTGGAGCTAAATTTTTCCATTCAGGCTCTATATAATTCCAAACTTGCGCGGCTCTTGAGTAGGTAATTACCTTTTCTGGGTTATTAATACAAAGATTTTCTAGAATAACAGCCCCCCTATCGTGCCCAATAACATGAGCAGCATCAATTTCTATTTTATTCATTAATAAGTTAACTGTTTTTGATTGATTAACATGGCTAAATTTTGGATCAATTTTATGAGTTGAAAAATCAATTTCTTTTCGAGTTATGAAACTTTCGCCATTAGAAATGGCAAATTCCTCAGAATATTCGATATCAAAGTGTTCATCATAATGAGGCATATTAAAAATAATTATCCTAAGGGTTGAATCTATTTTATGAAGCTCATATGCCAACCATGACATTGATTCAATTGGATCTGTTGGTATACCACCAATTAACAATAAGGTTTTATCTGAAGTTGCTTGGTGATCACCAATCTCACTAATTGTATGATTATCATTTTCAATTGAAACAAAATATTCCTTAAAATTTAGTTTTTTGTTTGATGAAGTACCTCTGAAGAATATACGAAGATTTATATATATATCAATAAATACAAATACGATATAAGAAAGGATGCTTAGTAATCGATCTAAGAAATTAGTTATCATTTCTTGGGAATCCTAAATCAACCTTACTGTCAGCAGGATCTGGCCAACGAGTTGATAAGGACTTGGTCTTTGTATAAAACTCAATTGCTGATGGACCAAAACCTTTAGTTTCCGAGAATGCACTGTCCTTCCAACCACCAAAACTATGCGCATAAGTTGGCAAAGGAATTGGTACATTAATACCCACTGAACCAGCCTGAATCTCATCAGACCATTTTTTTGCGACTCCACCATCACGTGTAAATAAAGCAGCTCCATTTCCGAAATTATTTGAATTAGTAATTTTCATAGCTTCATCATAAGTTTTAGCTCTGACAAAAGATAATACAGGTCCAAAAATTTCATTTTCATATACAGCCATACCTGGTTTAACGTTATCAATTAATGTCGGACCCACAAAACATCCCTCCAATGAATTAGATCTAATTCTTCCATCTACAACTAAAGTTGCCCCATCAGGTTCAGCACTATCAATAAATGAATAAATTCTATCTTTATTTTCAGGTGAGATAACTGGTCCTAATTGTGTTTTATCATCATCAGTAACACCCATAATTAAATTCGGCATCCTTTCTTTAATTTTATCTAAGAGTTCATCTGCTATATCACCAACAGCAACAACTACAGATACAGCCATGCATCTCTGGCCAGCAGCACCAAAACTAGCAGAAACTGCAGCATCTGCTGACATATCTAAGTCAGCATCAGGAAGAACAATCATATGATTTTTGGCACCACCCAGAGCTTGAACTTTTGTATTATGTTCAACTCCGAGCATTTTTAAGCTCTTTGCAGCAGCTGTACTACCGATAAATGCTAAGCCATCAACTTTTTCATGACAGATCAAAAATTCAACTGTTTCTTTGTCACCATTAACAACATTATAACAACCATCTGGAAGGCCAGATTCTTTCCATATATCAGCATATAGCCTAGAGACAGAGGGAACTTTTTCGCTGGGTTTGCCAATATAAGTATTTCCAGTCACCAATGCCATGGCGCTGTGCAATAATGGAATCAAGATTGGAAAATTAAAAGGACCCACGCCAACGACAACACCAATAGGAAATCTTAAGTCAGCTATATCAATTCCACCTGCAACATTTTGACTATAGTGAGATGGGTAAAAGTGTTGAACGCCAGCAATATGAGTCAATGCTTGAACTGCCCTATCAAGCTCAGCCTCAGCATCTGGTCGAGTTTTTCCAGCCTCACTTATACCTAAATCAATTATTTCTTTAGACCTATTAATGACATTTTGTCTAAATTTTAGAATTAACTCTGATCTATAGATTAATCCAGTTTTTGACCAAGCTTTTGATGCTTCATAGGCAGATTCAACAGCCTCTGCAGCAACCTCATTTGTTGCACATAAGACTTCTCCAATTTCAGTTCCATATGAAGGATTATATATTTTTGATGTTTTATTAGATTCAGACGATGATTTTCCGTTAATAAAGTGATCAACTTTGTACATAAAACTCCCCTTTATAATAAGTTGGTCTAAATATCCTAACCAGTTGACTAAAATAAATCAACCCATTAACTATATACTAAGAAAGGATAATATCTTAAATATGTTTGCCTTGAAAATAATTAAGATTTTAAATTTTAAAAGACCGCTCTAAAGGCTTTTATTTAAGCTTTAGGCTTAGGAGCTGTCCATATTCCCATCAATAGAGCAATGGCTATGCCAAGCCAAAAAACTGTGCTTACTGGATCAGAGGGTACTAATCCTGCGTCAAGATAGCCAGTAGGCTCCATATTATCTACAAACCTTTGTCCACCTGGACTCAAAGAGTCTAATTGAGACAAACTGTAAGCCCAATTGTTGAAGAATGCTGGAAATCTATTCCATGCTAATAAATTAAAAATCAAAACACATCCAGAAATTGTTGTTCCAAGTATTTTTTGAAATAAATTTGAACCTCTTTCGTGAGCTAAAGCAATAGCTTTAAACACCATCCATAACAAGAATAACATGGCAAACATAAACATTACCCGCCCTATAAATCCAATAGAGAAGTTATTACTAATTTCAAATTCGACCATTTTATTTCTCCCAATCTTTAACTGATTTAAACATAATATCCTATCCACTTGACTAAAATAAATCAACTCATAAACTATTTACTATGAAAAATTATGATATTGCAATTATAGGTTATGGTCCTGTCGGTGCTGTAACAGCAAATTTATTTGGACAAAAAGGTTTCAATACAATTGTAATAGAACCAAAAAAAGAAATTTGGGATATTCCAAGGGCTGTTCATTTTGATGGACAAACTCAAAGAATATTTCAAACAATGGGCTTTATGGGTGAAATTTCAAAAATTATTCATCCAATGGAAGGAATTAATTTTTTAAATAATAAAGGTAAATCAATTGTAAATATTAATCTTAAGCTTGATGAGCCAATTAATGGTTATGATGAGAGTGTTTTCTTTAATCAACCTATATTTGAAAATTTTTTAAGAAGTGAAGCTATTAAACATAATAATATTGATATAAAACTTGGCTATAAGTTAACAAATATTGATGCTCAAGAATCTATTAATAATTTAACTTTATTAAATATAAACAACGAAGAAAATGAATATATAACAAGTAACTATGTTTTAGCTTGTGATGGTGCTAATAGTTTTGTTAGAAAGGCATTAAATATAGAATCATTTGATTATAAATGTGACCAAGATTGGGTGGTTGTAGATTATCAGGTAGATGATAAATATAAGATTAACACTGATCGATATCAGATATGTGACTATAAGAGACCAACAACAATTGTTCCAATAACAGGACAACACGTAAGATGGGAATTTAAGGTTAATCCTGATGATAATTTAGCGACATTAGAAGACGAAAAAAATATACGTAAAATGATGAAGCCACATCTTTGGAGGCTAAATCCAGAAATTCCACTGAATAGTGGTAAGTTGTTAAGATCTAGTGCTTATACATTTCATGGCCTATTAGCAAAAAATTTTAAATTTAATAATTGTTTTCTTTTAGGTGATGCTGCCCATCAAATGCCTCCGTTTTTAGGACAAGGTCTATGCCAAGGTATAAAGGATTCATATAACTTATGTTGGAAATTGTCAGGCGTAATGAATAACATTTTTAATAAAGAAATTCTTAATACATATTCATTAGAAAGAAAAGGAATTGTAGATTTTGTAATAAAAGGCGCAATGAAACAAGGCGATATAATTGGAAGTCAAGATTGGTTAACAGCAACCTTAAGAGACATTTATCTTAATGTTGCTAGTTATATACCAAAACTTCTAAAACCTTTAAAATTTCAGAAGCCATGGAAAATTAAAAATGGAATGATTGATAATGATCTATTCCCTAATGATGTTAATGGTGTAATTATTCCTCACCCTTCCCTTGATATTAAAGTTGATAATAAATTATTTGATCAATATCTTGGCAACAATTTTGGAATTTTACTATTTGAAAATGATTCAAATGTATTCAATGAAATTAAAAATTTAGAATCAGCAAAAATTTTTGAGAATAATATTCATCTAATGACAGAAGATAATAAATTTAATCAAGATAAAAAGATTTGTAATTGGGCTAAAGAAAATAATATATCTGTTGCAATAATTCGACCAGATCAACATATATATGGTTGTGTGGATAATGTAGATATTATTAATAATATTGATAAACTTATTACAAAACTCAAAGGAGAGTTTTTTAAGGATTAATATTCATATAAAAATGGCAGATAATAAAAGAGGTAGAAAAAATGTTGAAAAGCGTCTGATAGATTCTGCATCATATCTTGTTGGATCGGTAGGCCCAAATCAACTCACTATTAGAGACATTGCTGACCATGCTGGTGTAAATCATGCTCAAATTCATCATTATTTTGGTGGAAAAAAAGGTTTATTAATTGCAACCTACAAACAATTGGCATTTGAACATGTTCAACAATTAGAAAGGAGAAATGTATCTCCCACTAATCTTGGAGACGAACCCCTATCAACTATAACTGACGATTACTTCAAAGCAGTTATAAGAGCTGTACTTGATGATCAAATGGATTTAGTAAGAGTTCAAATAGATTCAAATTTATCTGTTTCAAGAAACACACTTGAACAACTTACAAAATTAAAAAATTTAAAAAAACCAAATTCTGAAATTAAATCAGCTGTGGCAATAGCTATGGTTGTTGAATTTGGCTTGGCTTCAATGGAAAAGTATATTGATGAAGTGTTAGAGATGTCTGCAAATGATAAAAAAGTTTTTATGAAATTCTTTTTTGAAGCAAGAGAATCTGGACTTAAGAAAATTATTAAGAAATGAAAATATTAATATTAATAATGTTGCTTTTAAGTGCAAACATTCACTCCAAGCCAAATGTAATTATCATACTCACAGACGATATGGGCTGGGGTGATGTCTCATATCATGGAGGACATATTCCAACCCCAAACATAGATGCATTAGCTAAAAATGGTCTTGAACTCAACAGATTTTACGCAAGTCCTGTTTGTAGTCCGACAAGAGCATCATTGTTAACAGGTCTTCATATATTTAATCATGGCATTATTAGACCCTTGGCAAATCCAACTGCAGAGCAATATGGGCTGCCGGCAGATTTAAAAATAATGCCTCAGTTTTTCAAAGAAGCAGGCTATCAAACAGCCCTCTCAGGTAAATGGCATTTGGGACTTCATTTGAAAGAATATTGGCCTACAAACAGAGGTTTTGATCAAAGTTATGGCCACATGCTTGGAGGGATTGGATACTTTGACCATGTACATTCATCAAGATTAGATTGGCATAGAAACGAGGAGCCTCTATATGAAGATGGTTATTCAACTGAGCTTATAGCAAATGAAGCAATTAGAATTATTGAAAACAAAGATCCAAATCGACCCCTTTTTCTTTATGTTGCTTTTAACGCACCCCACACTCCAATTCAGGCTCCTGAAAAGAATATAGAATTATTTAGTTATATTGAAGATCCACTGGATAGAGCATATGCAGCAAATGTTAATGCTTTGGATACTGAGATTGGAAAAATAATTCATACAATTGAAGATCAAGGAATATTAGAAGAAACAATAATTGTTTTTTTTAGTGATAATGGTCCAGTATTTGATATAAACCCTGTCGTTGCTGTATTAGCACCAGGCTTGACCCATTCCAGAGGGAGTACAGCTGGACTCCGTGGAAGTAAAAGTTCTGCACATGAAGGAGGCATAAGAGTTCCTGCAAGTATAATGTGGAAAGGAGTTTTAGATAACTCAAAAAGCGATCAATATATATTTGTTCAGGATCTACTTCCAACCTTGTTATCTGCAGCAGAAATAGAAGTAAGCGATAAGATAACCTTTGATGGAACTGACAAATGGCAAAGTTTAATAACTGGTGATCTTATAGCACCAAATAATGATTTTGTTGGAGCAAAAATCGTATTTGATGAACGAGCTTTATTTAACGATGAATGGAAGTTGCATTTTCGAAAACCAGTAATGCTTGATGTAGAAGGAACTTATTCATTATTCAATGTAAATGATGATCCATTTGAAACAAAGGATTTGTCTGAGATTGAAGTAGAGGTTTTTAACTCAATGAAAGAAACTATGATGGACATGAAACAAAGGGAAGTAATTCCAATAATTGACCCAGCACACTTTTATAACTATGGAGACACTGAGGGAGGTCCTGTAATTGGGTCACCTTGGCTTGAAATGGACTATGATATAAGTGAATACCCTTCTCCAACTAAAAGTTTTTTCATTATAGTTTGGGTTATGATTCTCGCTTTTAAATATTATTTTATTGGATTTATCCTTTTGTTAACTGCTGTAATATTTTCAATCAGAAAGCTTAAAGCATCTAAATAATTTTTTTAAATGAAACTAGATAAGCTTGATATTAAAACAACCGAAGTATTGGAATGGAAAGGTGTTCATTTATTTCATTTTCAAGGCTCAGCTTGTTCACAAAAATTAAGAATTTTTTTAAATTATAAAAATATTGATTGGGTCTCCCATGAAGTTAATCTTATAAAAGGAGATCAATTCTCAGAATGGTATCTTGGAATAAATCCAAGAGGATTAGTACCGACTCTAGTTCATAATGGTGATGTTCATATTGAAAGTAACGATATAATGACATACTTAGATCAAGAGTTTCCAAACACAAAATTATTTCCGACAAATTTAATTGATGATATTAAAAAAGACTTAGATTATGAGGACAGCTTACATTTTGATCTTAGAAGATTAACATTCAGATATCTAGTACCTCATATTCTTGGTAAAAAAGATCCTAGAAAAATTGATTTTAAAGAATCACATGATGGAACTATTCAAGGACAAAGTGATGCTTATAAAGAAAAAGAAATATCTTTTTGGAAAAAACATTATGATCATGGCATTACAGACGATGAAGTTATTGAAAGTGGAAATAAATTTAAAGATATATATTCAAAATTTGATACTATCTTAAAAAATCAAAACTTTCTTAAAGGAGATGAGTTTACGATTGTTGACTTAGCATGGTATGTTTCTACAAAACGTTTATATGCAGCCGGTATTCCAATAGATAAATATAAAAACGTTAAAAATTGGTTCGATAAATTAGATAAAGACAATAATTTTAATAAAGAAGCTAACCCAATATTTTTACTGAAAATAACCAAGTTTATATTAAAAATTTATAATAAATTGAAAGGTAAATATCTCACAGATCTTGTAGATTTCTAAAGATAATTAAATAATTTTACAAACCTCATCAAACTCAAATCTAGGTAATCTCATAAATATTTTTGAAGGATCACCATAACCTAAACAACAAAGAAAATTAGATTTTATATTAGTGTCTTTAAAGAATATTTCATCAACTAAGTCATTATTAAAGCCTGACATGGGACCACAATCTAAGCCAATAGCTCTAGCAACCATCATCATATAAGCCCCTTGAAGACTAGAGTTCCTAAATGCAGTTGATAAGTTCATATCAGGATTCCCCTTATACATTGGAGCAACGTCCATATGTGGGAAAAGCTTGCCCATATGATCAGAAAAATCTAAATCATAACCAATGATAGCTATAACAGGTGCAGACATGCATTTATCTACGTTATTAGGTAATAGTGCCTCTTTAATTAACTCTTTCTGTTCATCTGATTTAATAAAAATAAATCTAGCAGGACAACAATTTGTACTTGTTGGTCCCATTTTAGTTAGTGAATATAATTGATTTAAGATATCATCAGATACATCTTTATCCTGCCAACCATTCATACTTCTGGCTTCACCAAACAATAAATTTAATTGATCATCAGATAGACTATCAACTTTATCTTTTAAATCAGTGAATTTCTCTTGAGCAGCAGCAATAGCTTTCTTCTGATCGTCTGTAAATTCAATCATATTGTTATGCTCCTTTCTTAGCAGCGATTTCCATTTCTTTAATTAGGTCAGGAAGCGTTGGTTGCTCTGCTCTAACTTTATCTATTTGGTCAACAGGCAATGTTACACCAAATGTTATTGGTGGAGTTGGTCCATATTGAGCCATAACAACATCTCTAAACGACGCTTTGTTTTCAGGTATACTTGCATCCAACAGATCGCCGTCTGTCCAATGTTCATGTGTAAAACCATGAGTATCTCTCCAATAATCATACATTTGACTTCCCAAAAGATGTCTTCCAACTCCCCATTCATGATAATACTCATCAATAGTCTTCATATGATAATGGCCAGCCATTAAATCATCTACAGAGTCGGTAACCTCATAACCAGAATGGCCATAAGGACCAGGATAGTTATCACCAGGAAGTTGAATGTTATTAAGAGTATGATGATCTACAGGTTTATCTCCTTGATCACATCTCATAAAAGCTCCAATTGAATTACCATCTGGGCCTAAAACATCATCACTTACTAGGAAGCCTAAAACACGAGAATACCAATCTACTGATGCTTTGGCATCCCTACAGTTAATTGCAGTGTGTCCTAGTCTTTTCACATTAGATTTAAGTTTATATACCCACTTATCTCCTTCAACCTGCCATTCATCAGCAGCTTTTCCAAAACGTTGAAGTTCGTTTTCTCTTTGTTTTGATTGACCTGTATTTAAAACTTTAGATACAACTGCTACTGGTTCAGCAGGCGTCATTCCGTGGCATACTTCAACTTCAATACCGTCAGGATCTATTACGGTTACTTTATGGCCACCACCAGGCTCAGTATTTTCAATAATATCAACATTAAATTCTTTTGATAATGCTTCTAAGTCAGAGTACTCATTAGCCTTATATGCTGTTCCAATGTATTTATTTTCTTTACCTTTAGTTGCAACATATGCATAAGGCGCAGTTCCAGAACCTCTAAAAAAAATACTATTTTCATCTTCATATGCGAGCATCAACCCAAAATGATCAAAGTACTTTTTCTGTTCTTCGAACTCTGTAAGTTCAAACCTAACATAAATAATATCTGCTACTTTACAAATTGGTTCTGTCATAAATAATCTCCTATCTAATTTTTTCTATTTCAGACCATAATAAATCATTATACAAGTTAGGCCCATCACCGTATAAGTCCTCTAATACTGGTTTCCATTCACCAGTTTCATAATTAATAATTGCTTCCTTATAACTTGGTCTATTAGATATGGTATCCCAATATCTTGATAAGTTAGGAAATTTACTACCATCAAACACACCATGAAATCTCATCTCATTAACTCTGTGTAATAATGGTGTTAAAAGGCAATCAGCTGCAGTGTAATCATTACCATATATATAAGTTTTTCCATGATTTAAGTAATTTTCTGTGTAGACCAAATGTTTAGCTAAAAAGTACATCATTTTCTCATATAGGCCTGGAGGTGGTCCGCCAAAATATCTAACCATAACAAAAATAAATTTTCTTTTGCTAACTCCGTGATTTTTTAAATAATCCCATAAAACTGAAAAAAAAGATCTTTTGCATAACAACTTAGCAAGAACAGGAACCGATATACCTCCACCAGTTGTTCCAAATGTTTCACCTAATTCTTTTGTGTCATCAAGAAATAAGTAATCTAATAAATTATCAAATTCTTCATCTTGATTTTTTGGAAATAATGTTGAGCCCTGATCAGTATGTTCATTATCAATAAATCTCATAATATCAATACTTTCAGATATTGGCTTTTCATTCACAGTAAGTGTTGGAAGAAGAGTCTTTGGATTTAACTTTTTATAATCAGCCTTAAGATGATCACCTCTTGATTCTAGATATAATAATTTGTAGTCGTAAGATATATTTTTTTCTGCTAAGGCAAGTCTTACAACATTAGATGCAACAGACTCACCATATCCATATAAAACATAGTTATTCATTTAATTACCAATCATTAATATAAGTCTTAATATTTATATAATAAATTATAAAAATTATATCTTTATGTAAGATATAAACCCTCTCCTAAGAGAGGGCTATAAAATTAAAAATTACGAGTAATCTCTATCCCTACCCGTCTTCCATTTGCATAATAATTTCTACCACCACCACCATATGGCACTGCAAATGTAGTAACTTGTGTTTTATAAATAACATCAGTACAGTTTGTACAGAACGCTTTTACTGTCCAATTATCAGTTAAGTACTTGGTATAGCTCATGTTATATATGCCATATCTATCTTGAAGACTGATATATCTATTACTAGGATCCATGAAAAATTCGTCTTTGAATGAATATGCAAGTCGTAAAACTCCAGAACCATCATTTGAAGTAGTTGTAAGAGCAATATTGTATGCACTTTCTGGAGAATAATTCATTTGATTACCAGTAAAACTTAAAGGCGGTACAGTTGTAGCAAGTTCAAAAGATTTAAATTCAGTATCAGCAGAATAATAATTAAAATCAACTTGAGTATTATCAGTTATCGCATACTTTGTTTCTAATTCCCAGCCTGTCATTTCTGACTGTCCAGCATTAAACGTTTTACCAGCTAATGAACCAGATCGAGTAACTACAATAATTTGTTGTTGTTGATCGGTGTAGTCATACTCGTAATAAGCGAAATTTGCAACAAGTCTATTATCAGCAGACTTAAATTTGTAGCCAATTTCGGTAGAATCTAATTCTTCTTCAGTAAAACCGCCTCTTGACTCAGATTCAGCCCATGTTGCAAATGAGAATCCTCCACTTTTATAGCCAGATGCAAATGAAATATATGCCATTGAATTATTGTTAAATGTGTAATCCAAAACAAACTTTGGATCTGTCGAGCCAAATGTTAAAACTTCAGACCATTCGCCTGGTACCTGAACAAAAGGAATACCAGGTGATGTTGTTGCTACAGCAATACTATAATCACTTTCATCATCACTTTTTCTTACGCCAAGTGTTGCATTAAGTTTGTCATTAACTGCATATGTGCCCTGCCAATAAATTGCTTCTGAAGTAACATTAGCGTTTGAGGTTTGCATATTATCAGAGGCAACAGGTGTCATACCAGCCATCATTTGCATAATTTGAACAATTCCAAATGTGGACTCTATGTTAGAAGTAAAGTTATCATTTCTGTAAATATCATCATCTAGAAGATATATACCACCAACCCAGTTAAATCTATCGCCGTTATAATTTAATCTAATTTCGGTAGATGTTTGTTCTGATTCTTCATCGACATAATTCACTACAGAATTTCTGGATGTTGCATCGAAATCTAAACTAGATTGATTCTCCACATCAGTTGTTGAAAATATACCAGTCAATGTCAATGTGTCAGATAAATCAGTTACATATTTTAAAGACATCAGCGATGTCTCAATATTATTAAAACCAGGATGATCATTATCTATAATTCTTGGGCCATCAGCTACATCAGCTCGAATCATATTTTGAACAATATCAGCACCAATTACTGGTAATGCAGCTGCATTAATTTGACCTGCTCTTGGACCTGCCGGGAAGAAAGGTAATAAATGACCTGTTGAGTAACAATCATTTGGCATGATACCAGCGGCTGCAAGTTGAGACGCGGCTGCACCTACTCTGAAATATGCAACAGACATAAAGTTTGGAGATCCATTAGGATCAATAGTTGGACCACACTCTAAAAATGCCTCTGCTAAATGTGCTGAAGATTCATATGAAGTATCTTGATAGGTAAATGAAAGCTCAGAACCATTATTCATTTCTTTGATTAAAGAAAGTCTCAAAGCATCACTATCTCCCCCATTATTTTTACCAGTTGCTTTATGAGTACTACTTCCATCATCAGTTTTTGATGAGAAAGTTATTCTTCCTACCATTGTATCTGTTAGGCCACCTGAATATGTCGCAGCTAATTTACTATAACCTTCATCACCAAAACCAAGTTTAATTTTACCTTCAGTCTCTTGCGTTGGTTTTTTAGTATAAAGAGAAATTGCACCGCCAATAGTGTTTCTTCCATAAAGAGTTCCTTGTGGACCTTTTAAGACTTCAACTCTTTCTAAATCAACAATATCCATCATTTGATTAGTGAATCTAGTGTTATAGATCTCATCTACAAATACACCAACTGCACCTTCTGTTCCTGGATCAAATTTTCTACTACCTACACCTCTTATAAACAAGAAAGGTCTCGAAGCACCAGCTGAACCAACAACTAGACTTGGAACAGATGTCTGTAAATCAAACATATTTTGATAAGTAGCTCTTTCAATTTCAGTATCAGAAATAGCAGTAATTGATGACGGAACATCTTGAAGGTTTTGTTCTCTCTTCTCTGCAGTAACTACAACCTCTTCAATACCAGAGCTATCTTGTGAGAAAGCATAAAAAGGCATAAATGAAATAGATATAATAAACGTCGATTTAAGTAATAATTTGTACATATTTTCTCCCCAAAAATTTGTTTTAACCGTTTGGTTAGTTTAGTTTAATTAAATTATATATTTTTTTCAAATATATAATTTTGATATATTAAGAGAATGTTGATTAAACTAATGCTTTTAGCTAATGGTATAAATATTTTGATCAGAAAGTATTAATTTTAGAGCTTTAAATATTAATTAAAATATATATACTAGTCATCTGACTAAGAATTTGATTGTGGAGAGGTGTTTATGGGTTTTAAGTTAGGTAGTATTAATAATAAAGCTGTTTTAATAAATGATAATGATTATTTTGATATAGAAACAATATCAAATGGTGAAGTTTCATCCAATTCTATTGAGGCTTTAGCATCATCTGAAAAGTTAAGTATCTTAAATTCTAAACTTGATGAATTTAAACCAAATGGGAGTTTAAATGATGTTTCTTTAGACCCCCCTGTTGTACCAAACAATGTTTTTGCCGTTGGCTTGAACTATAAAGCGCATGCTGAAGAATCAAATATGGAAATACCTCAATTTCCTTTAATATTTACAAGACTTTCTACTTGTTTAAGTGGACCAAGTTCAAATATAGAGATGAAGAGTGATTTAGTTGATTACGAAGCTGAATTGGTATTTGTAATAGGTAAAGGTGGTAAAGATATATCAAAAGATAACGCATGGGATCATGTTGCAGGTCTTACTGTGGGACAAGATATATCAGATCGAGCTGTGCAGTTTCATGCTGCCCCTCCTCAATTCAGTTTAGGAAAATCATTTGATACATTTGGGCCTATAGGACCATATATTGTCTCTACAGATGAACTAAAAAACAAAGAATCATTAAAAATTGAGTGCTGGGTAAACGATGAAAAACGTCAAGACTCAAACACTGATGATCTAATATTTGATATACCTTATTTAATTTCATACATTTCAGAATTTATTACGTTAAACGTAGGAGATCTCATATTTACTGGAACGCCAGCAGGTGTGGGAGGAACACAAGGTAAATTCCTAAAGGATGGAGATATATTAAAAACCTCGATTGAAGGAATTGGAACACTAGAAAATAAATGTGTAAAAGTGAAGGAACATTCTAATGCTGATCATCTTCCTGAGTTTATAAAATCTAGAATACCCTCAGATGAAGACTAGTAAGTATTTAACTACAATTTGTTTAATATTAGGGACTATGCTCCCATTAATTGTTGATACTGGACACACACATTTACTAAATCCAGATTGGGATGCTCATTCAAGAGTTCATGAGGTATGGAGATTATCAACAAACATATTCATAGCGGTAATAGGTTTATATCTATTATGGGCAAGTAATTATTTATTATTACCAGCACTACTTAGTTCATGTATTGTGTTAGGTTTTTTTTCAGCAATATTTACAATGTCACTTTATGGTGGCGTTTCAATTGGTGAAGGTATAGAAGAACCAAATCCTTTTGGTATACCGGCAAATATATTTGTATTTATTATTATTGGTATTATTCAATCAGTTTCTTTTATTTTTCTATTTAAAAATAGATAAAGATAAGTAATAACAAGATATTCTTATAGTGTAGAATACACACATGTCAAAAGAAGATCAGTTAGAATTTGAAGGAGAAGTTATTGAAACGCTTCCCAATACTAAATTCAAAGTAAAGTTAGAGAATGGTCATATTATCACTGCTCATATCTCTGGGAAAATGAGAAAACACTATATTAGAATTCTTACTGGTGACAAAGTAAAAGTTGAAATGACGCCTTACGATTTGACTGTTGGAAGAATAACTTTTAGAGGCAGATAATTTAGGCTTTTACCTTTGTCTTAGCATCGGTAAATTTTAACTTACCCTTTACAATATCTAATTTAATTAACCCACCACTTTTAAGATTTCCAAATAATAATTTATCTACAAGAGGTTTTTTAATGTTTTGAGATATAAACCTCTCCATAGGTCTTGCACCCATTTCTTTGTCATATCCATTTTCAGCAATCCATTCAATAACTTTTTTCGAGACTTGTATTTCAACATTTCTTTTATCGAGTTGTGCTTGAAGTTTTGTAAGAAACTTATCAACAATTGATAGAATGACACTCTTATCTAAGTAATTAAATTGTATTGTTTCATCTAGTCTATTTCTAAACTCAGGTGAAAATAATCTTTTAAGAGAATTCATCGCATCTGATTCATTAGATGATTCTGCAAAACCAATATTTCTCTTACTTAAAAGTTCAGCACCAATATTTGTCGTCATTATTAATATTACATTTCTAAAATCTGATTTACGGCCATTGTTATCAGTTAATTGACCAGCATCCATTACTTGTAGAAGTATATTGAAAATATCCGGATGAGCTTTTTCAATTTCATCTAACAACAGAACACAATGAGGTGACTTTACTATTGCTTCTGTTAAAAGTCCGCCTTGATCAAAGCCGACATAGCCTGGAGGAGCTCCTATTAATCGAGATACAGTATGTCTTTCCATATATTCACTCATATCAAATCTAACAAGATCAATACCAAGTATTTCAGATAATTGTTTAGATATTTCTGTTTTACCTACTCCAGTTGGGCCTGTAAACAAAAATGAACCAATAGTCTTATTTTCATCTCTGAGACCTACCCTTGATAACTTTATAGCATTAGATAATGTCTCAACTGCCTTATCTTGACCAAAAATAACTCTTTTTAAATTTTCTTCTAAATTCTTAAGATCTTTTTTATCGCTGGTTGTGATCGTTTGTTCTGGTATTTTAGTAATTTTTGATATGGTCATTTCAATATCATTTTTTGAGACTTTAATTGTTTTATCATTTTTTCTATTGATATTTAATAATGCACCTGTTTCATCAATTACATCTATAGCTTTATCTGGTAAGAATCTATCATTTATATATTTTGAAGAGAGTTCAATAGATGATTTGATAGCTTCATCGGTATATTTAACGTCATGATATTCCTCATAAACATCCTTAATTCCATATAGAATTTCTTCACATTCATCAAAATTGGGTTCGACGACATCAATTTTTTGAAATCTTCGAGATAAAGCCTGGTTTTGATTAAATATTCCTCTATATTCTTGAAAAGTTGTTGAGCCAATACATCTAATTTCACCCTTTCCTAGTGCAGGCTTGAGCAAATTTGATACATCTAATGAGCCACCTGATGCGGATCCCGCTCCGATAATAGTGTGTATTTCATCAATAAATAATATTGGATTATCTTGTTTAGATAAAAACGATAAAACTTGTTTTAAACGTTTTTCAAAATCACCTCTATATTTAGTTCCAGCTATTAAAGCTGCTATATCTAATGAATAAACAACATTATTTTCCATTATTGATGGCACTTCTTTTTTTGAAATTAAATATGCCAAACCCTCTGCAATAGCTGTTTTTCCAACACCAGATTCACCAACTAGTAATGGATTATTTTTATTTCTTCTTGATAATATTTGAACTAACCTTTCAATTTCTTTTTTTCTACCAATGATTTTATCTATTTTATTATTTGATACTAAATTATTTAGGTTAATTAAAAATTCATTTTCAGAAGATAATTCTTTTTCATCCGATGGATCATTTTCAACAGTCTTATTATCTACTGATGAAGTTTTAGGACCATGTGATAAATAAGTAACCACATCAAGTCTGCTCAATTTATATTTGTTGAGCAAAAAGACAGAATGTGATTCTTTTTCAGAAAAAATAGCAACTAGAATATTAATTGGTTTAACAACTCCTTTGCCTGATGATTGGATATGGAATACAGCTCTTTGAAGAACTCTTTGAAAACCTAGTGTTGGTTGTACAGGTTTTTGTTGGTCAATTTTTGATACAACATTTTTATTTAAATGATTATTTAAATCATCTTTAAGTGAGTCAATACTAATTCCTTTAGATTTAAAAAACTCTTTAACATCAAAATCGCTCATTATCATTAATAACAAATGCTCAACAGTAATATATTGAATATTAGCCTCATGAGCTTTATCAAATAACGCTGCTATAGATAATTCTAATTCTTTACTAAACATTTATTAATCTGTTAAAGGTTCTATTTCACTTAAAAGAGGATGTCCATGATCTTTTGCCATAGTGTTGACTTCATATGACATCATTTCAGCGATCTCTTTAGAGAATATACCACAAACACCCTTACCTTTTGTATGAACTGTCATCATTATTTCTGTAGATTTTTGATGAGTATGTCCAAATACAGTTTGAAGAACAAAAACAACAAACTCCATAGGAGTATAGTCATCATTAATTAGGACTACTTGGTATGATGGTGGTTCTTTGACTTCAGGTTCTTTTTCAAGAACAACCGCCCCAAGATCTGATGAAGTTGAGTCATTGTCATTATCCTGAGATAACTTAAACATTACATTCTTTTGATCATCTCATCTGCAAATCCTGATGAAGAAACAAGATCTGCATCACTCATCATTCTTGCAAAATCATAGGTTACCTTTTTTGCACCAATTGCTCTGTCCATTGACGACATAATTAAATCTGCTGCTTCTATCCAACCCATATGTCTTAACATCATCTCTGCAGAAAGAATAAGACTTCCTGGATTTACTTTATTTTGTCCAGCATATTTCGGTGCGGTTCCATGAGTGGCTTCAAAAACTGCATATTCATCAGATATATTTGCTCCTGGCGCTATACCAATTCCACCTACCATTGCAGCCAAAGCATCAGATATATAGTCGCCATTAAGATTCATTGTTGCTATGACATCATATTCAGTAGGTCTTAATAATATTTGCTGAAGAAATGCATCACAAATTACATCTTTAATTACGATTTTTTTACCATTATTTGGATTAACAATCTCCTGCCATGGCCCATCGTCAATTTCAATGCCACCGTATTCATTTTTTGCTAATTCATATCCCCAATCTCTAAATGCACCTTCGGTGTATTTCATAATATTACCTTTATGAACTAGGGTTACTGATGAACGATTATTATCAATAGCATAGTCTATTGCTTTTTTTACAAGTCTTGAGGTTCCACTTTTAGATATTGGTTTAACACCTATGCCCACATTCTCATCAAATCTAATTTTTGAAACATCAAATCTTGTTTTAAGTGTTTTAACCAAACTCTTTGCTTCTTTTGAATTTCCCTCAAACTCTACACCACAATATATATCTTCTGAATTTTCTCTAAATATAACCATATCTACGTCTTGAGGTCTTTTTACTGGCGAAGGAACACCATCAAAATATCTAATTGGTCTTAAACACACATATAAATCTAATATTTGTCTCAACGAAACGTTTAATGATCTTATTCCACCACCTACTGGAGTTGTTAAAGGACCTTTGATGCTTACAACAAATTCTTTTAATGCATCTATAGTCTCATCAGGTAGCCATGTGTCTTTTGAATAAACTTGAGTAGCTTTCTCTCCACAATATACCTCCATCCATTCAATTTTCTTTTTATCTTTATAAGCTATTTTTACAGCTTCATTTACAACATTTATCATTGGCGGTGTTATATCAACACCAATTCCGTCACCCTCAATGTAAGGAATGATAGGATTATCAGGGATGTTAATCTTCCCATTCTCGAAGGTAATTTTAGAGCCTTTTTTTGGGACTTTTATTTTCTTGTAAGGCATAGAATAATAACTCTCTTAATTCGTTATTTGCAGTTAAAATCGGTGATAATTATACTCCTAAAATATTAATTTATGAATTCATTTTGAGATATGAATAATAGTAAAAAAACAATTGTAGTTGGAATGTCAGGTGGCGTTGATTCATCTGTATCAGCTTATTTATTAAAAGAGAAAGGATATAAAGTGGTCGGATTATTTATGCAAAACTGGCAAAGCGAGCCTGGTGAAGTTTGTACCTCAGAAATTGATTTTGAGGATGCTTCAAAGGTCTGTGATATGTTAGACATACCACTACACAAAGCTAACTTTTCAGATGAATATTGGGATAGAGTATTTGAAGAGTTTTTAAATGAACATAAGAAAGGTAGAACACCCAATCCTGATATTTTATGTAATCGTGAAATTAAATTTAAGTCATTTCTTGATTATGCATTTAATATTGGTGCGGATTACATTGCTACGGGGCATTATGCATCACTAAATGATGTTGATGGTATGAAGCTACTCGTAAGAGCAAAAGACTTGGAAAAGGATCAAACATATTTTCTCCATGAGGTTAAAGAAAAAGAATTTGAAAAATGTATCTTTCCACTAGAGAATCTTCTTAAAACAGAAGTAAGAGAAATTGCTAAAAAAATAAATTTACCAGTATCCTCAAAAAAAGATTCTGTAGGCATATGTTTTGTTGGTGAAAGAAATCTAAAAGATTTTTTAGGTAGATTCATAAAATTAGAAAAAGGAATAATTTATGATGAATTTGGAACTGAAGTTGGAACACATAATGGTGCTACCCTCTTCACTAAAGGACAAAGACAAGGTTTAAATATTGGTGGTGTTAGAGGTAGAGAGGATCTGCCTTGGTATGTTTTTGACAAAGATATCGATAAAAATGAAATCTTTGTGTGTCAGGGTATAAATAATGAGTTGCTTTTAAGTAAACGTTTGGAATGTGAGAATGTTTCCTGGATTAATAATATCGATCATTCTTTTCCAAAAAATTGTAGCGTTCAAGTTAGACATCAACATACACCGATAGATTGTAAAATATCCATAAAGGATAAAATTTTTAATGTTGAGTTTTCTGAGCCAATTAGGGGAGTTGCTTCAGGTCAATCTGCTGTTTTTTATGATAAGAATATATGTTTGGGTGGAGGAATTATTTCTAAAAGCGCATAATAGCCATAGCAAATTAAGATTAGTCTATGAAATTTGATCATAATAATATTTCTCCACTTGATAATAGATACCTGTCTAAAATTGAAGATATAAGAAGTATTTTTTCTGAATATAGTTTATTAAAGACAAGATTTCTCATTGAAATTAATTGGTTGTTATATTTATGTCAAAAATATCCTAATTATTTTTCTAAATTATCAAATCAATCAAAAAATAAGATTATTAAATTTCGTGATTCTTTTGATGATAAAAGTGTTTTAGAAATAAAAAAAATTGAAAAAGTAACAAATCATGATGTTAAAGCAGTTGAGTACTATATTAAAAATTTCTTCAAAAAAGATAAAGTTTTAAATAAATATATCCATTTAATTCATTTCGGTTTAACAAGTGAAGATATTAATTCTTTGTCATATGCAATTATGATTAATGATGGTTTAAAGGTTTATGAAAAAGATTTAAAAAATCTTAATACAAACTTAAAAAAACTATCATCAAAATGGTCAAATATCCCGCTTCTCTCTCGAACTCATGGTCAAGCCGCCTCCCCCACAACAATAGGTAAAGAAATAAAAGTATTTCAAACGAGAATTAACAGAGAGATTAAAAAATTAAATTCAACGGTCCCACTAGCAAAATTTAGTGGAGCTGTAGGCAACTATCATGCTTTTGATATTGCTGAGGGTCGAATTAATTGGATTACATTTACAAATAAATTTATTAAAACATTCAATGTTGTTCAAAATCCTGTAACAACTCAGATAGAACCTCATGATTGGATAGCTGAATTATTACAAACAATGACGAGGACAAATAATATCTGCATTGATATGTCGCAGGATATGTGGATATATATTTCAAATGAAATTTTCAAACTTAAACTTAACAAGAATGAGGTAGGTTCATCAACTATGCCTCATAAGGTAAATCCGATAGATTTTGAAAACGCAGAAGGTAATTTTGGAATATCTAATTCCTTAAATGATTATTTCATTAATAAGCTTCCTAGGTCTAGACTTCAAAGAGATCTATCAGATAGCACTGTTTTAAGAAATATTGGTATGTCATTTGGATATACAAAAATTGGAATAACTTCTTTACAAAATGGATTGCAGAAAATTGCACCAAATAAAGAATTTATTTTAAATGAGCTTGATAATAATTGGGAAGTTTTAACTGAGGCTGTCCAAACAATAATGCGTTATGAAGGTATTGATGATGCATATGAGCAATTAAAAAATTTATCAAGAGGCAAAAAGCTAGATAAAAGTTCATATAAAAACTTTGTAAATTCACTAGATATATCAGATAAATCCAAAGAAAAACTTCTTTCTTTAACTCCAGCTAAATATATTGGCCTAGCAAAAAAAGTGTAAATTAGTAGTTATTTGTAGTAGAACTACTCAAATAATCCGATAATTAAAGGATTTTTTAAATATATTGACACAATATACATTATATTATCTACTTCACTACAAAACAGGGGAAATTAAATGTCAAAATACAATAATTCATTGGAAGAAGCTTCGTCTATATCTGATATCGATACATCTAATTGGGATGCAATAAATCCTAATTATGTTGCTCGAATGAGACTCCAAAACCAATTTAAAACTGGTATTGATATTGCTAAATATACTGCATCAATAATGCGTAAAGATATGGATGAATATGATAAGGACCCTGCTGCCTATACTCAATCACTTGGTTGTTGGCATGGTTTTATAGGGCAACAAAAATTAATTTCTATAAAAAAACACTTTGGTACAAATAATAAAAAATATTTATATTTATCTGGTTGGATGATTGCTGCTCTTAGATCTCAATTTGGACCGTTACCTGATCAATCAATGCATGAAAAAACCTCAGTAGCAAGTCTTATAAATGAACTATATACATTTTTAAAACAGGCTGATGCCAGAGAATTAGGAGGTTTATTTAGAGAATTAGATAGTGCATCTGATAAAGATAAACCTGCCATTCAAGAAAAGATAGATAATTTTGAAACACATATTGTTCCAATAATTGCCGATATTGATGCTGGTTTTGGAAATGAAGAAGCAACATATTTGATGGCAAAACAGATGATTGAAGCTGGCGCATGTGCAATTCAAATAGAAAACCAAGTATCTGATGAGAAACAATGTGGGCATCAGGATGGTAAGGTAACTGTGCCCCATGCAGACTTTTTAGCAAAAATAAATGCTGTTCGATATGCGTTCTTAGAACTAGGAGTCGATGATGGAATTATTGTTGCTAGAACAGACTCTTTAGGTGCTGGTTTAACAAAACAAATAGCAATTACAAATGAAGAAGGTGATTTAGGTGATCAATATAATTCATTCTTAGATGTCGAAGAAATAAATGATAAAAATATGAATCATGGTGATGTAATGATTAGTCAAAATGGAAAAATTGTTCGTCCAAAAAGATTACCTTCAAATTTATATCAATTTAGAAAAGGAACTGGTGAAGCTAGATGTATTCTTGATTCTATTACAAGTCTACAAAATGGCGCTGATTTAATTTGGATTGAAACTGAAAAACCTCATATTGGTCAGATTGCTGCGATGATGAATGAAATTAAAAAAGTTATACCTAATGCTAAATTAGTATATAACAATAGTCCGTCCTTTAATTGGACATTAAATTTCAGACAACAAGTGTTTGATGAAATGAGTGAATCTGGTGACGATGTCTCACAATATGATAGAGAAGACTTAATGAATGAGAAATATGATGAAACTGAGATAGCAAAACTGGCTGATGATAAAATTAGAACTTTCCAAGCTGATGCTTCTAAAGAGGCTGGAATATTTCACCATTTAATAACATTGCCTACATATCATACTGCAGCTCTTTCTACTGACAACTTAGCAAAAGAATATTTTGGATCTGAAGGAATGCTTGGATATGTTGCGAATGTCCAAAGAAAAGAAATTCGTCAAGGTATTGCATGTGTAAAACATCAAAATATGTCTGGTTCTGATATGGGTGATGACCATAAAGAATACTTTGCTGGCGAGGCTGCTTTAAAGGCTGCTGGTAAAGATAATACTATGAATCAATTTTAACTAATTGCATCATATAGTGCTTTTGTAAGCATATTAGATGTCTTATAAAGACTAGAAGATTTTTGCTGTTTATTGCATACAAAACTGTATCCTAACTGATTTTTTTTGTCTCCAAAAGCAACTGAACCCCCTATTCCAGCATGTCCAAAAGCACCTTGATAAAATATTGGAGCAAAATTTATATTGGACTTCTTGTTACCATCTAACATAAAGCAATATCCAAATTTAAGTTTTACTCCAAATAGAACAGAATCAGGACCACTTGAATATACTCTTGTTGCTTGATCTAAGGTTTTATCATCCATTATTTTAATATTATCTCTATTACATCCTGATGCAAGAATACCAAATAGTTTTGCAAGACCAGCTGCTGTTCCATGACCATTACCAGCTGGTAGTTCAGCCGACCTGAAGTCAATTGAATTTACATCATTCTCTTGAAAAGGTTCTGGCATAAATGCTTTTAAGAAATGTTTTGATTTAAGAGATTTTTTCAGATTAATCAATTCATCATTAAGAACAAAATTAGGTATAAATTTTATAAAATCGATGGGAGGTTTAATTGAGTCTAATCTATCAAATGATGTAATCGATGCACATCTATTAATTTGATCTTCATTTAAACCAATATGAAAATCAATATCTAAAGGTTCAGCTATTTCTTCTTTAAAGTATCTTCCAATAGTTCTACCCTCAACTCTCTTGAATAATTCGCCTACTAACCATGCAAATGTAACTGCGTGGTATCCTTGAGATGATCCTGGAGTTACAAATGGTTTTTGCTTTTCTAAAGCTTTTACATAAACATCCCAATCATTCCAGCTAGCTTGTGGAATATCATTTTCAAATCCAAACATACCTGCTCTATGGGTAAGAAAATCAATAACTTTTGTATTTTCTTTACCATTACAAGCATATTCAGGCCAGTAATGGCCAACATTTTTATTTACATCTAATAAACCTGCATCAATTAATCTTGTAATACAAATTCCTGAAATAGCTTTCGTTACTGAAAATACATTAACAATAGTATTTTCATTCCATTTTGAATTTTTATTTTCATCTTTGTAGCCACCGTAAAGATTAACAACCTCTTTGCCTTTCCATTCAACAGCAACGGAAGCACCTAATTCAAAATCAGAATTTAGTTGTTGTTCTAAGATATTTTTAAGTTCAGAGAATTTTTCGTCGCAATGACCATTAACCATAAATATTATGATCTAATCTCTACAATTTTCTGGATCTGATCTTCCACATATTTCGCAAGTGGAGCCATCCTTAAGATTAGCCATTCCTCCACATGAACCTTTGATTGGTTGATTTTTAAAAATAAGGCCAACTGCTAAGCCTGTAAATGCAAAAGCTATTATTAAAAATGACAGTATTAACTCATTCATATAAACAAATCATACCATTTATCTGAAAAAACAATATCTATAACATCATTATCATTTCTATAAATAATCATGGCAGCGATTTCATTTTTATTAGCTATTTCAATTGCTTTGTTCATTCCCATTGCATTAAAAGCAGTTGCATAAGCATCTGAATATGTTGCAGAGTATTCATTTATTACAGTTACCGACAAAATATCATTATCAATAGATGAGAGAGTAAGTGGATTGATGGTGTGAGTAATTTTATTTCCATCATTGTCTAATTTAAAATTTCTATATTCTCCTGAAGTTGCAATAGCAAGAAAATCATTGTTTTCATTATTTATAGTTGTGGTTGAACTATCTATATTTGATAAAGGATTTTGTATACCAACATTCCATGGCCTACCATTTTTACTTCCACTTATTATTATTTCCCCTCCTATATCAATAAGATGATTATTGAGGCTGGATAATGACAGATATTCATGTATCTTTTGTACCGCATATCCTTTAGCAATCGATGACAAGTCAAACCAATTCTCAGAGTATCTAATTAGTGATCTATTTGTTTCATCTAATTCATATGTAGACAATTTTTTTTGGAGTAGATTTTTTCCAAAATCTGGTGCAAATCCTAAGCTGCTAGAAATTTTGCCCAACATTATGTTGTAATATCCCTCCGAATTAGCTTCTACACTTTTAGCAATTTTTAAAATATCGAATAATTCATCTGAAACAAATTGAAATTCTTTAAAGTTCATATTAATTTTAGAAATTTCAGATTCTGATTTGTAGTTTGAAGCTACATAATCGATATCATTAATAATATTTTTAATAGCTTCTTTATGATTATCTGCAATATATTGAGGCGAGGAAACAGACCAAGTAGTTCCATATGCGTTGCCTGATATTACATATAAAGAATTAACATTATGATTATATGCAATGAGTAATAGAATAATTCCAGCAAAAAGAGCTATTACTTTAGAAAAAAAATATCTAGACACTTTATTAAGATTTATTAACCACCAAAGTCGTCTAAAGCAATGTTTTCAGGCTCTACACCTAAATTAATTAACATATCAATTACAGCTTTGTTCATCATTGGAGGACCACACATATAATATTCACAATCTTCTGGTGCATCATGGGTTTTAAGATAATTTTCATACAAAACATTATGTATGAAGCCCGTTTCACCGTCCCAGTCATCTTCAGGCAATGGATCAGATAATGCAACATGCCATTCAAAGTTATCATATTTCTTCGCTAATTCGTCAAATTCATTTACATAAAACATTTCTTTAAGACTTCTAGCTCCATACCAAAAAGTTATTTTCCTATTAGTGTTTATTCTTAGTAATTGGTCGAATATATGAGATCTCATTGGTGCCATACCAGCGCCGCCTCCTACAAAAACCATTTCTGCATCTGTTTCTTTAGCAAAAAACTCTCCAAATGGTCCAAACACTTTAACTTTATCACCTGGCTTAAGACCAAAAGTCCAAGACGACATTAATCCTGGTGGAACGTCTTGTCCTGGAGGTGGTGATGCAATTCTTATATTAAATTTGATAATACCCTTTTCTTCAGGATAATTTGCCATAGAGTATGCTCTAATAACTGGTTCATTAGTAGATGATTTGTTGTCCCAGATTTTAAATCTATCCCAATCTTCGTGATATTCTTTTTCAATATCAAATTCTTTATAATCAAGATCATAAGCAGGAGCTTCAAGTTGAACGTAACCACCAGCTCTAAAATCTACATTTTCACCTTCTGGTAATTTAAGAATCAGCTCTTTAATAAATGTCGCAACATTTTCATTAGATATAACTTCGCATTCCCATTCTTTAACACCAAAAACATCCTCAGGAACTGCAATTTTTAAATCATTCTTTACTGGTACCTGGCATGACAATCTCCAACCATCTTTTTGTTGTGTTGAATTAAAATGTGACTCTTCTGCAGCTAGTATAGAACCTCCGCCTTCGAATACCTGACATTTACATTGACTACAGGTCCCACCGCCACCGCAAGCAGAAGCAAGAAATATGTTATTGTCAGCTAATGTTTGCAATAGCTTGGCTCCAGCTGGTACAACTATTGGATTGGAAGCATCACCATTAATTTCAATAGAAACATTCCCTGTTGATACAAGCTTTGATCTTGCAAATATTATTACAAGAACAAGTAGAAGAATAATTCCACTAAAAGCGGTAACACCTAAAATTAAATCTATACTCATATTAAAGTGAAATACCTCCAAATGACATAAAACCAAAACTCATTAGTCCTACAATAATAAATGTTGTGCCAAGACCTTTTAATCCATCTGGTATATCAGAATATTTAAGTTTTTCTCGAATACCAGCTAAAACTACAATTGCCAAAGCCCATCCAAAACCTGCCCCAAATCCATAAACAATACTTTCTACAAACATTAAATCTTTTTCGACCATAAATAAAGAAGCACCTAAAATTGCACAATTGACTGTAATTAGTGGTAAAAATTGACCAAGAGCGTTGTATAAAGCAGGTACATATTTATCTAAGAACATTTCTAATATTTGAACACTTGCTGCAATGACACCTATGTAACTAATCAATTCAACAAATTCTAGATTTGTGCCTTCAATACCAATCCAAGTTAATGCGTCTTCTCTTAATATATAGTTATAAATTAAGTTATTTAAAGGCACCGTGATCAAACAAACAACAATTACAGCAATTCCAAGTCCAAAAGCAGCATCAATTTTTTTAGATATAGCTATAAATGTGCACATTCCAAGAAAAAGAGACAATGCAATATTTTCAATAAATACTGTTGTTATAAAAATATTTAAATAATGTTCAAACATTTATTTCTCTTTTTGATAAATCAGGACTGGTTGAGTGTTTAGAGACAAAGAAATCATCCTCTTCAATCTGATCAGATTTTAGTGATCTTATTAACCAAATAAATAAACCTATAATAATAAATGAGCTTGGGGGTAAGAGTAATAAATTATTACCCATATACCAGCCACCATTAGATATGAGTGGAAGAATTTCATAACCAAATAAAGTCCCAGCTCCAAATAGCTCTCTTATTGTTGCTACTGCAATCAAAATTAGACTATATCCAAGACCATTTCCAAGACCATCTAAAAAGCTTAATAATGGTTTTTCTTTCATTGCAAAAGCTTCAGCACGACCCATTACAATACAATTCGTTATTATTAATCCAACAAAAACAGACAGCTTTTTACTAGTTTCATAATCGTATGCTTTTAATAATTCATCCACAACAATTACAAGTGATGCGATTATTGTCATTTGAACAATAATTCTAATACTCGAAGGAATATAGTTCCTGATTAATGATATAAATAGGTTTGAAAAGGAAATTACACTTATTACAGCTACACACATTACCATTGTAACTGACAGATTATTCGTAACTGCTAATGCAGAACAAATACCAAGAATTTGTAATGTAATAGGATTCTCATCTATAAGAGGTTTAACAATTACATCTTGATACTTTTTAAGATTCATAGTCTAGTTCTCTTAATAATGACGAATATCCTGACTCACCAAACCAATAAGCTACCATGTTTGTAACTCCCCTGCTTGTAATAGTAGCACCAGATAAACCATCAATTTTGTATGTTGATTCAGAATCATCTGCTTCAACCTTTCCTTTAATTACTACTAAATTAACTTTATTGTCTTTATATATTTTTTTTCCTTTCCATTGAGCTTTCCATTTTGGATTATCAACTTCTGCACCTAAACCGGGTGTTTCTTTATGATCATAAAATTCTATTCCAGAAACAGTATTAAAATCATCTTCAATTGAAATATAACCATATAAAGTTCCCCAGAGTCCGTAACCTCTTATGGGAAGTACTAATTTCTCAATAGTACCTATCTCATCTCTCAATATATAAATTTTTCCAACATTTTCTCTATTTTTTATAATTGCAATATCTTCTGAAGTTGGAACTTTGGATGATAAATTAGGGTCTTTTGTAACAACGATTTGATCATAGTCATCTATACTAAAATTATTGTATTCGTCCATCATTAATCCAGTATTAAAATCAATAAACTTAGACTCTAATTCAGAAAATTGTTCAGCAATAGAAATGTTAGGATCATATATATCTGCGACTTGAAGTATTTTTATTCTTTTATCATTGAGCTTATTCTCTTTTTGAAGATCCCTAAGACTTACTGCTGATGCAGAAACAACCAATGAGCAAATTAAACAAACTGCAAATGCAACTCCAATTGTTTTAACTATTGATTCATTCATTATATAAAGCCTTTCTTCTTTTTATATTAGACATAACAACCATATGGTCAATAACAGGTGCTAATAAATTTGCAAATAAAATTGCTAACATCATGCCTTCAGGGAACGCTGGATTAATAACACGAATTAAAATCACTGTAACTCCAATTACAATTCCATATATCCATCTTCCAGTATTAGTTCCTGAACCTGAAACTGGCTCTGTTGCCATAAATACCAAACCAAAAGCAAAACTTCCAATAACAGCATGCCAATACCAAGGAATAGCAAACATTGGATTTGAATCAGAACCAACTATATTTAATAGAGATGACATTAATATCATTCCAACAAAAGTTCCTAATACAATTCTATAAGATGCAACTTTAGTAATTAATAAAACTGCTAATCCGATCAATATAGCAATAATGGATGTTTCACCTACTGAACCAGGAATGTTCCCAAGAAATGCATCCATCCATGTATAGGAGTTAGTTATTCCAGCCATACCACTTTCAGCAGCTACTCCCAAGGCTGTTGCTCCACTATAACCCTCAGGAATTATGTTGTAGTCGGAAATGCCTGCAACCCATACCTTATCCCCAGATATCTGTGCAGGATAAGCAAAGTATAAAAATGCTCGGCCAGTAAGTGCAGGATTTAAGAAATTTTTACCAGTTCCACCAAATATTTCTTTTCCTATAACAAGTCCAAATGAAATACCCATAGCAGCTTGCCAAAGAGGAATATCAGGTGGACAACTGAGAGCAAAAAGAACTGTAGAAACAAAAGCTCCTTCATTTATTTCATGTTTTCTAACAATTGCAAATAAAGCCTCCCAAGCAATCCCAACTGTAAAAACAACAAAGTATATTGGCAGAAAATAACACGCACCAAACCAAAGCTTGCTTAGAAAACTACTTGAATCATATCCAACTATACTGACAAAATAATGATGCCAATCTCCAGTATTTTGTTGATTGATTGATTCTAAATATTCAAGAGAGTTCGCACCAAGATTATACATACCAAAAAACATAGCTGGAAATGTTGCTAACCATACGGTAACCATTACTTTTTGAATATCAACAGCATCTCTTACATGGATTGGATTTTTTGTTTTTTTACCATAAGAGAAAAATAAATTTTCAATAGCATCAAATAATGGGAACCACTTAACGTGCTTACCATCACTTACAAAATTTGGTTTTATATTATCAAGATAATTTCTTAAAATTTTCATGATTCTAAATAAAGTTTGTTGAGGTTATCCATTAATATCGATGAATAATCATATTTACTAGGACATACATATGAACATAATGCCAAATCTTCTGGCACTAGCTCTAACATACCTAAATCTATAGCCATATCTATATCTGAGACGACTAGTGCTTTCAAAAGTTGTGTTACTAAAATATCCATTGGAATTACTTCTTCGTATGATGAAATTGGAACTATGGCCCTATTACCGCCACCAATAGAAGTATTAAAAGTAAATTTTTCCGGTTTTATAAATGATGATAAAAAAACATTTAATTTTGAATGTAATGATGAACCTGGCATAAGCCAATTCATAAAAATATTATTAACTTCATCTGCAATAACAGATATTTGAGAATCGTAATATCCAAGATAGTTCATGACTCCTTCAGATTGATGACCATGAAGAACAGAACCAGATATAATCCTTGAATTCGGTTCAATTTTACCTGCAGTTATTTCGTCAATGTTTCCTCCGATTCTTACCTTTATCAGCGATGGTTCATAAACTAAAGGACCAGCTAAAGAAATATATTTTGAAGTTCTAATTTCTTTATTTTGCTTAAGGTATCCAATTGAAATAATATCTTGATAATTGATTGTCCAAACTTTTCTATTTAAATTCACTGGATAAATTTTAGAAATGTGAGTACTTGATAGTCCTGAAGGATGTGGGCCTTTGAATTGATAGTAGTTTATCTTTTCAATAGATGTATCAAAATTGTCATTTTGATAACAGAGATTAATATTACATCTAAAGAAGTCTGTTAAAACATTAAGTCCTTCATCAAACTCGTTTTTGTTAAGCAATATTATTTCATACGGATCTATAGAAAGAGGATTTGAATCACAGCAGTTAATAAAGACAGCATCAGGAATTTCATTTATGCCAGGTGTCCTATTGAAGGGCCTAGTTCTAAAAGCATTCCATAAACCAGAATCAATAAGACAATCTTTAATTTGATCAACTGAGTCATCCATATCAAAATTAACAAATTTTTCAGTATCTTTTATGTCTATTTCGATTGATAAAAATCTTCTTTTATCTCCTCTATTTATATCCTTAACAATACCACCTGCTGGAGAAGTAAAATAAACTCCATTATTTTTTTTATCTTCAAAAATTTTTTGACCAGCTTTAACAGTTTCTCCTTCTTTCACTAGCATGGTTGGTTTCATACCAATAAAATCATTAGACAATAAAGCTACAGACGAAACTTTAGGTTCGTCAGAGATTGTATTTACGGGCGAGCCTGATATTGGTAAATCAAGACCTTTTGATATTTTTATCACTTTTTGTGTGCCTTTATAAAGTTACGTTTGAAACAATAAAAAACAATAGAATTATAAGGCTAAAGCGCCTAGGATTCTATGTTTTTAGCTAATTGGTTTAGGTAATCTAGGTAGATTAATTTTAGCTACTTTCTTTGCTAAGTTTATAACTTGTTTAGTATAGCCATATTCATTATCGTACCAACAATAAAGAGTTACTCTTTTGTCATTAGTTATAGTAGCCTGAGAGTCAATTACAGTAGCAAATGGTGACGAATAAAAATCAGTAGAAACGACCTCAGATGAGTTAACAAATCCAATTATTTCTCTATATTCAGAGTGAAAAGCCATCGATCTAAGATAATCATTAACTATTTCAACACTAACTTTTTTATCTAATTCCAACGATAATATTGCAAGACTAACATTAGGAGTTGGCACACGAATAGCATTACCAGTAAGTTTCCCTTTAAGTTCTGGTAAAGCTTTTGCTACTGCATTTACAGCTCCAGTTGAAGTTATAACCATGTTAAGTGGAGCACCTCTTCCTCTTCTGTCTTTCTTATGAAAGTTATCGATTAGATTTTGATCATTTGTATATGCGTGAACAGTTTCAATATGGCCTCCATTAATTTTAAACTCATCATTAATGGTTTTAAGCACAGGAACAATCGCATTTGTTGTACATGATGCAGCAGATATAAGATGATCATTTTCTTCAAGAATTGAATCATTTATTCCGTAAACAATATTTTTGATATCTCCATTTGCAGGAGCAGTTAAGATTACCTTTAAGGCTCCTGATTTAATATGAACAGATAATGCTTCTTCATCTCTCCAAATACCAGTATTATCAATTACAACTGGATCATTAATGCCATGATCTGAATATTTAACTTTATCAGGACCTGAGGCGTAAATAACCTTAACAGGATTTCCATTGATTACTAAACTTGAGTTTTCTTCATCAACTCTTACTGTTCCATCAAAAGGCCCATGAACAGAATCTTTCGTTAACAAGCTTGCTCGTTTAAATATATCGTCATCTGTAGCTTTTCTAATGACAATAGCTCTTAGTTTAAAATAATTACCTGGTCCTGTAGTTTGTGTCATCATTCTTGCAACAAGTCTTCCAATCCTTCCAAAGCCATACAAGACTATGTTTGCAGGTTCAGAAGGCCTATTTGATTTCTTATTTATTACAGATTCAAGTTCAGCATCAATATAATCACCTATGTTAGAATCGTCATTTTTTATATCTTCAAAAAATGGACATTTAACTGCTATTTCACCTACATCAATTTCGCAGTCAGATAAATCTAAAGTTTCTATATATTTAAGTATTGGATAAGTTTCTAATTCACTGAGTTCGTTATTATCAGACTGTCTAGCAAAGCGATGTGCTTTCATTATTGCAACTGGAGATTCATTTACCAGGGATTTTCCGTAAATTAGTATATTAATGCCATTTCTATATAGAGAACCAATAATTGGAACCATAAGCTCTGCAAGACCTTCTCTCCATTTCCAATCACCAAAAGAATCTTCAGGTAAGATCCTTTTTTGTCTTTTAGTAGACTGAAGATTGATATCCCTATTATCACTCATGATCTGATTATAAATCGTTTAATGAAATACCTAAATAAAGTATCAGGAAAAAGTTTTAAGATGATAGTCAGCATTTCCAAATAATGCATCAATTGAAATCATTTTTTTAAGATAATGTCCAATCATCATTTCCTCACTAACCCCCATACCTCCATGAAGTTGAACAGCTTCTTTAGCTGAAAGTTTTCCAGATTTACCAACATACGATTTAAGTGCAGAAACATGTTTATACATTTCATCAGACCTATTATTAACTTCTAACATTGCTTTTATTAATAGTGATTTTGCTAGTTCTGACTCAATAAACATATCGACCATCCTATGCTGTAAAACTTGAAAACCAGATATGGGTTGACCAAATTGCTCTCTGCCTTTTGTATATTCTAATGTCTTATGATAACAAGACTCCATGCAACCAACAGCCTCTGCGCATATACATAAAGTAGCAAGATTGATTGTTTCTTTTAATAAGTTTTCAGCATCATTACCAATAGCAATAATATTTGATTTATCTAATTTAACATTTTCAAAAGAAATTTCTGAGCATGATTGACCGTCTACTGTTGAAAATGAATTAATTGAAACGCCAGGTGTATTTGCATCTAGTACAACAATATTTAAAGTATCGTCATTAGTGCAAGTTACAATAATTTTTTCAGCGTTAGATCCATTAAGAACTAATGTTTTAGTACCATTCATAACAAATTTTGAATCTAAAGTTGTGCTTGGATTTAAATAATCATATCCATTATCAACTTCAGCATAAGCGAGTGAAATATGTATAGATCCTGTACAAATTTTTTCAATCAAGTCATTCTTTTCAGAAAATGTTGATTTATCTAACAATGTTCCGGAGAGAACAACAGTTGATAGATATGGCTCTATTACAAGCGCTTTTCCAAATTCTTCAAACAAAATTGATAATTCAATTGGACCAAAACCAAGGCCACCAGACTGTTCTGAAAATGGCATTGACAGCCATCCTTGTTCAGCAAACAAATTCCATACATTTTCATCAAAATCATTTGATGATTTAACTATTTCTTCTCGTTTATAAAAATCATATTCAGATTCACAAAATTTTTGAATCTGCTCTCGCAGCATATTTTGTTCATCGTTATAATCGAGATTCATTAATTAAACACCCAATACAAACTTGGACAAGATATTTTTTTGAATTTCATTACTTCCACCATATATAGATGTTTTTCTAAGATTTAAAAATCCAGACAAGCCTTCAGCAGCATAATCTGGACCAGCAGGTTTATCATTATTTTCATACCCATGTGGTCCTGGATACATTAAAGCATATTCTCCTGATGCTTCTACAAATAGTTCTGATAAGGCTTGTTGCATTTCAGTTCCTTTAATTTTTAATATTGATGATTCAGCTCCAGGATGACCACCGTTTTCAAGAGCTGATAGAAGTCTCAATTCTGTGATTTCAATTGCTGATAATGCAACCTCAAGCTCATTAACCTTTTTTTGTAGATCAGAATTATCAAGTTTAGAGATTATCTCTTTTAATCTATTAAGCTGTCTCATAGAAGCTCCTACACCAGCAATACCAAATCTTTCATGCGCTAGTAAGAATTTGGCGTATGTCCATCCTTTACCCTCTTCACCTATTAGATTTTTTGCTGGCACTTTAACGTCAGTAAAAAATACTGAGTTAACTTCATGATCACCGTCAATAGTTATTATTGGTTTAACCTCAATTCCTGGTGATTTCATATCGATAAGTAGAAATGAAATTCCTTCTTGCTTAATGCCACTGTTGTCTGTTCTAACTAAACAGAATATCCAGTCAGCATTCTGAGCTAATGTTGTCCATGTCTTAGATCCATTTACAACATAGTAATCTTCATCAAGATCATTTCTTAAAACAGCTTTTGTTTTTAATGAAGCTAAATCTGAGCCTGAACCTGGCTCAGAGTAACCCTGACACCACCATGTATTAAAATTGAGTATATCAGGCAAAAATCTTTCTTTTTGTTCATCATTACCAAACGTGTAAATTACAGGACCAACCATACCAACACCAAAAGGGAGAATTGGTGGACATCCAGCTAAACCAAGCTCTTTATTAAAAATATATAATTTCGAAGCTGACCAACCAGTTCCACCATACTCAACAGGCCAGTTATAGCCCATCCAGCCTTTATTTGATAATGCCTTATGAAAATCTATTAAATCTTCTTTACTAATTGTAATACCAGCATCAGTTTTTTCTTTTACATGCTTTGGATAATCGTTAGCTAACCAATCTCTAACTTCATCTCTAAAAGCAATATCTTCTTTACTAAAGTTTATATCCATATTTTTTTTCTTTATATATTAAATTTGATTGATAGAATAAGGTCCTCATTATACACAACTAGATGACTAAAAATAAACAAAATAAATATCAAAATTATGCATATTCTATTAAGAAATATTTTGATAAATCTTCGAATTCTTTCTGTCTTATTACAAAGGACAATACTGAATCAAAGTATATTTTTAATGAGCTTTCAATTTTAATTGAAAATAAGCCAATCCTACTCTTTCCTGAGAACGATATTCTTCCGTATGATCATTTTTCAATTCCAGAAGAAATAACTAAACAGAGATTTCAACTAATAAACAACAGAAATAAAGAAAAGCATATTTTAATTAGCTCGGTAAGAAATTTATTTGAAATATTCCCAGATAGATACTTTTTTAAGTCTGAAGAGACATTTTCCCTAAACGATAAGCTACCTATTGATAGTATTATAAAAATTGTTGAATCCTTGAATTATCAAAAGAAAACGAATGTAGAGAATATTAATGAGTATTCATTAAGAGGAGGAATTATTGATATTTTTTCACCTATTTATAAAAACCCGTTAAGAATTGAAATATTTGATGATCATATTGAATCTATAAGACTATTTGAAATTGAATCACAATTATCAATAAAAAATATTGAGCAATTTTCAATTTCTAAAGGAAGTTTATTTAGCCTAGATGATTCGAAGGTTTCGTCATTCATTAAAAAATGGCGAGAATATTTTACAGATATAGATGAAAGATATTGTTCATTATTTCAAAAAATAAAAAATAATGAAGTAGCAGAAGGTATTGAGATATATTTTCCATTTTTTTTTGAAAAAACATCAACCTTTATAGAGATATTTAATAACTATGACTATATTAAATATCATGACTTGAATAACAGCATAAATAAATATAATCATCTAATTGAAAACAGGTATGAGGATGAATCTCATGACTCTAGCAGACCATTAATTAAACCATCAGATTTATTCTTAAATTGTGAAGATGTAATAAATTTTACTGAATCAATCAAAAAAATTGATGCTAATGAAATTGATTATTCATTTGAATCATTTAAAAAGGTTGAAGAAGCAATCCAAAAACATAAATTCGCTGGTAAAAAAATAGTATTAATGTCATCTGTACCTTCAGAAATTGAGAAATTAAAAGAAAAATATAAAACCGAAACAATAAGAATTAAAAATATTGGTGAGATCAAAAAAGACGTTTCATTAATACATGGTGATATTGTAAGACCAATCAATATTGCAGATAAAAATATACTTGTTTTTCATAAAGAATATATTGATAAATCAGAATTTAAAATAGATTCATCAAACGCTAATTCGCAAAAAAAAGATACTTTATCAAAACTTTTTCAGATCGGAGACTTAGTAGTTCATGAGGATTATGGTTTAGGTATATATGAGGGATTGGAAGTTGTAGAAGCTAATAAAAAATTAAGTGAATATATAAAAATAACATATGACAAAAATGAAGTTTTATATGTTCCACTGAGAAATATTAATAAGATTTCAAATTATCATAAAAATAACAACATCAATATTAAAATTGATTCACTTTCATCAAACAAGTGGTCTATTAAAAAATCAAAAGCAAATAAAAGAGTTATTGATCACGCAGCTGAAATATTAGATATTGAATCAAGAAGGAATAATGCAAATTCATCAAGTTTAAAGGCAGATAAAGATTTATTTTTAAATTTTGAAAAAGAATTTCCATATAACGAAACACCAGATCAAATTGAATCTATTCTATCTATAAAAAAAGACCTTTCTCTTATAAAGCCAATGAATCGTGTTTTATGTGGAGATGTAGGATTTGGAAAAACAGAAGTTGCAATGCGAGCAGCATTTATCGCAGTATCATCTAACAAACAAGTAATTATTATTACACCGAGTACAGTACTTTGCGATCAACATTATGATTCATTTATTAAAAGATTTGAGAATTTTCCAGTATCTATAAATAAGTTAAATAGACATACATCAAATAAAAAAAAAGAACATATAATTAATAATTTTAATTCAAACAAAACTGATATCTTAATTGCTACTCATATTGTTTTTAATAATAGTATTAATTATGAGAATACCGGTCTATTAATAATTGATGAAGAACATAAATTTGGTATTAAACAAAAAAACTTCATTAAAGATAAGCAATCAAATGTTCATGTGCTTTACTTATCAGCAACCCCTATCCCAAGAACAATGAATCTTGTGTTTTCGGGCTTAAAAGATTTTTCTTTTCTACAAACTCCACCAACAAATAGAATTAACATAAAATCATTTTTAAAAATACAAACCTCACAACTTCTTAAAGAGGCTCTAACAAGAGAAAAAGTAAGGGGTGGTCAATGTTTTATTGTTCAAAATGATATAGATAAAATGGAAAACATAAAAAAAGAAATTAATAATTTGTTACCTGATTTTAACGTATCGATTGCTCACGGAAGACTTTCAAAAAAAGAAATAAAAAAAGTGATGCATGAGTTTAAAAATGGTGAGATAGACGGATTAATTTGCACAACTATTATCGAGATGGGTCTTGATATACCTAATGCTAATACAATAGTAATTATCAACTCACATAATTTTGGACTATCACAACTTCACCAACTAAGAGGAAGAGTTGGGAGGTCAGAGAAACAAGGTTATTGCTATTTTTTAATACCAACATTGGAAATACCAAAACTTTCTAGAAATAGATTGGATTCAATAATTAGACACTCTAATCTTGGAGAAGGATTTTTAATAGCAGAAGAAGATCTTGAACTTAGAGGTGGAGGAGAAATGTTAGGAGATAAACAAAGTGGTCACATAGATAACATTGGATTATCTTTGTATTTATCGATGCTAAAAGATGCAATAAATTCTCAGAAAGAGACTAAAGAATCAATTAAGAAGGATATAGAGATAAATTTCTATGATTCTGCATATATTAGTGAAGATTATTTACCCTCACCTCTTGAGCGATTAAAAATTTATAAAAAACTTGATGAACTTTTAACTTTAAAAGATTTAAAAACTTTAAATACTAATCTTAGGGACAGATGCGGAAAGATACCAATTGAAACCAAAAATTTAATTGATAACAAAAGATTTTATTTGAAAGTATTGAACACTGGAATTAAGTGTATTAAGTCAAATGAAAAAAATACAAATTTTGAATTAACAAATGATATAAAAGACGAACATTTAAATAAATTAGTTAGCCTTGCTCAAGATAAGCCTCAAAAATATCAAATTAATTCAAATAATAAATTTATTTATAAGTATCATGAATTAAACTCTGAGATTAGAAGACAAAATATAAATGAGCTATTAGATGAAATTTTTTAAAAAAAGATCTTTATTATTAATATTATTAATAAATATTTCTTTTGCTCATGAAGATGCGGCTGAATATAAAATAGAATTAATCATATTTAAGTATAAGGATTTTGAGACTATTGAAACCTTCAATACAAAATTAAAAGTACCTAATAAAGACTTAGTTTATTTATATGATGAGGCCTCCTTATCTGACAAGACCGAACATAGTAACTTTTCAAATATGTCAGAATTTTATAAAAACTTATTTAATAATGTTGATGAAATAGATGTTATGGAATTACCAAAACCTCTATATAGAGATAATGATAATTTAACTGTTTTAAATAAGCTAAAAAGAAAAATTGCTAATGATAAAAACTATATTTTACTTGATACAAAATCTTGGATCCAAACTATTCCAGATAATGAATCATCAAATTTTTTGTCATATCAAAGCCAAAATAATTATGGCTTTCTTATAAAGTTCTATAAAAAGAGATTCATGCATATTGATCTTAAGGCATACTTAGGAAATTCATATACAAGAAACTCTAATATAAAAATCTTCATTGATAATGAAAAAAGAATATTTAATGAAGAAATTCACTTTTTCGATCATCCATATTTTGGAGTAGTAGTTTCTGTAAGTGAAATTTAGTTATTTATAATAAGCGTTGTCATTTATTGAATGATCAGTAAGATCTTTGACCGCTTTTACTTCTGGAATTTGATCGATGAGAGTCTTCTCGATTCCATCTTTAAGTGTTACATCTACCATTCCACAGCCCTGACAACCTCCTCCAAATTGAAGAACTGCAATGTTTTTGTCATTAAATTCAACAAGAGAAACCTCACCGCCATGAGATTCAAGCATGGGGTTAATTTCGTTATAAATTACATAATTAATTCTGTCTTCAACTGGGCTATCAGGAGATATATTTGGTAGTCTTGCATTAGGGGCTTTAATGGTAAGTTGGCCACCAAAAGTATCATTATCAAAATTTACCTCACAATCTTTTAAAAATGGAATACTTCTTTTTTCGATATTAACATTTATTAAATCAAGATTTAAAATCATATCGTCTGGCATGGCTTCATCTGGTTTACAATATGCTAGGCAAGTTTCAGCTTTTGGAGTGCCGGGATCAGAAATAAAAATTCTAATAGATAAGTCTGTTTCATTCTTATCTTGAATTAATTTTGCCAAGTATTCTTCAGCAGATTTTGTGATATTAATTATTTCATTCATATTTATATGTGGTTATATAGGATTATAAGTTCTTTTTTAGGAATTAGAAAAAAAGAACAACTGTCAGATGATCTAAATAATATTTCATTTGGAAAAATTATTTTTTTATTCATTAGTATTAATGTGATATTTATAGGTTTAGTTTTAATTGTTACAACTCTTTTAATATGAATAAATTTGATAGATTTCAAGACGACATTAAAAACAATTATGACGATAAAGTAGCAATTAACCTCAGTCCCGCAACATCATTTAGAAGTCGTTGTGAATTTTCTTATAGAAAAAATCATTATGTTATGCATGATATTAATGAAAAAATTTACATCAAAACTTTTAAAGACGCATCATTAAGTATTCAGAACTTAATGCCAGTACTTTTAAAGAGAATAAATGAGAATAACGAAATAAACCAAAAGTTATTTCAAGTTAATTTTAGATCAAATCAACACAATAAAATTATGGTCACAATGATTTATCACAAAATAATAGATAAATCCCTAATAAATCTTGTGAATCAAGTATCTGAAGATCTAAAAATAAATATTATCATTCGATCTAAAAACTATAAATATGAAACAAGGGGTCTATATTTAGACGATACACTCATTTATAAAAATTTAAAAATTTATCAGACTGATAATACTTTTACACAATCAAATAAATATTTAGTTGATAAAATGATATTTAAAGTAATTGATTTCATAGAGAATCCAGATGACTTATTAGAGTTATATTGTGGGATAGGTACTTTTACTATTCCGTTATCATTTATATTCAACAAAGTTCTAGCAACAGAAAATAATAGAAACTCTATTAAATGCCTTAACAAATCTTTAAAAGAAAATAATATTTCAAACATTCATAATGCTCGTCTTTCATCTGATGAAGTATCAAAATTATTTAAAGGAAAAATTTTCAACCGAATGAATTCAAAAACTATATCTGACTTTAATTTTTCACATATTCTTTTGGATCCTCCTCGGTCTGGATTAACAGAGGATGTAATTAATTTAGCCTCAAATTTTAAAAATATTATTTATGTTTCTTGTAATGCTGAAACTTATATTAGAGATATAAATTTAATTAGGTCACATAAAATTACAAAGATAGAATTGTTTGATCAATTTCCAAATAAAAATCATCTAGAGATAATATCTGTATTAAAAATGATTGAATAATTTATTTGATGTCAAAATTATCTGAAAGAGATTTCATTTCCTTTCTAAGAACAAACATTGCAATTAAATTTGGTATTGATACAAGTGCTACAACAACATAAGCAATGTTCCAAACTACAGTTGTATCAATAACTGCAGCTAAAACAAAACATAAAACGTAGAAATTTCTATACCAAACAACGCCCTTCTCTCCAAATATATACGCAGTAGATCTATCCCCATAATAACACCAGGTTATTGATGTAGAAAACGCAAATAATAATAAGGCTATAGCTACTAACTTACCGCCATATTGACCAAGTATTCCTTGTGAGAATGCTTTTGCTGTTAATTCTGCCGAGCTTACAAGTGATTTACCATTTATAGAAACTTGTTCTGATATTTTTCCATTTTTAACATCAAGTTTTCCTGAAAATAAACTATCCTCAATTGAATTGGAAATTGTTATGTCTTCTGCAATTGATCTGGAATGAATTACAGTTATATTTTCTGATAATATTTTTCCATCTTTTATATCTATTGAGCCTGAAAATTCATTTACATTTGAATCAATAGATTGAACATATTTTGTTAATTCGTTTATATGATCTGGATAAATATATTCACCATCTACATTTTTTTCATCAGAATAAATTCCTTCAAGAATTATCATATCTGTCTTTGAGAAGGTTGTATCAAATTTTTGAGTCCATACTCCACTTGATAAAATTACCAACGCTGTAACACTACATACAACAATGGTATCGATAAAAGGTTCGAGTATAGAAACAACGCCTTGATCAATTGATTTATTTTTTGATGAAGCATGAGCAATTGGAGATGATCCCTGACCAGCCTCATTTGAATATAGGCCACGAGCAACACCATATTTTAAACTCATTGCAAAACTAGCACCAAGAAATCCTCCAACTGCGGCAGATCCAGTAAAGACTTGTGCAAATATTGCGTTAAATGAAGGAATTATATTTTGATAATTTTCTGCCAATATTATTAATGCGCCACCAAAGTATATAAGACCCATTATTGGAATAATTCTACTAGCAACAGATGCAATTCTTTTTATTCCTCCAATAATAATTATCCAAAGCAAAGCTCCCAAAAATAATCCAGTAAATAGTTTAGGCACAGCAAATTCAGTGTTCATTACCAAAGCGATATTATTAATTTGAGGCATATTTCCAGAACCGATAGCTGTAATCATCATTAAGAATGCAAATAGAATAGCAACCCATTTCATATTTAAACCTTGTTCAATGTAATACATTGGTCCACCAGATATTGAGCCGTCGTTTAGAGTTGTTCTGTATTTATGACCTAAAGTTACTTCAACATATTTTGTTGTCATTCCAAAAATTGCTGTAATCCACATCCAAAATATTGCTGCAGGCCCGCCTGTCCAAATTGCTAAAGCAACACCACCAATATTACCTGTACCCACAGCGCCAGACATAGCTGTTGTAAGTGCTTGAAATCCAGTTGTTTCTCCATCTGATTCAGAGTTTTTTGTCTTTCCAGATACTATTTTTAATGCGCTATTGAAATACTTAAATTGTGGAAATCCTAGATAAATAGTAAAAAATATACCCGTTCCAATTAATAAAGCTGGAAACCACCAAGATCCACTTAAATTACTATCAAGTAATACCAAAAAAGCATTAAATTGTTCCATATAGTTATTCCGAATAATTTTCGACTAAGTCAGTATATCCACCAATCAACTTATCATCTATAAAAATTTGAGGAACTGTTCTAGCTTGAGGATTTCGCTCTAACATCTCTTCAAAAACTTTTGGATCATCAGCACTATAGACATCATATTTAATTCCTTTTGAGTCAAAGAATTTCATTGCCATAACGCAATATGAGCAATTTGACCTGGAATATATTTCAACTTTTTTAGTCATAATTTCATTATAATAAAAATATGTCATTATTTAACCTAAAAGACAAATCAATTTTAATTACAGGATCTTCAAGGGGTATAGGAAAAAGTATTGCACATCATTGTGCTTTACATGGTGCCAAGGTAATTATCTCTAGTAGGAAACTTGATGCTTGTGAAGCTACTGCTAGTGAAATTAATAAAGCTGTTGGTACAGAAGCTGCCTTCCCTATTCCAGCAAATATAAGTAATGAAAATCAACTAAACGATTTAGTATCATTAACTAAAGAAAAACTAGGAAGAATTGATACCCTCATTTGCAATGCTGCAACAAATCCATTTATGGGGTCAATGCTTGATATGCCATCAGAAAAGTTTGACAAGGTTATGAATAATAATATTAAGTCTAATCAAATCTTATGCAACTTAGTATTACCAGATATGATTAATCGTGAGGATGGTTCAATTATTATTATATCTAGTATCGCTGCTATTAAAGGTAGCCCAATACTTGGTGCTTATAATATAAGTAAAGCTGCCGATGTTATGATTGTTAAAAATATAGCTGCTGAATTTGGTCATAAAAATATTAGAGCAAATTCGATTGCACCAGGTCTTATAAAAACAGATTTTGCGAAGGCATTATGGGAAAACCCTGATATTTTAAATTCAGTGTTATCTTCAACACCTATGAGAAGGATCGGTGAGCCAGATGAAATTGCTGGTGTTGCTGTTATGCTTGCTTCTAATGCTGGTAATTATATTAACGGACAAACAATAGTTGTTGATGGTGGTACAACTATAACTTGATAGAATTTTTTAATTCGCTAAAAAAATAATTTAAAACATGAGTTTCATTGATTTGTGGGACTCTAAAATAATCATATCGAAAATCATTTAAATCATTTATAAGATTTGAAATCTTTAAATTGTTAAATTTAAATGTATTAAATTTTATATAAGAACCGGATAATTCTTCAGATAATAACCTTGATTTTAAGAGTATCTTAAGAAATTCAATTAAATAATTTGTTTTAGTAATTAAATCAATTTCTAGATTTGCTACATTTTTTAAGGCTGAATTAGCATCAATTTTATTTTCTATAAAGTCAGAAATAATTTCAAGGAACTCCCTAAAATTTAAATGTTTGTTGTTTTGAATATCCTCAATAATCTCTAATGGAGATATAAAACTTGGAAAATATGTGGAGTTAATATCTGATATACCATTTTTACTTAACCAATTATTAATAGTTGATTCATTTAAATTGGGTACATTAATAATTTGACACCTACTATATATTGTATCTAATAAGGATTTGTTTCTATCAGTAACAATAATAATGAAAGTATTTTTAGCTGGTTCCTCAAGAGATTTTAATAATGCATTTTGACATTCGGCATTCATAGTTTGAGCATTCAATATTAAAGCTACCTTATTATTTGAAATTGACGGAGTTACCGATAAGAAATCATTAACATTTCTCTGGCCCTTTTCATCATCCCATTTATCTTTTCTATAAGTGATATGGTGCAGAAGTATTTTTTCTTTATCTAGTTTAAAAAAATCAGGATGGTTATTAGACTTGATAAGTGCTAGTTCATTTGAATCTAATTTTTTTGAAAGAATTTTTGTAGCAATCTCATTTGCAAGAAGTCTTTTACCAATACCTTTAGACCCAGAAATTATTATTCCATGTGGTAACTTGTCAAAATCAATATTTTTATAAATTTCTTTTAGCCAACTGTAGTTATCAATACTCATCTTTATAACCCGATATGTTTAATTATTTTTTGATGAATTTGATCAATATCCAAAGAGGCATTAATTTTTATAAATCTATCCTTATTATCTTTTGCAATCTTGATATAACCTTTTCTTACTCTTTCAAAAAATGCTTTGCTTGATGATTCAATTCTATCAATATCATCATTAGATTTGCGTGCAAAACCCTCATCAACTGGGATATCAAGCAAAATACTATAATTAGGTACTGGACAATTTATAAAAGTTATAAGAGATTCAATTAAAGGAATAGAAAGCTTTCTGCCATAACCTTGATATGTAATAGAAGCATCATAGAATCTATCTAATAGTAAATAGTCTGATTTACATTTATTTATCTTATGTTTTATAAGCTCAGATCTTGATGCAAACATTAAAAGAAGTTCAGCTTCATTTGATAATTCATTTGATGAATTTAATAGAATATCTCTTATTTTTTCACCAGTATTTGTTGATCCAGGTTCTCTATATACATCTACTAAAAAATTTTTTGATTCAAGATAATCTTTTAGAAGTCTTAATTGAGTAGATTTACCAACACCCTCAATTCCCTCAAATGATATTATTTTCATTTATTAAGTCCTAATTCATTAATTTTATTAAGATGCTCTTCATAAGTCTTTGAAAAGTAATGTGAAGTTTTTGAATCAGCAACAAAAAATAAATAGTCTCCTGGAAGTGAATCAATTGATGCATTTATAGATGATATGGAAGATATAGAAATAGGAGTTGGAGGTAAGCCATTAATCATATATGTATTATATTTATTATTTTTATCTAGAATATCAGATTTTTTTATGTCTCCATCAAAATTTGGTAATAAACCATAAATGATTGTTGGGTCAGCCTGAAGTCTCATGCCTATAGATAATCTTTTTAGAAAAACACTAGCAATTTTAATTTTCTCATCATCATTACCAGCTTCTTTTTCAATGATTGATGCAAGAATTAAAACTTCTTCTTTATTCAATGAGGTATAAGTACTTTTATTTTTTAATTTATTATTTAAATAGTTTTCTAATCTGGTGTAACTTTCGTTTAATATTTCAGACGCACTCATACCTTTTTTATAAAAATAAGTATCAGGATAAAGAATGCCCTCTCTAAATGAAAGATTGGTGTTGATACATTTTAGAAAACTACAGTCATTTATTAAGTATGAATCATTAATTAAGTTTTCTATATCATAAATATTCAATCCCTCATTAATTTTTAATTTATGGGTAATTGTTTCGCCCGATTTTATTAAGTTAATAATATCTAAAATAGATTTATTACCAATTTGATATTCGCCGTATTGTATTAAATTAATATCATTTCTTAGAGAATAAATCTTTAAAAAAAGCTTATTAGCAAAATTTATTGGTAAAAATAATGAAAAAACTTCATAAATAGTATCGCCCCTTTCGATATTTATAACTAAGTTTTTATTTTGAGGAACATGATCAAAAAATGCTTTGTAAGGAGCATATATTGATAATGATATTAGTAAGCTACAAATTATTAGGGATCTTATAAAATGCATATTAAATGTTTAAATAAAAAGTTATTGTAAACATTTAAAAAGATTTAAAAAATTAAATTTTTACGAATTTGAATTTATGTATTCAACAGCTTCATTTACTGTAGAAATTTTTTCAGCGTCTTCGTCAGCAATTTCAAGATCAAATTCTTCTTCAAGCGCCATTACAAGCTCAACAGTATCTAATGAATCAGCTCCTAGATCATCAACGAAGGATGAATCACTTTGAATTTCTTCAACAGATTTACCTAATTGATCACTTACAATTTTTTTGACTCTATCTTCAACACTCATAATATCTCCATTACCCTATATTGAAATTTGACACATTTTACATGTAATAGTTCAAAGTTGCACATTTTTATTAGTACATAAGCAAACCACCATCAATTGATATGGTTTGACCTGTAATATATGAGGCCTCATCAGAAGCTAGAAATGCTACCAATTTAGATATATCTTCACCGCTACCCAAACGACCGAGAGGAATAGATTTTTCTATTTGTTTTTTAGAATCTTCATCTAAAAAAGATGTCATATCTGTGTCTATATATCCTGGAGCAACGCAATTTACAGTTATGTTTCTAGAACCCAATTCCTTTGCAAGTGACTTAGTAAAACCATTAAGTGCTGACTTTGATGAAGAATAATTGACTTGTCCTGAGTTACCCATTAATCCAGAAATAGATGATATGTTTATTATTCTACCTTTTCTATTTTTGATCATATTTTTTACAAAAATTTTTGAAAGGTTGAAAACTCCATTAAGATTAGTATCAATAACGTTATCCCATTCTTCATCTTTCATTCTTAAAAAAATCTGGTCTGAGGTAATACCTGCATTATTGATAAGTATGTCTGGTAGTAAATTCTTTGTTTTCAAATCATTAAAACAATTTTGAATATCTTCTCTAGATGTAACATCAAGTTTTACAGGGATAAGATTTTTAATTTTTTTATCAAACTCGAATTCATTTCTGGATGTTCCAACAACTACATAATCATTTTCAGCAAAATGATAAGCAATTGAATTACCAATTCCTCTTGATGCGCCAGAAATAAAAACATTACCATTACTCATAGTTTTTCCTTAATTTTATCAAAAAAATCTTCAGATGAAGTCGAGTACACATTTTCAATACCATTAGCTTTAGCTAAACCAGATAAAACCTTATTCGGACCACATTCGATAACAATACCATCATATTTTTTAATATGTTTCATTGTATTAATCCACTGGACAGGCATGACTAATTGACTTAATAAATTTCCCTTTAGATTATCAATATTTTTAGGAATTTTGTTATTTACATTTTGAATTATTGAATACTCTGGTAAAGAAAAATTAATTTTATTTAACTCATTTTCAAATTGATCAAGAGCATTGCTCATTACTTTAGAATGAGCAGCAACACTTACTTTAAGTTTAATGCACTTTTTATAGCCACAATCCTTTAAACGATTAATAACTTCATCAACTCCTTCTTCGGTGCCAGAAACAACAATTTGTTTAGGTGAATTAAGATTTGCTGGTGTAACTATTGTCTTGATTTCATCTTCAACTTTGGAACATATCTCATTAATCACATCAAGATCAACATTAAGAACAGCGCACATTGATCCCTTTGGACACTTTTCCATGAGTTTTCCTCTTTTGTGAACCAGTGATAGGCCTTCTTGCAAAGAAATAGCATTTGCTGCAACCAAAGCACTATATTCTCCAAGTGAATGTCCGCATAAAACATCAGGATTTAATCCTAGTTTATTTAAAATATTTTTAAAATCTAAAATCGATGCTAGAAGAATTGCAGGTTGTGTTATAGATGTCTTGTTTAAATCTTCAATGGGCCCATTATTTATCACATCTATGATATTGAAACCAAGTAAATTGTTTATTTCCTCTTCATATGACATAAGTAAGTCTGTTGAATGATGATTAAGCATTCCAAGCGACTGTGAACCTTGTCCTGGAAAAAGAATACTTATATGCCTAGGCATAACTATGATGTTACTTCTTCTGACTCTTCTTTGATAGGTTTTCTTAGATCTTTAATCAATCTACCTTTATAAAAACCATCTTTCGTCATTTGATGACGAAGATGTTTCTCACCAGAAACAGGATCAATTGATAAAGTTTTAGAGTTTAAAGCATCATGAGATCTTCTTTGACCCCTTCTAGACCTTGTAACTTTACTTTTTTGTACCGCCATAATATGCCCTAAAAAACGCTATCCTAACAAAATTTTATTGATAATAACAGAAAATTTATTCAAGACTTAAAATCAAATTATTAAATTCCACTGGAAGTTTAGATTTAACTCTTATCACTTTATTGTTTAAATCTGGGAAGATAATTTCTTTAGCATGAAGTGCTATTTGATGATTTCCGATATTTAGAGATTTATCAAAATCTTTATCACCATATTTTTTATCAAAAATAATATGATGGTTTAACTTAGATGCATGTATTCTTATTTGATGAGTTCTCCCAGTATCAATTTCAACATCTACAAGTGATGTATTTTTAAGTTTCTTTTTTAAAATAAATTTAGAAAATGCTACTTTAGATTTCAAAGTAGAATTTTTATATATAGGTATATCAACAGTAATATTTTTCTTTATCTTTCCCTTAAGGATTGTTGAATAAATTTTCTTAACTTCTTTATTATTTAAGCATTTGCTAAAGTGTTTTGCAGCTTTTTTGTTTTTTGCAAAGACAATGCAACCTGATGTTGACTTATCTAGTCTATGACATAAATCCAGGTTATTTCCATATCTTTTCCTAAATATATCAATCAACCCATAGGAATTTTTTGATCCTCCATGAACAGCTATATCATTTCTTTTATTAGCAACTAAAAAATTATCATTTTCATAAATTATATTTTTAGTATGTTTTGAAATTTGATCTGATTTTATTATCTTTATTTTCTTATCTAAGATTTCAAGATTAGGTGGTATTCTAATTAAGTCATTTAATTTAAGTTTATAGTTTGGTTTTTTTCTAGAAGAATTAACTCTAACTTCACCCTTTCTTATGATGTTATAAATTTTACTTTTAGGAACTGTACTGAATATCGATATTAAAAAATTATCTATTCTTCTACCTTCATTATCTTCATTGATTAGTATTTTTTTGACAGTCATGATACAAATCTATAGGATATATATCTAAATAACTAGGTTTTCCTAGAAAATTAATAAGAAAGATAAATACAACAGTTATATATTTAAAAGCTCTTAATAGAGCTGATCATGTAAGCACTAAGAGTAAGACTTACTGATAAACGCTTAAAAAGCACACTGCTGAATTATCTTCCTATTTAGGGAGAAAAAATGAAGAGAATATTAATAAATTCATCCTATGGTGATGAACTTCGAGTAGCGCTTGTTGATGGCGCCAAGTTATACGACTTTGATACAGAATCACCTGAAAAAGTACTTCTTAAAGGAAGTGTATTTAAGGCAACTGTATCTAGAATTGAATCCAGTTTAGATGCTGCGTTTGTAAATTTTGGTTCAGAAAGGCATGGATTTTTACCATTAAAGGATCTTTCAAGTGAATTTTATAAAAAGGACAAGAAAGGTAAATCAATATGTACTTTAGAAGAAGGTCAAGAAATTGTTGTTCAAGTAACAAAAGAAGAGAGAGGAACTAAAGGAGCTGCTCTTACAACTCAGATTGGCCTCGCTGGGAGGTTTTTAGTACTAATTCCAAATTCTTCCCGATCTGGTGGAATTTCTAGAAGAATTAGTGGGGAAGAAAGAGACCAAATAAAAAATACTCTTGATAAGTTAAATATCCCTGAGAATATGAGTGCAATTGTTAGGACAAATGGTTTAGGCAGGTCTGTTGAGGAGCTAAGCTTAGATTTAGCCTATCTACTTGCATTATGGGATGAAATAAATAACACAATTCCAAATGCAACATCACCATCTTTGATATACAGAGACGATAAATTAATTGTAAGAGTTGTTAGAGATTATTTTAAAGAAGATATTGAAGAAATATTAATTGATGATAAAGAAATTTTTAATGAAGCTAAAGAATTTATTGAGGCTGTTATTCCAGATCATTCTGAAAAAGTTAAGTTTTATGACGAGGAGATACCTCTATTTAATAGATATCAGATCGAATCTCAAATAGAGTTAGCTTTTCAAAGAGAAATATCATTAAGCTCAGGCGGTTCCATTGTTATTGATCCTACTGAGGCCATGACAACAATTGACGTTAATTCTGCAAGATCTACAAAAGGAAAAGATATTGAAGAAACAGCTTTTAAAACAAATATAGAAGCAGCATCAGAAGTTGCAAGGCAATTAAGACTTAGAGATGTCGGTGGTCTAGTTGTAATAGATTTCATAGACATGACGAATGAAGATAATCAAAATAAAGTTGAGTCTGCATTTAGGAAAGCCATATACTCCGATAGGGCCAGAGTTCAAGTATCAAATATATCTAGATTTGGTCTTTTGGAGATATCAAGACAAAGATTGCGTCCTTCATTAAATGAATCTTATGACATTGAACACGTTTTAGTCCGAGGTCCAAGATCTCTTGGGCTTTCAATTCTTAGAATTGTTGGCGAAGATGCAGCAAAAGAAAATACTGGCGAAATACATGTTTATGTTCCATCAGATGTTGCTAGCTATCTTTTGAATGAAAAAAGATATGACATTATAAGTATCGAAAAAACAAATAAAGTTAGAGTTCTAGTAATTGCTGATCCATATAAATCAAGGCCATATTACAAAGTCGTAAGAATAAAAAGCTCAGATGTTAAAAATACAGATTCTTATAAATTGACACCAGATAGTCCAGAACCTGATATTAATTGGAGAGATTCTAAAAATAAGTCAAAAACAATGAAACCATTAGTTGATGGTGTTAAACCTCCAAAAATGCCTAAATCAAAAAAATCTGGCTTAATGAAGTGGTTAAGGTCTATCACTGGTATAGAAGTTGAAGAAACCAAAAAAAATAAAAGACCACAAAGAAAATATAGAAGAAAAAATAATCCACAACGTAGTAAGTCTAATAAAAATTTTAAAAATAAGCCTAATAATAAAGTTAATAAAAATAACAAAAATTCATCTACTAATAAGGCTAAAAATACAAACAAAAAAAATAATGATAAGAGAACCTTTAAGGCTAAAGAATCAAAAAAACATGAACTTAAAAAAGAATTACAAAATAAAACTAAAGAACCTGCAATAAAGGAAATCGTTAAAGAAAAAAAACCAAAAAAAGATATTCCTCTTAGAGCTAAGAATGATCCTCGACAAAAGAATTAATTAACAAGCCAGATAAACTCGTTGTTGGTGGAACATATGGTAGGTCGTTGTATTTATACCAATAAGCTTCAACGATCTCAGTTTCATCAACTTTTATTTCACCAGAATCGTATTCACAAGAAAATCCTAACATCAATTGAGAGGGAAATGGCCATGGTTGACTTCCATAATATTTAAGGTTTTTAACTTTAATATTTACTTCTTCTAAAACTTCTCGTTTTACTGTTTCTTCCGCAGATTCTGATACTTCTACAAAACCAGCTAATACACTAAATAAACCTTCTGGAAATAAATTATTTCTGGCTAATAAAATTTCATCACCCCTAGTTACCATAGCTAATACGCATGGTGCTATTGATGGATAAATCATTGTAGATGTTGTTGGACAAATTAACGATTCTTCGTTTGTATCAAATTTATTTAGTTCACCAGAATAGCCTGAATATTTATTACTTCTTATCCAATGCAATAATTGATTTGCCCTACCCATTAAAACAATATCTTCAGGCTTAGAAATTGCTAACAGATGTCTAACATCATATTCAACAAGTGATTTATAACCAATATTTATATCATTTTCACAATTAGAAATATCAACAGCATAAATTTTGTTTTCTGATTCAGCTATTCCAATGACAATAGAATTATCAATATCAATATCTAAATAGTGGCTATCAAGTAAAAAAGTTTTTATTTCATTTTCGTAAAATATTTTATTATTCTTAAAAATAATAAATTTATTCTTTTCTTTATCATTTATGTCTAAAAATCTTTTAAAATGCATGTCAAATAAGTTTAAAATATCCTAATGTTAAATGAAGTCCAAAAATTATTTCTAGGTAATGCTCCAGGATGGTACAAGTCTACCATAATAGCCTTTCTTATAATTAACCCGCCATTATTATTGATACTTAATTCTATGGGATTAAATGGAAATTTTATAATTGGATGGGTTTTTTTATTACAGTTTATCTTTACATTGGCTTTAGCTTTAAAGTGTTATCCACTTCAACCAGGAGGCCTGCTTGCATTGGAAGCAATTGTTATGGGCTTAACCTCAACAAAGTCTGTATTTCATGAAATCGAAAATAACTTAGAAGTAATACTCCTTTTGGTTTTCATGGTAGCGGGTATATATTTTATGAAGAACTTAATGTTAACAATATTTACTAAATTGTTATTAAGCATTCGTTCAAAAACATTACTATCACTTTTATTTTGTATTTCTGCTGCAGTTTTATCTGCTTTTTTAGATGCTCTAACAGTAACAGCAGTATTAATTGGAGTTACTATAGGCTTTTACAGAATTTATCATGCTGTTGCATCAGGTAGCTCATTTTCTGATGAATCACATGATTACCATGCTAACTCGTCAATAAATACTTTGAAGCTAGAAGAATTAGAGGAATTCAAAGCTTTTCTTAGAGATCTAGTTATGCATGGTGCAGTTGGAACCGCTTTGGGTGGTGTTTGTACATTAGTTGGAGAACCACAAAATTTACTGATCGCAACCATTGCTGGTTGGGAGTTTGTTGAGTTCTTCCTGAGAATGGCTCCGATAACGATGCCTGTTTTTGTAGCAGGTATTTTTACATGTTTTATCATTGAGAAATTTTCTATCGCTGGTTTTGGCAACCAGCTACCACCTAACATAAGAGAAATCTTTAATGATTATTCAGTATACAGAGAGGAAAATATCACAGCTAAAGATAGAGCAGAACTTCTCGTAGAGTCTTTGGTTGCGGTTTTTCTTGTAATTGCTCTTGGATTACATTTGGCTGCTGTCGGTCTAATTGGATTGAGTGTGATAATTTTGCTAACTGCATTCAAAGGTATCACGGAAGAACATCATTTAGGTGAGGCATTTCATGAGGCCCTACCTTTTACAGCATTACTTGCGGTGTTTTTTGCAATTGTAAGTGTTATTCATGATCAACATCTTTTTTCTCCAGTAATTGATTATGTCTTATCACAGGATCCTTCAACTCAACCATCACTATTCTTTGTTGCAAATGGTTTTCTTTCTGCAATAAGTGACAATGTATTTGTTGCAACAATTTATATCAATGAAGTCAAAAGTGCTTTTGATAGTGGAGTTATTACTGAAACACAGTTTAATAATCTTGCTATTGCAATTAATACTGGTACAAATATTCCTAGTGTTGCAACACCAAATGGTCAAGCTGCCTTTTTATTTTTATTAACATCTTCACTTGCACCACTAATTAATCTCTCCTATTTAAGAATGGTATATATGGCACTACCATACACAATAGTTTTATCAATCGTCGGGTACACAGCAATTAATTTATTTCTTTAATGAAAGCTTTGGATAGAAAGTTTTGCGTCGCTCCAATGATGCAATACACAGATATGCATGATCGCTTTTTATTGCGTCTAATATCAAAAAAAGTTTTTTTATATACCGAAATGATTGCAACAGGTTCATTAATATATGGTAAGTGTTTTGATCAGTTAGAATTTAATAAGGAAGAACATCCTGTAGGAATTCAATTGGGCGGCTCCAACGTTTCGGATCTTATTGAATGCTCAAAAAAATGTGAACAATTCGGTTATGACGAAATAAATCTTAATGTAGGATGTCCATCTGATAGAGTTCAAAAAGGAAAGTTTGGAGCATGTTTAATGCTTGAGCCAAATTTAGTAGCAGAATGCTTATCAAATATGCAAAATTCGGTAAGTATTCCAGTTTCTGTTAAATGTAGGCTTGGAATTGATGATAATGAGGATTATGAATTTCTTTATAACTTTGTTTCGATTGTAAAAGAATCAGGAATTAAAGTTTTTATAATACATGCCAGAAATGGAATTTTAAAAGGACTTAGCCCACGTCAAAATAGGAACATACCTCCTTTAAAGTATGATTATGTCTATAGACTAAAGAAAGACTTTCCTGATCTAGAAATAATAATAAACGGTGGAATTAAGAATCTTGATGATTCTTCAAATCATTTAAATAAAGTTGATGGGGTTATGATTGGAAGAGCTGCATATGATAATCCATTTATGTTAAAAGATATTGAACCAAGGTTTTATAAACTTGACTCATCAATAAATTCAAAAAAAGAAGTACTTAATCTATATTTAGAATATGTTGAGAGACAAATTCAAAATGGCCACAATCTAAGCAGGATGATGAAGCATTTGTTTGGTTTATCCAGAGGAGACAAATATGCTAAGTCTTTTAGAATAAAAATTTTGGAAGTTATCAGAGATAATAGTTTGAAAAATCATAAAAACGAACTTGAAGATCTTTTAGTCTATTAAAAAATCTTCCATATCATCAATGAAATCATCTTGAACATCGATACCATCTGCAATTTCATAATTCATCGATTGAATATAAGCGTCTTTAACAAATGAATATTTATCACCAGACAGCAATGATTCAACATCCAACAACCTCTCTCTTGTTTCAATTGCATCTATAGTTTTTAGAGCAATGTTTACATCAGTATCGGTCATATGAAATGTAACCGATGAAAAAGATGATACGGGCCTACTTAATGTATCCCTTAAAGTTGATGGTCCTAATCCAGGTAACATTATGTAAGGACCCTGTCCTACACCCCATACAGCAAGAGTTTGTCCAAAATCTTCCTCATGCCTCTCAAGTCCGATTTTTGAGGCAACATCAATAAACCCACCCAATCCAATTGTTGAGTTTATTAAAAATCTTGATAAATCATTTATAGATTTTTTTGGTTTGCCTTGAAGAAATTGATTAATAGAAGTTTCAACATCCTCAAGATTGTTAAAAAAATTTGATACACCAATCTTAATTTTGGGTGGAAATTTTGAATATGTCCTAGCAATTGGCTTTAAAATATTCTCGTCTAGCTTTTCATTAAATTCAAAAGTTTTTCTATTGAAGTTTTCATATGGGTCTCTTAGCTCATCTGCTATTAAATAATTAAAATAAAAGACAAGCGTAAATAAATATAAATATTTCACAATTAGCTAAGTATCTGACAAAATTCTTTTAGATATCTCCTCTGTTATTTCAGAATTATAATCTAAATTAAAATCATGTAGGTTTTTGTCAAATTTATATGTACCAAGATGATTAATGTTATCTGGAATTAATATGCAACTATTTTGATTTTCGACATCAAATATATTGTTAGAAATATATCCAAAAATATTTACATTAAGTTTTTTTAACATTGTTATAGTCTTTTGGAGATCTGAAATTGCTAATATATTGGGTGTTGTAATCAAAATAAATTTATCTATTGAAAGTTCATTGAAAATAGTTAAATATACATCACCAGTGCCAGGAGGCATATCAATCAATAAATAATCCAATTCACCCCATTTTGTATCATGAACTAACTTCTTAATGGCGCCACTTAGCATAGGACCTCTCCATACAGCTGCATCTTCATAATTCATGATATTTCCCATAGATATAATCTTTATACCTTTCTTTGTAATCGGTATGATTTGTTTATCTACAATTTCATTTTTTGTATCCAGATTAAATAATATATTTTGATTAGGTCCATAAACATCTGCATCCAATATCCCTATTTTTTTGTGCTTAGATAGGCTAAGTGCTAGTGATGCTGTAATTGAACTTTTGCCAACTCCACCTTTAGCAGAACCGAATGCAATTATTTTTTTTATAGGCATATTAAGTAATATTTTCACATATAATACAGATAATAAATGGACAATTCTAAAAAAACTAAAAGAAAAATACTTGTCACTCAAGCTTTGCCTTATGCAAATGCACCACTGCACTTAGGACATATTCTTGAAGCTGTTCAAACAGATATTTGGACTAGATTTCAAAACTTTAATGGTAACGAATGCCTATTCTTTTGTGCTGATGATACTCATGGAACACCAGTTATGTTGAAAGCTAATGAAATGGGTATAAAGCCAGAAGAATTAATTTCTGATGTTTATAAAGACCATAAATCCTCATATGAACTTTATGGAATAAATTTTGCAAATTTTTACTCAACACATAGTGATGAAAATAGAAAATATTCAGAATATATATATGAATGTGCCAAAAATAATAATTTAATTTCTAAAGCAAATATTGAACAATACTATGACGAAAAAGAAGAAATGTTTCTTTCCGATAGGTTTATAAAAGGAACATGTCCAAAATGTGGAGCTGAAGATCAGAATGGTGACAATTGTGGTGTATGCGGAGCTTCTTACAACGTACTTGATGTTAAAAAACCAATATCGATTATCTCAAATACAGTTCCAATTAAGAAAGAAAGTGAGCATATATTTTTTGATCTACCTCAAAAGAATAAAATGCTAAAAGATTTTTTAAAAAATGTAGATCTTCAAGAATCAATTAAAAATAAGTTAAACGAATGGCTAAATGATGACTTAAAAAAATGGGATATTTCTCGAGATGCGCCCTATTTTGGTTTTGAAATACCTGGAGAGGAGAATAAATACTTTTATGTGTGGGTAGATGCACCTATAGGTTATTTAGCATCAATCTCTAACTGGGCAGAAAAAAATAAATTGAATATGCAAGACTTATGGTCAGAAAATTCTAAGTATGAGATTTATCATTTTATTGGAAAAGATATTGCTTATTTTCATGGATTATTTTGGCCAGCATTATTGAGTGCAGCAAACCTCAAATTACCAAGTGGAATCAATGTTCATGGTTTTTTAACCATAAATGGTGAAAAAATGTCTAAGTCAAAAGGTACAGGTATATTAGCAAAAGAATTTGCTGAGATTACAAATCCTGAAACTTTGAGATATTACTTTGCAGCTAAACTTAATAATAAAGTTGAGGATATAGATTTAAACTTTGATGATTATGTTCAAAGGATAAATTCTGATTTAGTTGGCAAGTACTTAAACATTGCATCAAGATCTGCATCATTCTTAAAGAAAAATAATAATATCTTATCAACAAATATTGATAGCAATATTCTTGACAATTTAGCATCTAAAAAAGATGAAGTTGTGTCCTTATATGAATCTAGAGAATACTCAAAATTAGTTAGAATTATTATGGATTTGGCTGATGATGTTAATAAATATATAAATGAGCAAACTCCATGGAAAAAAGAAATGGATGAAGCAGTTGATATAAGTTCAACTGCAATAAAAGCTTTTTATATTTTATCTTTATATCTTCATCCAATCATACCCAGTATTACCAATGAAGCATTTAAATTCTTAAATATTAAAAAAGTTTCAATTAATAATGTTGATGAAGCAGTAACAAAAATAAATGATTACAAACCATTGCTTAATAGACTAGAAAAAATAATAATTCCTGAGGAAGAAAATATGGATAATGTAAATTTAATTAATATTGATCAATTTTCAGCTGTTGATTTAAGAGTTGCTAAAATTATCAAGGCAGATGACGTTGAAGGAGCTGATAAGCTGCTTCAACTAACTTTAGATGTTGGAGATTTAGGAACAAGAAATGTATTTGCTGGAATTAAAAGTGCTTACAAACCTGAAGACCTTACTGATAAGTATATTGTTTTAGTCAATAATTTAGAGCCGAGAAAAATGAAATTTGGAATATCTGAGGGAATGGTGCTTGCCTCTAGTAATGATGAAGCTATTTATTTAGTTTCACCAGATGAAGGTGCAAAACCTGGGATGAAGGTAAGATAATGGTTAAAACTGACATAATTGTAATAGGCGCAGGTCCAGTTGGATTATTTACAGTCTTTGAAGCTGGATTACTTGGATTAAATTGTACGCTTATTGATAATCTTGATAAAGCTGGGGGTCAATGTGCTGAGTTATATCCTGAAAAACCAATATACGATATTCCAGGTGTTCCATTTCAAACTGCTCAAGAACATGTTGACGCCCTATTAGAACAAATTAAGCCTTTTGAATATGAATTACATCTTTCAGAAAGGGTTGATTCAATTGAAGAAATTAAACATGAAGATGATAATTTTTGGAAGGTTAAAACAAATGAAGAAAAAGAATTTTTTTCAAAAAATATTTTTATTGCAGCTGGAGCTGGATCTTTTGAGCCAAGGAGACCTCCAAATATTGATGATCCGGATAAGTTTCTTACAAATGGTGTTGAATATGCAGTTAGGTCTGTTGACAAATATAAAGATAAAAATATTTTTATATTTGGCGGCGGTGATTCAGCACTTGATTGGACAGTTGAATTATCTAAAATTGCAAAATCTATAAGCCTAGTTCACAGAAGAGATGCATTTAGAGGAGCACAACATACTGAAGAGCTCATGAGAAATTTAGTGAAAGAAAATAAGGTTAATTTACTTACTCCATATCTTATTGATTCAATTATTGGAGATAAAAAAGTAGATTCTATAACTTTAAAAAACTTTGAAACTAATGAAATTGAGTCTTATGAAGCAGATGAATTATTATTTCTTTTTGGTCTCAATAAAAAACTTGGTCCAATACTTGATTGGAATATTGATTTAAACGGAAAAAAAATAAAAGTAAATACAGAAAACTATCAAACTTCAAAAGAAGGAATATTTGCTGTTGGAGATATCAATGACTATCCTGGAAAACTTGATTTAATTTTATCTGGATTTCATGAAACTACATTAGCAGTTCAAGAGGCCTATAAAAGGATCTATCCTGGAGAAAGAGTCCCTTTTGGTTACACAACTTCAAATTCAAAATTACAAGAAAAACTTGGTGTTAAAAAATAGATTTAGAAAATATCTTCCTGTAGTTGTAGATATTGAAACTGGGGGTTTTGATCCAGAAGTGAATGCAATTTTAGAGATTGCCATTACCCTCATTGAAGAAAAAGAGAATAAATTTGTACCTGGCGAAACATTTAGACATCATATTCAACCTTTTGAAGGATCTATTGTTGAAAAGGAATCACTTCAATTTACAAAAATTAAGTTAGATCATCCATTAAGGAAAGCTGTTCTTGAAAAGGATGCTCTTCAAGATTTGTTTAAAACTATTAACAAAGCGAGAAATAAATATGAATGCTCAAGAGCTATATTAGTTGGTCATAATGCACATTTTGACAAATCTTTTCTAGATGCATCTGTAATAAGGAATAACATAAAAAAAACTCCATTTCATAAGTTTTCTGTAATAGACACTGTTTCTTTAGGTGTCCTTGCAACAGGCCAAACTGTTCTTGCTAGAATATGCGAAAAGTTGTCAATTGAATACGATAATGATGAAGCTCATTCTGCTGCATATGATACTAAAGTGACAGCTGAAGTTTTCTGTAAAATTATAAATAATTTTGATTTTTAAGACTCTACTGAATCTATGAGTTTTTTTAACTCACCATTTTCATGCATTTGAGCAATAATATCAGCACCTCCTACAAGATTTCCCTTAATAAATACCTGTGGGAAGGTTGGCCAATCTGAAACTTTGGGCAATGCTACTCTGACGTCATCATTTTCTAATACATCTACATAACTAAATTGTGATTCGCATTCAATCAATGTTTGAACAGTTCTCGCTGAAAAACCACATCTTGGTTCATATGGAGTACCTTTCATATAAATCAATATGTCATTCTCTTTAATTTGTTCTTTAAGTTTTTCTTCTATATCCATTTTATTTCCTAATAATTTCTAAATATTTAGATATTGTTTCCTCAAAACCATAATGAAGAGAATCTACTATAATTGCATGTCCAATAGATACCTCATTAATATTACCCATTTCAACTAAATAATGTAAGTTATTTAGATTTAAATCATGGCCTGCATTGATTTTTAAATTTAAACTTATAGCATGATCAATAATTTTTTTTATTTCATCTATTATAGATAAATTTTTATCATTTATAGCTTTAGCAAAAGCACCGGTATGAATTTCTATCAAATTAGCACCCATTTCAGCCGCATAGTCTACACCTTCAATGTTATCAATAAATAAACTTACTTGGGCATCATTTGAGTTTTCTTTTAGTAAATGTATCAAGTTTTTTAATTCTGAATCATGTGAACCAGAAGACCATCCATGATCAGAAGTAATTTGATCAATAGCATCAGGAACTAAGGTTATTTGTTCAGGCTTTATGATGTCAGTCAATTCACAAAAACCAATGAATTCTTTATTTGGTTTCGAGAATGGATTTCCTTCAATATTGAATTCAACACCCCTAGCCTTTGTTAATTTAGAAATATTAATAACATCATCACTAGTTGCATGTCTATGATCTGGTCTTGGGTGAAGCGTTAATCCATCAACTCCAAGATCAATAGCCTTATTAGCAAAGTATTCAATTTGAGGATAATTTTCGCCTCTTGCGTTTCTTAGCAGAGCAATTTTATTAAGGTTTACGCTTAATTTCATTTGTTAATTATATATTTCAAATATTACCTGTATAGATCTTCTTTTTCACTAACAATCAAGTCAAATGCATCATTTGTTTCAGAACTACCTCGTTTGAAGCCTTTTATTAAAACAACAGGCTTTTTCTCATTGCTTTGACCCATTAACAAACCAGCTGCAGATGCCAGCTCGTCAGCAACAGCTACTTCAGTTCCTCTAAGTTTTTTTCCAAAAATATCTTGGTTACCTTTAAGATCTACAAGGCTCTGGATATTATGACTTGCTAAAGCAAAATTGATTACTCCTGATCTATAAGGCCTAGTCATTGAGTCAGTAATTATTATAGATATTCTTTTATTTAATTTTTTTGACAAATTGTCGTGAATATCTTTTGCACTTTTTTTTGGATTTTTAGGTAATAAAAGAGCGAGATTTTCACTAGGTACATTTGAAAGGTCTATGCCAGCATTAATATTTATAAATCCTAATTTATGCTCAACAATTATCACGTTTTTTTTTGTAGATAGTATGCTATTTGATTCATTTATTATGGCTTGGACTAATCCTTGATCTTTTTTTAGTTTTATTGATAAATCTTTTGCTTCCTCAGATATTTCTATCGTATTCAAATTTACATATCTATTTTCAGCTTTTGATACTATTTTTTGAGCTATCACAATAATGTCGTTGTCATTAATTATCAATTCATTTTCCTTAATGGAATCAAATATAATTGATGGCAAGTCATCACCTGGTTCAACTAGAGGAAAATAATTTAAAGCCAATAATTCAAGAGAATTCATAATATTAAGAATGTATTTTGGTTAAAGATAACATATATAAACAAAAATTCATTCATCATGTATACTTTCCTGCTATGACAACCATAGATAAAACATTACTAGATATATTAGTGTGTCCGGTTTCAAAAAAATCACTTTCATACGATGAAAGTACAAATGAATTAATTTGCGAAGAATCTGGTTTGGCTTATCCAATTAGAGACGGAATTCCTGTAATGCTTCCAGAAGAAGCACGCAAAGTTTAGTAATCGCGCCCGTAGCTCAGTTGGATTAGAGTGCTTGGCTACGAACCAAGAGGTCGGGAGTTCGAATCTCTCCGGGCGCGCCAATTTTTAATAAATGTATTGGTATGTAAATTGCATTACATATAGCATGAATGACTACATTGAAAAGTTAATTGACTTCTGTAAAGAAGAACCCCTATGGGCCCTTGCTTTTTTCTTTTGCGGTTTCTTTATTGGCGATACGTATTTTATCTTTTAGATTAAACTGATTTAAGTTTTTGCTCAGGTATAGCGTTTTTCACTTTTGTCACATTATTACTTTTGTCAAAATATACTAATGTTGGAATATGAGTTTTAGCTTCTGACTCATCATAAGAGCCGTATGTACAAATGATTACAACATCATCAATAGAGACTTTATGAGCTGCTGCACCATTTACAGATAAAGTTTTAGATCCTGCTTCAGCTAAGATTAAATATGTTGAAAATCTTTCGCCATTTGTAACATTGTAAACATCAACTTTTTCGTATTCCTGCATACCGGCCAATTTTAAGAAATCTTTATCAACAGCACATGAGCCTTCATAGTCAAGCTCAACTTGTGTGACATTAATTCGATGAAGTTTAGATTTTAATAATGTTTTATTCATAGGCACGAAAGTATAGTGAAATATTAAAAATTATCAAAGTTTTGTTAATAAAATGTTATCTATTAACCTTACTTTGCCAAGTTTTACTGCAATAGCAACTAAAAGATTATTTGTATCAATAGAAAAACTATCTTCAAGAGTTGAGGCATCACATATGGTTAAATAATCAACTTCAAACCCTAATTTTGTTAAATATTTCTTTTTATTATCTAATAGTTCTTTATTTAATGAATTTTTAGATGACTGAATATCACACAGAACTTCATATATAGATGACGCAATATGTTTTTCCTTTTCTGATAAAAGGTTATTTCTTGAAGATAAGGCCAATCCAGAATCTTCTCTTATAGTATCTCCACCAATAATCTTAATATTTGAGTAATTTTTAAAAACAAATTCTTTAACTAACAAAAATTGCTGATAGTCTTTCTTTCCAAATATTGATATTTTTGGATTAATTATTTTAAAAAATTTATTTAATATTGTTAAAACACCATCAAAATGACCTGGTCTATTTTTTCCACAAAGTTTATTTGATTTTGAAGAAGCTTTTATTAATTTAATATCATCTAATATTGATTCATCAGGAATAAGGAGATAATCACAACCATTCCTTTCCAATAACTTAATGTCGCTATCAAGTGATTTAGGGTACTTTTCATAATCATTTTTATCATTAAATTGAAGTCTATTAATATATATAGAGGAAATAATTTCATTTTCGTACTGTTTTGCAATATCTATCAGAGAGATATGTCCCTGATGAAGGTTTCCCATAGTTGGGACAAAAGTTAATTCAGGTAGATTATCTTTTATTTTTATAAATTCTGAAATGGAGTTATAAATTTTCAATCTTAATTAAATGTATATTTATCTGATGGAAATTTAAGATCCTTAACCTCTTTTACATAGTTCTCTATAGCATTTTTTATTGATGAGGATTCTTCCATAAAGTTTTTTACAAATTTAGGAGGATTATCTAGACATGATATTCCTAACATGTCATGAACAACCATAATTTGACCATCGGTATGAACGCCAGCGCCTATTCCAATTACTGGGATTTTTAATTCTTTAGTTACTTCTTTTGCTAGGTCACTAGGAACACATTCCAACAAAAGCATTGCTGCGCCTGCTTTTTCAAGTGATATTGCTTCATTGATAATTTTTTCTTTCTGAGATGGATCTCTCCCCTGAACTCTATGACCTCCTAATCTGTTAATTGTTTGAGGTGTAAGTCCCATATGAGCACATACAGGTATACCTCTATCAGAAAGTGCTTGAGCCATTTTTGAAATCCATTCACCACCTTCAATCTTTACTGAGTTTGCACCAGCTTGCATTAATCTTTTTGCGTTTTCCAATCCAAGATCATCAGTTGCATAGCTCATAAAAGGCATATCAGCCATTATATGTGATCCATTATTACCATTAACAACACACTCAAGATGGTATACAAGCTGATCCATGGTAACAGGAAGAGTACTGTCATGGCCTTGAATTACCATACCTAAACTATCACCAACTAAAATAATATCTACACCAGCTTTACTGATAACAGATGCCATTGTTGATTCATAAGCTGTTAAGCATGTAAATTTCTTATTTTTCTCTTTATATTTATTTAAAGTATCTAGAGTAACTAATTTTTTTTCTGACTTGTTCGACATAATAAAATTAAATATTTGAAGCTATTATTTTAAAAATCTCTCTTGCTATTCTAATCTTTTTATCCTTTTTAAGAAAAATTGTTTCTTCACTTGTAATTACGTTTACCTCATTATCATCAGCATCAAAGCCAATTGAATTATCCGAGACATCATTTGAAATAATCATATTTAAATTCTTTGATTTAAGTTTTTTCTTTGCATTTGTATTAACATCAGTAGTTTCAGCAGCAAATCCTACAACGAATGCTGTTGGATACTCTGTGGCAATATAGCTCAAAATATCTTCATTCTTTTCAAGGTGTATATCAATACTTTTCATACTTTCTTTTTTAATTTTTATATCTGAGAAATCAGATGGTCTAAAATCTGAAACAGCAGCACATCCAATAAAAATATCTGAATCATTCATAGATTTATCAACTTCATCTAACATTTCTTTAGCTGAATTAACTTTTATTAAATTAGCATGTTTATTTGCTTTTATTGATACCGGTCCACTAACTAAGTTTACAAATGCTCCTGCTTCAATAGCAGCATCAGCTAATGCATAACCCATTTTTCCTGAACTGTTATTTGAAATAAATCTAACTGGATCTATTTGTTCTCTTGTTGGGCCTGCCGTTATTGTTATATTTTTGCCAGATAGTGGTCCTAACTTAAATGAACTTTTTATATATTCTATGATTTTGTCGGGTTCTTCCATTCTGCCAGGCCCTATATCGCCACATGCCTGCTCACCTATGCCTGGACCAATAAAGGATATATCTCTTTTTAATAAAGTGTTGTAGTTTTCCTGAGTACTTTCATCTGTCCACATATTCATATTCATTGCTGGGGCAATATATTTATTTGCTCTAGAAGCAAGAAGTATTGCACCAATTAAATCGTCGGCTCTGCCATGTGTAATTTTTGAAATTGTCTCTGCAGTGCAAGGAGCTATTAATATTATGTCAGCCCACTTTGCTAATTCAATATGTCCCATAGCTGATTCAGCTTTAGCATCAAGCAAAGAATCATGTATCTCGTTTCCTGAAATTGCTTGAAGAGTTAAAGGAGTTATAAATTCTTTAGCTGATTCAGTCATAACAACTCTTACATCAGCTCCATCTTTTTTAAAAAGACGAATAATTTCTGCAGACTTATAAGCAGCGATGCCGCCAGTCACTCCGATAAGAACATTTTTCTTGGAAAAAAACATATATATAAAATTAATTAGAGAATAATACCAATTACACGGTCTATAAACCAATAGAAGCCCATTCCACCAATACATATGCTTACAATGATTTTTGTAATTTCAGTGATATTAAACTTATTTGAGATTAATAAAATTATTAAGGGTATTGGTATTAAGGCTATTTGAGCAATCTCTATACCAACATTAAAAAAGAATAACGATAAAACCATATTATTATTTGCTATACCAATATCCATTAAGGCTCCGGCAAATCCAAGCCCATGAAGCAAACCAAATCCAAATGCCATTATCCAAGGAGTTTTTATTGACCCCTTATTTCGATTTATCTCAGTTGCTAAATATACAATCGTTAATGCAATTAAAGCCTCAATAGTTCCTTGGGGTAAAGATATTAGTTCAAAAACTGTTAATCCAAGTGTGATACTGTGAGCTATTGTAAAAGCTGTAATAGTCTTAATTATATTTATAAATCCAGATATACAAAAAAGTAATCCAAATATAAATAAAATATGATCTAAACCATCAAAGAGATGAGAAAAACCTAGCTCTAAATAAGATAATGGGTAGTAATTGCTTTCTAAAGGTATTTTAAGAACATTTTCTTGAACATTTACAAGTCCCTCAAATATATCATCATTAAAGTTTATTGTTATTAATGCGTCTGTTAAAACGCTGAGATTTATAATTTCTATAGACAAGCCCTTTAAGGATGATGAGCAGTCTAAGGATATTTCTTCATTTATATATTTTCCTTGGTAATAAAGATCATTTGATTTAGTTGTACATTCATTAGGAAATATTACTTCAGCCCGTCTTCCAATATTTTTGTATGGATACATCCATATGGCTTCATATGAAAGATCGTCATTTAATTGCTTTATTACAAGATGGGCTGGATTAAATTCATGAGAATTTATATCTAATGATCCTAAAAAAAATAAAGCAAAAAGAAAACTTTTCATTAAATTTGTAAATCTGGATTTATATAAATTTTATATTCAGATCTAATTTGATTTAAGTAATTTTTTATTGCCTCATCCCTTTGAGTCTGTAAAAAGTCAACTTCAACTTGTTTTAAAACATTTGTAATATTTGGAAGATAGCCTTCAGTATAATTTGTTACATATATGATATGGTGCCCAAATGGTGACTCAATTGGACCAATCCATTGATTAAGTTCAACATTTATAAAGTGTGAACTAAAATCTTTACCGAATTCACTTTCAATTTTTTTTATACTAACGTCAACAAAATTCTTGCCTAAGAAAAAAGGATCAGAATTAATAGGAATACTGTTTGATAAATCTTTAAAAGCTTGTGATGATCTTTCTAAAGAGGTATTTTCTGATGAAAAAAAATAGTGACTAAAAGTATACTTAGAATCAATAAAGTATTTGTCATTATTATCATTGAAGTATCTAATTAAATCATCATTTGAAGGTGAATCTGGTATTGATTCTTGTTTTAAAAAAGATATTTTTTGAGCTAGTCTCCTTTTAATGATTCGATCTTCTCTATCTAAACCTAACTTTAGAGCCTCTCTATACAAGATTTCTTCTTCTACAAGATTATTTATAATACGAGCTATTTCATCGTCATTTGGATTTCTACCAACTTGAGATTTCCATGCAGTTACTAGACTTATAATCTCTTGGTCACTTATATGTATTTCTTTTTCATCGTAAGAATTTAACCCTATATCAATAAGATATAGAGTTAATCCAATAATAAAAAATATAGATAGTTTATACTTCAATTTGATTTAATAGGATAAATCTAGTCAATATTCCTTAATTGAATTGTTCCTCCAAGTGGAACCACTTCAACATCAGACTGTTCAGGAATATACCATATAGGTGAAGACCAAGCCCTTTCTTGTATTGTTTCATGTAAACCTTCTCTAGGTTTATATCCTGCTTTAATTGCATCCCATGTACTCCATCTGCATGTTGGATTTTCTAGTACACGAACGTAATAAAAAGTTTTATCATCAGGAGCAAATTCTGGATCTTTCCAAACTGTTTTTAACTCAGATGAGCCAACATTTGTACTGATTGAGCAATCATTAATATTTACTCGAGCTCCATTGTCTGGACATCTATTAGTTATTGGATCAGGCTGCATTCCATCTGAACAGGCCACATCAAAAACCTTTTCTTTTGGCCTTCCACTATTATTATCTATCCAACCTTTTATAATTTGGATTCTTTGAAGTGGGGCTCCATTTTTATCCCTTTGAGCCCATACAAGAAATTCTGGAATTTTATTATCATCATGTAAGAGGTCAGAACCCATAGTTACACCTTTTTGATAAGCCTCACTAACAATAGATTCTGAATTTAAATCAATTGATGAAAGATTATATCCACCAAAAAATCTTACAGCTATTCTTGTTCCGGTTGTTGCAAAAGTTTCTTTTCTTCTAAATGCATTAAAAATTGATTCTCTTGTATTTTCTTCAGCCCATGCAGCAGCTAATCCTGAGGCACCCCATTGAGTAAAGCCGGTATTTGCATATTCACCCTGCTCTAAACTTACTCTACTAATAGGTTGGTTAAATGCTCTCATATATTCATCTAATCTTTCGACATTTTCTTCTTTTAACGGAACTGAGCCTCTATTCTCTGGATCACCATCAAGAAGTCCTACCTTTGACCAAAAATTTGATTCATCAAGAGAAGCTGCAACAACGTGAGTATCAGAAGAACCTATTAAACCAAATTTATAAGGATTACCTTGTTTTGTGAATTCTAGAGTAAGACCATTTAAGTATGCTTCTCTAACATATGATCCCGAGGGTTTGCTATAAGTTGGAGGTCTGCTTCCTACTCTTATATCCATAATTTCAAAATCAGCCCATTCATCATCTGGTGAAAGCAATGGATGAGTATCAGATGTGCCTTTGACTTGTGTGATTTCCACTATTGGCTCATTTCTCATTCTCTTTTTTGCATACTCTATATCAAGCGCATTGCCTTTAAATGATTCCATTTCAAACATTTGACCATTAGAACCATTTGAATTATGTGGTATAGCAATAGTATCAACACCCTTATCTCTTAATTTATCTTGCCAAGTCCATAGATCTTCTGGATTAATAGAATCAATTCTTGTCCAGGGTCTTATGGATGCTTTCGATGAATTAAAAATAACATTTCTATGTAAATTTCCACCTTCAATATCAGTTGAGGTTGTAAATTCATATCCAATAAAAGTAGTAAAATGTCCTGGATCATTATGTTCATTTGCTGATCTTGCAACATCTGCCCAAGCGGATTTATGTATATCGTAATCAAATGATTGAAGAGCACCTTGAGTATTTCTAGTTAAATATGCTTTTAATAATTTTGGATGCCAATCTGGATATGGTTGAATAATTGTTGCGCCAAGAACAGAACTAAAAATATTTGATCTTTCTCCTGCCGATTCAACGGTTAAATTATCTAATCTATTTAAATCATGAAAAGGTTCTGCAAATTCATTTTGAGAAATATCTGTTGAAGTATCGGCATATGCCTGAATCATACCCATGTAAAAACCATGATCTGTTACTGCATAGAAATCTAATGGCTCTCTAAGCTTCATTTCATAACCAAGAGGATGTTTAACACCCTCTCCTTTAGCATATCTATATGCATCATCTGGTGATGCAGTTACACCGAATACATAAGCATCAAAGGAATATTTGGTGTGAACATGTAAATCTCCATAATAAGGATTTCTATTCTTGTTAGGTTTTGGTTTTGTTTTAGAACTATCTTTTTTCTCTATAGAAAAATCAACAACTTCAAGAGCAGAATCAGATTGTATATTTTTAAATAAACTGATTATTGGTCTACTATCATACACATCAACATACACCAAACCTAAAGTTAGTATATAAATGCTTATTATAATTAGAGATGCATTTCTAATAAGTTTCATTGATTTCCCCCAAAGAAAAATGATGCATAAATTATAAGATTTGAGGCATTTTCTTACAATATTTATCTATATAAATTTTGATACTTTGGTTAGATTGAATTAATCTATGTCAAACTTAGCGCCTGTAGCTCAGTTGGACAGAGTACTTGGCTTCGAACCAAGGGGTCGGGAGTTCGAATCTTCCCGGGCGCGCCATTTATTTAAATAAAAAAAGGAGTTCATGTGAACTCCTTTAATTTTCAAATAAATATTTGTTAAAAAGAATAGTTTAAAGTTATTCCATATGTCTTGTAACTATTAGGATATCCAAAGAATGTTGTTTCAGATAAATCAGCAACAGCTACAAATGCAGACGTTAAATATTCATCATCATTAATATTTTTCCCCCAAACACTAATTGATATATCATCTTTTTGAAATCCTAAATTAAAATTAAGTGTATCTTGTTTTCTAAAACCATTTCCACGAGATTCAAGAATGGCCTGGTGAGTAGGATTTTCTAATAAAAATGCTTCACTTGAATACAAATGAGAAATTCTTAAATAAGAATCCCAATTATTCATATTAAAATTATATGTTACTGAAGAAGATATTGTATCT
>CACCNJ010000003.1 GCA_902547295.1 uncultured SAR86 cluster bacterium | reverse complement strand
CCTATTTATGTTTATAAGTAAATTTGCATTTATTGGTTCCTATGAAAAACAAGCATTAAATAATAAAATTTTTGATGAAATTTATATTGATGCAGGAATATCTGTTGAATATCTAAAACAACTAGAAAATATTCTTGATGAAGATGAATTGAAGAATTGGCTAGTAGGCCTAATCGGCAAATCAATAGATTTAAAAAAACTTAAGTCAGCTGAGAGTTTAATAGCTTTTTCAGAGAGATTCTTTATATCTAATAATGAAAAACTTATCTTCTATAACTTATATGCTGCTTTAAGAGATGAGAAATTTCCTAAATTTAAGAGCTCTAGTTTTAAGATAGACTCTAGCTCATTGTATCCGTGTTCTATTAGAAATGGAGAAGTTGCTCTTTTCATAACAAATGGCCCTGAAATACCGATTGCAAAAAAAGAATTCAAAAACAAAGATAATATTTCATTAAATAATCTAGACAGTGTGATACCTGGATTTGACTTAGCTTCTGCATATTTAAATCAAGAATCTATTGAGATGAAAATTAAAATTAATTGCTTGGATGATCAGCAAATATTTTTTTTAGAAAACAAAATATTTCTTGATCAAGATATACCTTTTAATTCATACAAAATTAATTTAAATGAATGGTTTAAAACCCCACAAGAGTTATAATAGTGGTATTAAATTGATTCTTTAAATGCAGCTTAAACATATAAAACTTTCAGGTTTTAAAAGTTTCGTTGATCCAACGAAGATATCTTTCCCAACAAATATGGTCGGCGTTGTAGGTCCAAATGGTTGTGGAAAATCAAACGTAATTGATGCTGTTAGATGGGTGCTTGGTGAATTATCAGCAAAAAATCTTAGAGGTGAATCAATGGTTGACGTAATCTTCAACGGCTCAGAGAACAGAAAAGCTTCTGGTCAATGCAGTATCGAGCTTTTATTTGATAACTCGAGTGCCAAAATAGGTGGAGAGTATGCATCATTTAATGAAGTATCGATCAAAAGAGTTATGACAAGAGACGCTCAGTCTGACTATTTTATAAATAATACAAAATGTAGAAGGAAAGATGTACAAGATATATTCCTTGGTACAGGCCTTGGACCAAGCTCTTATGCAATTATTGAACAAGGGATGGTCACCAAGCTTGTAAGTGCAAAACCAGATGAGTTAAGAACGCATATTGAAGAGGCTGCAGGAGTATCAAAGTATAGAGAAAGAAGAAGAGAAACAGAATCTAGAATTAAAAGAACCAGAGAAAATTTATCACGAGTAAAAGATATCAGAGATGAAATAGGAAGATTAATAAAAAGACTTGAGAATCAGGCAAAAGCTGCTGAAAAATATAATGAACTTAAAAAAGATAAAGCAAAACTTGAACTGGATAAGGCTGTTCTATTTTCTATTGAAGCTAAAAGTAGCAGAGATGATCTTCAAAAAAAATTAGATTCATTAAACAGAGACTTGCAGATAAAGAATGCTGAATCTGAAACCATACAATCTCAAATAGATCAATTTAGAACCGAAAATGAATCTGTTCTGAGCGAATATGAAGAAGCTCAAAAGAATTTCTATGCTGTAGGTGCTGAAATAGCTAAAAGGGAGGCAAACCTTCACAACATCAATAAAAATGAACAAGAAACAAAGTCTAATTTAGAAAAAGTAAAACAAAATTATGAAAAAGCTAAAGAAACTGAAAAGAATTTTGAAGAATTAAGTCCAAGCGAAAAGGCAATGCATATCCTTGATAGCATAATAAATACAATAGAGAAATATGGAATAAAAAATGAAAATATCAGAGAAAAAGCAATTGAATTAAAAAGCTTACTTACAGATATTCTAAATATAGCGACTGCTCAATCAAAGACATTAACTGAGGAATATTTATCAAGACAAAATGATCTTGAGGACCAAATTGTAAATGCTGAAAAACTTAAAAAGTCTATCGAAGATGAAATGAGAGACTTTGTAGATAAAAGTTCTAGTGCTGAATCAGTTTTGATTTCCCTTAGGCAAAAACAATCTAAATTTAATGAAGAATTGAGGGAGTTTGAAAATAAAAAATCTATTGCAGACTTAGATGCCAGAACAATTTCTGAAAAGATCACAAATATAAGAATAGAGCAAAAAACTTACGAAATTAATTTAGATAATTCAAACAAAAAAATTAAAGAAGCTGGAATAGACATAGATAAAATAGATTTTTCTGAATATGAAGATATGACTATAGAAGAGCTTGAGGATAAGCTGGTCAGTATTGAGACAAAAATAATAAAATTAGGAGCCATTAACTTAGCCGCCCCAGAAGAAATAGAAGAGGAATCAAAAAGAAAAAAAGAGCTAGATGAGCAATATAATGACTTAACAGAAGCTTTAGAAAAACTTACTGGTGCAATAAAAAAGATAGATCAAGAAACTAAAACAATTTTTAAGGAAAGCTTTGACTCTGTTAACTCAAAACTAAAAGAGATGTTTCCAAAACTCTTTGGTGGCGGGGTAGCTGAATTAACCCTGACTGAGGAGGATGCTTTAAATGCCGGTGTGATTTTAATGGCAAGACCTCCTGGAAAGAAAAATTCATCAATATCTCAACTATCTGGTGGTGAAAAAGCCTTAACTGCATTGGCCTTAGTTTTTGCAATTTTTGACTTAAATCCAGCACCTTTTTGTTTACTAGATGAAGTAGACGCTCCTTTGGATGACTTGAATACATTAAGATTCATAAATATGGTCGAGGAGATGTCAAAAACTGTTCAGTTTATATTCATAACTCATAATAAAGTTTCAATGGAAAGAAGCGACTACCTTATGGGTGTAACAATGCAAGAGGCTGGAGTTTCAAGAATGGTATCGGTGGATGTAAATCAAGCTCTCGAATTGGCTGAATCGTAAATGAGTGTAAATTCAGAGATATATCTAATAGGACTCGCTATTTTGATATTTCTTATAATTACTTTTTTATTCATAAGAAAAGTCTCAAATGATGGTAATTTAAAAGTTAAAATTGAGAAAGTCCAAGATTCATCCGATTTAAATATTTCAGATGAGCCACATAAAAATCAACAATCTTTTGATTTTGATATAAATAAGTCAAAAGAACAGGAATTAGTAATATTAAATTTAATTTCTATGGATAGATCTATGTTTGACATGGATCAATTGTTTGGTTTTTTATCAAATTATGGAGCAAAAACTGTGAATAATTACTTTGCTTTTTATCAAGATAATAAAATAGAAAAATTTCGGGTTATAAACGCTTTAAAACCAGGAACTTTTGAAGATGAAACTAAATCATTTGCAATTGCAGTTGTATCTGATTTAAACGTTGTAGATGATCCTTTAAATACAGTGAAACAAATGATCGAATTTTCAATTAATTTTGCAGAAAAATTTTATGCAACACTTTGTGATCAAGATAGAACTCCAATAACAAAACAAATGATCTCACATATTGAGTCTAGGGCTCAAGATATTGCAAGATTAAAACAACTAAACATTTCTGATGAGGAAAATTAAATAAATGATAGAACCTTGGAAGATTATTGAAGAACTTGAAAGTGATAATAGTCGATTGTTTAAAGAGGGGGTAATAGAAAAGCACCTTAACGATAAAAGTTTTCAAGAGGGGCTTGTTATGTGTTTAGACCCTTTGACTACATTTGGAGTAAAACAAGTACCTGAATGTATTGAAGATGGTGCCGGTCTAGATTGGAGTGATTTTAAAAAAGCTGCAAATCAATTAATAGATCGAGACAAAACTGGCCATGCTGCAAGAGATTTGATTATTGAATTAATTGAGTCATCAAAGACAGATCAGTGGAATGATTGGTATAGAAGAATTCTCATCAAGGACCTAAGATGTGGAGTAAGTGAAAAGACAGTAAATAACGTTGCAAAAAAAATGGACTTAGAATTCAGAGTACCTATTTTTTCATGTATGTTAGCTCATGACGGCGCTAAACATCCAAAAAAAATTAAGGGCGATTGTTTGGTAGAGTACAAATATGATGGCGTAAGAGTTATTGCGATTGTTAAAAATGGAAGGGCTATTTTATATAGTCGAAATGGAAAGATATTTAATAATTTTCCACATATTGAAAATGCTCTAAGTAAAAAAGAATTTAATAATCTTGTTTTCGATGGAGAGGTAATGAGTGATGATTTTCAAGCCTTAATGAAACAAGTTTATAGGAAATCTGGAGCAAAAACTGATGATGCTTATCTGGCTTTGTTTGATATTCTTCCACTCAAAGAATTTAATAGTGGAAAAAGTAAACTTACTTCTATTGAAAGAAAAGAAAAACTTAATGGATTAGCTCAATCATTTGATGATGTAATAAAGCTTGTAGATTATGAAATTATTAATTTTGATAATGATGATGGACAGGCTAAATTTTCTAACATGAATAAAGAAGCACTTGAAAAAGGTTTTGAAGGCTTAATGATTAAACCGAATGATAATTTTTATGAGTGTAAAAGAAGTCATGCTTGGTTAAAAATAAAACCTTTCATTGAAGTAACCCTGAAGGTTATTGATATTCAAGAGGGATCAGGGAAGCATGAGGGTAAGTTAGGTGCGTTTCATGTAGAAGGCAAAGACGATGGTAAGTTCTTTTCTTTAAGCGTTGGTAGTGGGCTTACTGATGATGATAGAGAAAGATTTTGGGCTGCAAAAGATAAACTTATTGGAAGAATGGTTGAAATAAGAGCAGATGCTATAACTCAAAGTATTGAGGGCGAGCACTATAGCTTAAGATTTCCAAGATTTAAAAACTTTAGAGGATTTAAAGAGGATGAAAAGATTTAAGTATAGTTACTTTCTATTAATAATATTAATCATTCAATCTTGTACTACAAGACCTCCTGAGAATCCTGACAATATATGTCTGATTTTTAAAGAAAAAAGAAGTTGGTATAAAGCAGTTATTAAAAGCGAAAAAAGATGGAAAATACCACCTTATGTGTTGATGTCATTTGTTCATCAAGAGTCAAGTTTTCAAGCAGATGCTAAACCTGATAGAGAAAAAATCCTTGGTTTTATACCTTGGTTTAGACCTTCTTCAGCTTTTGGATATTCTCAGGCACTTACTAAAACCTGGGAGGATTATAAGGATGAAACTGGAAATACCAGGGCGAGCAGAAAAGATTTTGCAGATTCGGCAGACTTTATAGGTTGGTACGCAAGCAAGGGTTACTATCAAGGTTTTGAGAGGACTGATGCAAGATCACTGTATTTAGCATATCACGAGGGTTATACAGGATTTGAAAAAAAGACTTATAGAAAAAAACAATGGTTAATAAAAGTAGCAGATAGGGTTCAAGCAAGATCAACTAAGTATCAAAAACAGTACTGGGGTTGTGAAAAAGATTTAAAAAGGAAGAAATTTATATTTTTTTAATTAAATATTTTGTATTTTGAAATTTAATTTTTTCATCTCATCAATATAATTTTCGCCTGCAATAACAGATCTCTTTGATTCATTAAACAAATATTTTTGAGAGACATTTACTAGATCATCAAGTGAACAGCTTTTAACTAATGACCTAATTCTTAATCTTGCCTCTAAATCTTTTTTATCAAGATTCATAGAGAAATCGCTCATCGCCTCTCCAAATGGAGATAGCGGCTTATCTATACTTGATATTATTCCTAAAACACCCTCGTCAAGCTGTTCTTGAGTAATATTTCTGAGCGACCATTCTCTGGATTTTTGAAACTCTTCAAAAGTTTCAGAACATCTTGGATCACGATATGAAAAGAATTTAAATACTTTGTTATTAGAGTCTTGCATTGCTCCGGATCCATAAGCTCCACCTTTTTCTCTAATTGCTGAATGTAAATACCCATTTCTTAAAACAGCACCTAAAACACTCAAAGCTGGAGCATCTTTATGAAAAAAATCGACCGTAGGAAAGGCCTCAGCACAATAGGTAACTTGAGCACCTGTAATCCATCCTATGGATTCTTCCTGTATATCAAAATAGTTCTGAACACTAAAGTTAGTGTCTTTATCATCAAACTCAAAGTTAATATTTGATTGATCTATTTCAAGAGAAGATGCCGTAAATGAATGAGATGGATTTGAATCAATTTTATTTTTTATACCATTTAATAATTGAATGTACTTATCAAGACTAGATTCCGTTTCGATATTCTTTGAGAGCTTGTTTGTATTGGTAATAAAATTTATACCTGATACAAAATCATTGGTAGCTGAAATATTATTAATTTGAGCAGCAGCATTGCTCATAGAAAGAATATGTCCATTTTGTATTAAAGACTTTTCATTATCTGATGATATGAAGTTAAGCATATCTTTAATTCTATTTTTATCAGAAAAATTTGAGTTCTTTGCAGTTTCAATCATTAAATCTTGCATTTTCTTTTCATTTTCTTCAAGTGATTTAGATGTGATTTTTAATCCTAAAGAATGAGTTGATTGATTATCATCTGGAATGAGTGTAAAACTTGCCGAAATACCCCCAGTTACCGCAGACTGCATTTTTTGGACATCCTCATAGCTTTTATCACCAATCCCAACATCAGTTAATGTATTTGTAAATAATGAGGCAATTTTGAATTCCTCTTTAGTCAGCGGATCGCATGGAAGAATTATTGAATGATAAGTAATGCCATTTGTACCAACGTTGTAATAGAAATTTTTATTGTCATTTTTAAAAGATTGAGATTTTGCATATTCTCGAGATTTTGGTATGTCTGCTTTAGTTACTTTAGGTAAAATTTCAGGATTATCAGATTTTTCTTGTCTAGCTTTTAAGTTTTTAGCTAGTTGAATTATTTTTTCTTTGTCATCAACAGACAAGTTTTTTGATTTTTGATCAATTTTTGCTTGGATTTCCATTTCTTTTTTTGAATTGAATTCAATATCAGGCGCAAGACAATAGTTCACTCTATGTTGATTATTAATAATTTTCTTTTCAATAAGATTTTCAATATAGTTTTCTTTTTTAAGATTGTTTTTAATTACATCAAATGATGCATCTAGATCTAAGACTTTAAGAGGGTCATCATTGTGTAAGCAGGCTGGAAGACAACCTAACATAATTTGAAGACCATAAGGCATACCGGAACCCGTTATCTCTCTTTGCTTTATTTCAAGTTGATGAAGTGATGATTGAACAAGTTCTTTAGAAATGCCATTTGAGACAACATTTCTTAAACAATTTAGAATTAATTCTTCAACCTCAAGTTGCTTATTGGAATCTACACCTTCAAGACCTGCAGCAAATACTAGCTCTTTATGATCAGCTTCTAGACCAGTTAATGGAGATAAAGATTTACCCAGATCGGTATTTTCAAGCGTTTTTCTTAAAGGCGATGCAGAATTATCTAAAAGTATGTTTGAAATTAAATACGATTCTAATAATTCTACTGGATTATGACTTTCTCCCAAAAGCCAGCTTAATACGACATGATGATTATTTTCATCTTCTGGCATGGGATTATAGTATTCGGTAATAGTTTTTGGTTTAGTGATTCTATTTTCGTTTTTCACACTTATAGTCTCAGATGATGGCTGAAAGCTTTTTAAAACATTCTCATTAATGAATTCTTGAATTTCAGTAGGATCAACGTTACCAAATGTAAAAAAAGTTGCATTTGACGGGTGATAATGTTTTTTGTGGAACTCTACAAGGTAATCATGGGTTAGATCTATAATGTTTTCAGGATTTCCACCACTGTTATGTTTATAAGTTGATGAGTTATATAGGTGCTTTGATAGACCATGCCACAACTGGCTAGTTATGGAGCTCATAGCTCCTTTCATTTCATTGAAAACCACCCCTTTAATTTCTAAATCGCTATCTGCGTTATTAATTTCGGAGAATTCGAGCCTATGGCCTTCCTGAAGGAAATCAAGTTCATCTAAATTTGGAAAGAAAGAAGAATCTAAATAAACACTTAAAAGGTTATTAAAGTCTTTATCATTTTGTGTAGCAAAAGGATATGCTGTCCAATCACTTGAAGTAAAGGCATTCATAAACGTATTTAAAGATCTTCTTATCATCATGAAAAATGGATCTCTGACAGGATACTTTTTTGATCCACAAAGAGCTGTATGCTCTAAGATATGCGCAACTCCAGTTGAATCTTCAGGAATAGTTCTAAAGGCAACCATAAAGACTTTTTCATCACTTTTTGAATCTAGATGAATATGCTTGCAATTGAAATTAGATTCAGTATATATTTGAGCATTAAGGTCTAATAATTTAATATATTTCTGATCTTCTAAGTTAAACATATTTCAATAATAAATAATTTATGAATAAAATTACATCACTTTTAAGCTTAATAATACTTATAGGCTGTACTGCAACTCAATCGAATATTAAGACCGATTCCATCGAGACTTTTAATTTAAGTAATTATAACGAATTTAATATAAAGATAAACAATACAAATATAAGCGCTGAAGTTAACCCCATTGTGCTTGAAAGATTTAAAGAAAATCTCAAAACAGCAGTTGAACAAAGAGGTCTTAAATACAATAAAGATTCAAATATTGTTTTCGATATAAATTTTACTACAAAAGAAACAGTAGAGTCCGATCCATTGAATTTTTACTACTCAAGATATTACTACGATTATTATAGATATAGAGATGACGTATATAACGTTACTCAAAACATACTAAGAGTAAATCTAAGAAATCTTGATGATGACAAAACACTTTGGACTGTTGTGACAGTATGGAGAGATGGTTCTAGCAGATCAATATCTTCTGACGATGCGTCGAATATGTTAGTAGATGAGATAATGATAAGCTTTTTATAAAAGTCTATTTTGCACAAATTCTTTAAAATATTTTTAATACTTGTCGTCGTTACAGGATGTTCAGATTCTGATAGTAAAATAATTGATATTCCTTATTCATCTGCAGTTGAAGACCTTATTTCTCATTCAGAAGAATTTGAACAAAAAGTATTATCTTATGATACTCCTGGCGGACTCATTCACTTTGCAATTGGATTTGGCATTGCAAATTCAATAATGGTTGAGGGTAATGATGGAAACATCATTATTGATGCTGCTGATAGCATGTACGAGGCGGAAAAGATCTATAACTTATTCAAACAAAAAAATTCAAATCCAATTAAAGCGATTATTTATACTCATAACCATGGAGATCATACTTTTGGGACACAATATTATCTTAATATTCAAGAAGAAAGGCCACAGATTATTGCTCATGAAGATACTGACTTTTATGTTCAAAGAATAATGGGGATTCTTAATCCTATTATTGCTGCTCGAAGCACAAGAATGTTTGGCACTACCTTACCTGAAGAAGATTTAATTAATGTTGGCATAGGTCCAAACTTAAGTGTTTCAAAATCACCAACAGGATATGTAAAGCCAGATTTAACTTTTGAAGATGACCTAAAAATCAATATTTCTGGTATAGAAATTGAGTTGTATCATGCACCTGGTGAAACCAATGATCAGATTTTTGTATGGTTGCCTAATCACAAGTCTTTAATGCCAGGAGATAATGTATATAAGACTTTTCCAAACTTATACACCATAAGAGGTACCTCACACAGAGATGTAAAAGGTTGGATAGAAAGCCTAGATCATATGAAAACATTTAATCCAGAATTTCTTTTTCCAAGTCACACCAAACCAATTATAGGAAAGGATGTAATACAAGATGTTTTAAATGTTTACAGAGATGCTATTCAATATGTTCACGACCAAACCATTAGATTAATGAATCAAGGAATGTATCCAGATGAGATTGCTGAAAAGATAGTATTACCCGATAGCATAGTAAATTCCCCATATTTAAAAGAATTTTATGGAACTGTTAGATGGTCTGTTAAGAGTATATTTAATGGATACTTAGGATGGTTTAGCGGTAATCCATCTGAACTAGATCCGCTTTCAAGAGAAGAAAAAGCAAAAAGAGTATTAAATCTTGCTGGAGACATAAATGTTTTGATTGAGGACCTTAGGATTGCAGTTAGTAATAATGATATGCAATGGGCACTAGAACTTAGTGATTATTTAATAGCATTAGATAATTTTACCGAGGAAGTAAGAAACCTTAGAATAGATGCTTTAATATACGAAGGTTCAAGATCATCAAATCCAAATAAAAGAAACTATTTTTTAACCTCAGCTTTTGAGTTGAGCTCAGATTATGTTGAACCTTCACTGTTAGATAGGACTTCTGAAGAACTATTAGAATATATTTCAATGAGTACATTATTTGATGTTTTATCTACAAGATATAATCCGAAAAATATTGAAGAAAACATAACTGTTTGTTTCATTTTTTCTTCAGGATTAACAAAAAACATTATCATTAGAAATCAAGTAGCAGTTATCAGTAATTCAAATCAAGATATTTGCTCGATTACTGTTTTGACCGACGAAATAGAACTTAAAAAAGTTTTAACTGGATTATCCAATCCCGTTACATCTATTGCATCAGGAGACATGCAAATAGAAGGAGGTTCGGTTGAATTTCTCCAATTCCTTAGCAAATTTAGATAAATTAACTAAGAATTACCAGATGGTATGTCTTTAAATGCAACACCTTTATCAGCTCGCGGATCTTGAGGAAGTCCAAGCACTCTTTCAGCAATGATGTTTCTTAGGATTTCATCTGTTCCACCAGCTATTCTCATTCCAGGTGCGCCTAACCAAGCATTTTGAAAACCTTTTACATCATTATTATCTGTTCTGAGCATGCCAGCCATGTCGAGTGAATCTATCCCAAAGTTACCAATATTTTGAAGTTTTCCAGCACTGACAATCTTAGTTATTGATGCCTCAGGTCCAGGAGTATCTCCTCTAGAAAGTGCAGACATTGTTCTTAACTTTGTATTTTTGAGGCCACTTTTTTCACAATACCAATCAGCAATAGATTCTCTAGCTGCTTTATTATTTAAAAGGGGCTCTCCTAAATTATCTTGAGTTTTTGCCCATCTAAAGGCATCCTCAACATCCGCTCCACCTGCATCACCAACGGCAAGTCTTTCATTCATTAATGTTGTTATTGCAACTTTCCAACCATCACCAATTTCTCCAAGCCTTTGAGAGTCTGGAATTTCAACATCAGTGAAATAAACCTCATTGAAACTTGAGCCACCAGTAATCTGCTTAATTGGCTTTACCTCTATGCCAGGCGACTTCATATCAACAAAAAAGAATGTCATACCTTTATGTTTTTCTAAGTCTGGATCATGTCTTACAACTAAAATTCCATAATCTGAAAAATGAGCACCAGATGTCCAGACTTTCTGACCATTAATAATCCACTTATCACCTTTTTGAACTGCCTTACTTCTGAGACCGGCCACATCTGAACCTGCTGAAGGCTCAGAAAATAATTGACACCAAATTTCTTTACCTTCTGCCATTGGTGGTAAATATCTTTCTTTTTGTTCCTCCGAAGCATACTCCATCATAACTGGACCACACATACCTAACCCAATTTCAAAAATCCCCTTTGGCACATCAAATTTAGCTTCTTCGTTAGCCCATATAATTCTTTCCATAGAACTCGCACCAATTCCACCATATTCTTTTGGCCAATGAAGCATTGCCCATCCAGCATCATATTTCTTTTTTTGCCATGCTTTAGCTGCTTTCATTTTATCTTTATTTGCAAAGTCATCATTTTGGGGTGTTGAATCTTCTTTATAGGTGGCATTTTTTTCAAGCCAATCTCTACATTTTTTTCTAAATTTTGCTTCTTCTTTTGTGTCGTTAAAATCCATATTTACTTTCCTAATTAATATTTGATTGTTCTAAACTAGTAACTAATTTTTCTCTCCAATTACTCAGAGAGCCAAGATTTAATGATAAAAGCTTAGATCGTCTATAAAACATGTGGCAATCATATTCCCATGTAAATCCATTTCCGCCATGAGTTTGAATATTTTCTTGAGAACATAATTGATAAGCTTTGATTGCACTAACACGAGCTGTTGCAGATGCTGAAGGGAGATCAGCTGAATCAGTTGATAATGCCCATGCAGCATAGTAACAATTTGATTTTGCAAGAGTAAGAGCAATATACATATCAGCAAGCTTATGCTTAATTGCTTGGTAGGAGCCTATTGGTCGTCCAAAAGCATATCTTTCTTTTGCATAATTAACAGCCATATCAAGTGATGCTTGAGAACCTCCAATTTGTTCATAAGAAAAGAGAACTGCTGCTTGATTAATAATTGATTCATAAATATCCCATCCAGAAATTTCATCACCAATAGCTTGAGTATCCACACCGTCGAATGTTATTGAGAAATGACCTCTGCTTTCATCAATATTCTCCTGGTGTTCAATTGAAACCCCTTCATGAGACAAATCAGCAACTTGAAGACAAATACCTTTTTCTGATTTAGCAACAACTAATGCATGAGTTGCAATGCTCGCATCAGGTACAGCAATTTTCTTGCCATTTATTTTTCCTGATTCGCAAGATAATTTGATATTATCTTTTGAAGGCGCAAAAAGATCCTCTGTTACCGCCAAGGTTCCAATTACATCACCAGATACTAATCTTGGAAGAAGATCTTTTTTCATTTCCTCGCTCCCATACTTAATAATTGCTTCTGTGAACAAATATACAGAAGATGAGAAAGGTACTGGGGCTAAAAATCGTCCAAGCTCTTCAGCAATTACACACAGTTCCAAATGTCCTAAACCAAGACCATCATATTCTTCAGGAATTCTAATACCAGTCCACCCAAGCATAACAATTTTTGTCCATAGCTCTTGATCAAAATGTGACTGATTTTCCAAAACCTTCCTATTTCTCAATAGGGAATTTTCTTTTTCTAAGAATTTTCTTGCTTCTTCTTGAAGAAACTTTTGATCATCTGAAAAATCTAAATTCATTATAAAGTTTTAAGTTAAGGTAAAATAATTAAATATTATATGCTAAATATGTTTGAATTTTAATTATCAATGACCAGTAGACTTAAAATTACAAAAAATCTGCCTTCTTACCTAGAGAAATCTTCTAAAGGAGGTCTTCTTGTAGGATTTATATATGTGATTGCATTCATGAGTATTTTATTTTTAGCTATTTGGCAAACTTTTGAATCAGAAAATAATAAATCATCCATGAAATTAGTTGACGAAAGACTTTCACTCATTGAAGAACAAATCAATATCGTTGATGAAACAAATAATGATTCTATGACTGATATAACTTCATCAATACAATTTCTTGATAAAGAAATTAGAAAATTATGGGATTTAAGCAACAAAAGAAATAAAGTGGATATTCAAAATCTAAATGAACAAACACTTAAAATAGAAAAGTTATTGTTAACTATTAGAAGTGACATAGAAATAAATCAAAAAAATCTTTTATTAACTCAAGATAGCGTTAGTAAAAATTTAAAAAAAATTGATGATCTTAGCCTTTCATCGGAGGATCTATTATCTTTGAAATTAAGTTTGAATAATATTGATACACAATTGATATTGCTTGATGATTCTGTGCAGGCACTTAATAACTACAGAAATCAACTAAATCAGGTGATATTAGAGATTCAAACACAAATATCTAGTGTTCAAAATTCAGTCAATAACGATTAAGTTGTTCAAAATTAACAATTTATTTAATATATATGTGTGAATAGGTTTGTTTTACAGGTTTTTTTGTTCCTTGCCTTTATTCCTTTAGCTATTTTAGTTGGCTATGGGGTTCTTGTTATTGCACCAATTTTTTGTTGTTTTCTTGCAATTAATTCCTATAAATTTAACAATTATAAAGAAATGTACATATGGATGGCATTTGGCGGTCTTTCTTTTATGCTCGCCATGTATATGTTAGGAGTTTTATGAGCATTATAATTAAAGGATATTTACTTATAATTGGAGTTACTTCAATGGTAATGGGTTTATGGTCAATGTTTGGACCTGAATTTGTGTCTTGGTATCCTGCCTTTGATGGCGTAGAAAGATATACTCCTTTGGCAAATTTTATCAGAACAATGTCTGGAGTTTTTGTTGCATCAGGTTACATTTTAATTCGTTTTATCTTCTCGTCTTCTAAAGTTCAACTTGGTACGGTTTTAATTTATTTGTGTGTATTCATGCTACTAGGAAAAGCCTGTGGACTATATTATGAGGGATATCATTTTCATGACATCATTGCATCAATATTGGGTGTACTTACTCTTATCGGACTGACTATAATTCACAGACAAAGAAAAAATTTACTTAATTACGATCTTTAAAAAATTTTTCCACTAAGACAATATATCTATATATAATGCATATGCCTGGGGATGTGGTGGAACTGGTAGACACGCTTGGCTTAGAACCAAGTGCCGCAAGGCGTGGGGGTTCGACTCCCTCCATCCCTACCATTGACTTAGTCTGTAAGGCTTGTTATAATAGACTTTCTTAGAAAAAGAGAAACGCTGAACAAACGCTGAACATGACAAATAACATAACAAAACGCGAAACTTTACGCTGAACATGAAAGAAGGCGGAAGGATAGATATACATCATTTTAAGGTCGATGGAGTTGTTTCGAGGGCAAAAATCTATCGAAAATGGTCTAGTAGAGATAAATGTTATTCAAGCATTTATTATGTAGATGCACATCTTCCCAACATACCAAAGAACATATCAAGGATTGATAGGTCAACGAAGAAGACTGATAAGGCTTTAGCACTTAAAGAAGCAAAGAAAATGATTAAGGAAGCGTACAAGCATCGTCTATCGTTTCAAGAAAGAGAAAGAAACATTTCTAATGAACAACTTGTCGTAGAGATAATCGAACAATGGATTGATGATGTTAAACATAAAAGACCGAAAAGAAGTCGAGGAAGATGGAATAGTGATTCTTTAAAAACGCATCGAGGTAATCTACAAAACCACATACTTCCATATTTAAAAACTAAACCTCTCAAACTATGGAACGAACTAGATGTTAAAAACATGGTCGATGGATTACGCGATTCAAAAACAATGTCGGAAAAGAGTATTGCTAATGTAAGAACAACTTTCAGATATTTATGGGATTATGCAAAGTTACATGGAATAGTTAATAATCGTTGTCCTAAGTTCCCACAAATTAAAATAATAAACAGGACGAAAGAAGGTCTTCCTAGTACATATGGATATGCTGAACCTGTTCAAGTACTCGATGCCATTTCTAAGATAGAGAAGGCTAGTATGCAAAACTCTTTAACAGATAACCAAAAACATAAACTGTATGTTTATGCCCAATGGTGGAAGTTACTATTGGATACTGGAATGCGTCCAATGATGAATACTCCTCTTCCTCTAGTCGAGGAAACTAGAAACAAAACAAACATCTTCTTTAAACGAAATGAGAAATCAATTATCTACACTGCAAAAGGTAAGGAAACATCATCTAGTGTTGTTGACGATTTAAAAGATTATTACAAGTCGAACAAAATTAAGAACGAAGAGTTAATAGTGGGACTTGATGGAAAAAGAATGTCATTGAAATCCCAAGAGATATTATGGAAGCAAGTTTGTAGTATTACTGACTGGGGTAAACATGGAAAACTGAAAGACAAGTATGGAAGACTTTTAGTTCCATATAGTATTCGACATTGTCATATCACATATGCATTAAGAAATGGAGAAGTGATAGAGAAGGTCGCCAAAAGATGCGGAACTTCGGTTGAAATGATAATGAAATATTATTATGAGCATGACTTTTATGATAGTACTCCATCGCCATCGCCTTTCGATTCGACCGCCTAACTCGTTGCCTTCGCAACAATAACAACGATTCGCGTAAATTAGTACCGACAAAGTTACGCGTAACCCTAGACAAATAAAAACACTTCGGTTCCAATGAATATCCATGTCAACGAAAGGAAAAAGAACTCGAAGCGAAATACAAGAGATTTATAACGCACTTCTACAAACTGAAACAAAATTTGAAGCAGATAGTGTTTTCCATGAATTTGCAGATAAATTTAATGTTGATATTCGTTCAATCAAGAACTCTTTTACAACTTCCGCAAAATGGAGATTAGCAGAAGGCGATAGCAGTTTGCTCGAACTGTACAACAAACTCTATGGCGGAAAGTTAAATGATGTTACATCAACTCTCTCTTCTTATACTAAAAAGCAAAAGATTGAATGGATAGCGTCTTTCGTTGAAGAACCTATCCCACCACTTGACCATGTCCAACAAACTCTTGAAGGTGGTTCAAACGATGCGTTCTTCGATGCAATCCTCTCTAAATTTGTCCACGATGAAATGACAAAATTCGATAATTTATGGATAACACATAGAGGTAAACTGTACTGGTCTATCCCTGTTTACATAGAGTTTATCAAAACCTGTTTTATCGGATTTATATTGTCCATATTCGCATCGATTTATCTCGACTTAATATTTCTTCTTGTAACTGCTGTATCACTCGTAGGATTTATCAGATACATCTTCAAAGTCATATACGAAATCAAACAAGCAACTTTGTATGAACAATATTTAATCCATGAAACAGATAAAAGAATAATGAAGAAATTTCCTAACGCGTTCTTAAAACATTTATACATAAACTGGAACAAGCATCACACGATGGATATATCGATTGACACATTGAACTCGGAACTTATTTCTCCAGAAGAGATTGAAGAATATAAAAAAGATGTCGAGAAAATTAAAACCAACATGGATGAAAAATTTAAAGATAAAGATATTGATTTTGCTGACTTAGGACTTGCCGATGCTATTCAAGTTATTTCTCCTTTTAAGAACACTTTGCCATTCTTTAAAAATAATACGATGGGTTTCATCTATCGATTCTTGTATAGACGCGTCAATGGAAAATTCATTGATGTCGAAAACTTTAAAAGAGGAACTTGGAAAGAGCATCTTTAAACAACTTTTTTATCACTACTCATATATTTCCCAAAAAATTTTTTTAGAATTAGCAATCAAGCAACTTAAAACAACAGGTCTTTTATATGACTAAATCTAAAAAAATATTTCATTCATCGAAAAAATCTTTAATTCAAGAAATAATCGAACTTGATACGAATAAGATATTTGATAATTATTTCTCCCTTAATCGAACAACCATCAAGAACCTTCATGGCATTATCTATCTCTTAAAGAGGTAATCGTCAAAAAACTTAAAGTTGTACATGAGGTTTGGTCGCGGTCGATTAAGAAAGGAGAGGTGTCATAACCCCGCCCATTGAATAGGTTGTCCATATGTAGGACTCTCTCTTGGAAACAACAAAAGATTCGAATATGGAAGGTTAGAGGTGGTCGAACAGGTTCGAATCGTTAAATTGCACCGATATTCGACTCTTCTAGTTATACCAAACTTACATATTTGGATGCCGAAGCATCAATCGATGTAATTATGTCTAATATGCATAACATCGCATTATTTGTCGCCTTTATCTTATAATACGACATAACCGCACTTTTATTGCATTTACCTATTGACATTGTCGTATTATTCGAATATCATATGAACATAATGACAAAAAAGGAGAAAAATAATGTCAAAACAAGCGGACATACCAACGCAAGAAGAACTAGCAAAACTGCTAAATAGCGTTAAATATGACAAGCCACATGGTCTTAGGGACTGGACAATACTGCATTTATCGTATTATTCAGGGTTAAGAGCAAAGGAAATAGCATCTTTAATGCTTCAAGATGTTTATATTGATGGTGAAGTACAACAAGAAACATACCTTCAATCGCATCAAACGAAGAATACCACTGATAAAAAGGAGGGGAGAAAAGTATATCTTCAACATCCTAAACTTCAACGAGCATTGAGTGAGTATATTAGTGCTATTTCTAACGAGTATAGTGCCAAATCTATTTCAGTAGATAAAAGACCTCTTTTTCTAAGTGCTAGGGGTTTAAGTATTAGTGCTGATTCAATGGTTCATATAATAAAAAGAATTTATCGAAGACATGGACTTCCAACTTTGTCCTCGCATAGTGGTCGAGTATTCTTTGCAACTTATCTATGTGAAGAATTTCCAGACATGGATGTAAAGGAACTCCAAGATTATGGAGGGTGGAAATCAATCGACATGGCATATCGTTATCGGAAGGTTAATACTAAGAAACAACAGGATAGGTTGAAAAAAGCAACTTTCTAAATCAGTACAGTATGGGTTAATGAAATTTAACCCATACTCGAACCCATACCAACTTATAACTTCTTAATTATTTCTAAATAATGTTGACTAACTTTTCGAGGTCGAAGAGTTAGGTCAATCATTCTTACCTAATAAAAAGAATGAAGGTGCAACTGACACTTCGAAATGTAGTTGTGAGATTCCTATAATGGTCTACATAATAGAACAAGGTTGCACCACCTTATTAAAGGAGAAAAAATATGGAAGCAACTGCTACCGAAAATAGTAACTTTGATTTCTATCAAATGTTTATTGGAGATGGTGCGTTAGTAAAATCAGAAAGTGGAACTCGAAAGAACACCGACAACCTTTCTAATTTATCTACTGTACATACTTACTATCAGAATAATCTCAACGCAATTATTAAAGCAAGAGTTGATGAAGATAGTAATGCTCGTGTTCTTAAATGTATAAGAAAAGATGACAATGGAAAATATTTTCTAAAACTACAATGTGGAAAATATGCACATCCATTGTTTATAGATGATGATGGAAATGCATATGCGTACTCTAGACCTTTCGATACACAAGAAGAAGTCGAAGCATTGATGCAAGTATGGATAAATGGACTTGCACAAGGAGAAAGAGCGTGTCGAAGAGCCTTCGCTAAAGGTTACTTTGCATTCGCAAAAAAATACTCTATTGATATAACGAATCGAGAATGGTTTATGCTCGATACTCCATCGACTGCAATAGCAAAAGCATCATAGTAAGTTGGACGAAATCGACTGTTTTTCGTTAAGAAAAATGGTCGATGAAATCCGCTAAAAAGCACTGTATATCAATGACTTACGAAAAATATATCTTGACACGAGGTCAAAAATTCGCTATACTTATATTATATTTGGAATTGGGAAATTTAAACCCAAAAATCCTATCAACATCGACCTTTCATAGGTCAAGAACCCAAAACAATTATGATTTATCAAGAGATAGTAAAACTCGTTGGACAATACATTACATATCAGGAATTTATTAAAAATGTTCCTGAAGCAAACATCGACAAACATGAATGGTATGAGATTCTCAATGGCGATTCATATAGGTCGAATAAAGGTCAACTACGAAAAGCATACAACGATGCTTTTGAAGAAGATTGGCACCAAAAAAGAACTTGGGCTTTAAATCTTCTAAATGACAAAGACGAAAAAACATCAGACTAATTTAATAATTTCTCTCCCAACTTTTAGAGGTGCAAATCGTGTACCTCTAACAAAACTTTTCGTTGATGGAAAAGAGCAAAAAGCAAAATACAAATTTCCAACATATTGGGATAGCAAGATAATTCAATGGAACACTTTGGAAGATTTATTTTTCCAAATCAAACCTATCATCGAAGGTGGAACAAAAGAAAACTTTTATACCGCCATGATGTATGGAGAATTTGACCAAGAACAAAAACATCCACAAGGCTTCCTTCGTAGAAAAAGAGAAGGCAAGGTTGTCGATGTTGCTCGTTCGTATTTTATTCTTGATATAGAAACTGACTCTTTTGATTACGATGACATAAATGATGATTTACATAAAATTCGAAAATGGTTAGTCGAACAGTATGACTGGATTAAAGACGATACTGGAATGATTTTGCATTTTTCTCCTTCGGCTTGTCTTGTGGACTCGAATGGAAGAAGAACACCCAAAGGAAAACAAATTAGAGTTAGAGCAATACTTGAAACTAGCGAAGCATTAAAAGAAGAACAAAGAGAAGACCTTCTTCATCCTTTTGTAAAACATACAGGAGAAGGTGCTGATTTTGATAACCATATCGATAATGCAACACATCAGTTTGACCGAATAATGTTTATGGCACCACCAATACTTGAAAACACTACAAGAAAAATACAATCTGACATATGTATTCTTCATAGGGGAAATCCAGTTGATACTAGTCTTCTTCGATGGCATTCCTCGAAGGTGGGAGGGGACGCTGATACACCCAACAGCGTTCCTTCTTCCTTTTTTAACTACGATGGTCGCGTTATATCTAAGTCAAAATACATAAAAACCACTCCAACTGAAGAAATTTACGAAAAAATAGGCGATAAAAACAGGTGGCGTGGGATATATGAGATGCTTTGGTCGGCATATATCGACAAAAATGTGGCTTTTTGGAGAAATAAATTACTATCTGACAAAGCAAAACTTGGAACAGATAGAGATGCAAAGGATATAGATGGTGTTATTGAATACATCGAAAGAGAACATTCAAGGTCTTTCAACATTCCAGATAATAAAAAAGAGAACCATACTCAAATAGATATAGAAGAATATCTGTTAAAAGACTGGGAAGAACTTCACGATAAAACTATCGTCTGGAAAGATAAAGGCGTAATCCTTCAAAAGTTATATGAAGGTGCTGGTAAAACAGTTGGACTGGCAAAACTTAGGGAACTTTATCCTGAAATGTCATTTCTTTATATGGCACCAAGAACACAACCAGTTATAAATGCTTGTAGTGATTTCAATTTAACAAATTACCAACAAGCAAAGGAGGAAGGTACTCTTGCCGATTTAGATTCAAATGGTAATCCAATACATAAATTCGTTGGCATATGTTATCCATCATTGACACGATTTATCGATGGACTATTGGAGTTTAAAGAAGTTGTATGGGACATCGTTGTACTGGATGAAATCGAAGAACTTCTTGTTTTTGCGTTAGACGAAAATAAGATTCTTTTTAATAGGCAAGATGCCACTCCTTCTTTAGTCAATCAAATACTGAAACATATTATTCAGAATGCAAAACTTGTAGTGGGACTCGATGCTCGACTTTCTAACTTAACTTTAAACTGTTTAGAAAGTTGGAGGAAAGATGAAGACTTTACAATTTACACCCAACAAACAGTAAAACCATTCAAAGACCACCGCTTCACTTTTGTTAATGATTTACATTACAGCGTCCATCAAATCATAGATGCAGTTAAGCAAGGCAAAAAGGTTGCGGTGGTATCCGAATTAGACTGTAAACGAAAACAGCGATTACCTTATGGCAACTTAAACACTCTTCGAAAATATGTGGAACAAGAAACAGATTCGAAAGGTATATCGATAGATAAGGATAACAAAGACTTAGGAAGGAATAATGCAATTATGTCGGATGTACCAAAAGGACTTGAAACACTTTTGGATGAAGGTGCTATCCAACATATTTGGTTTAGCCCTGTAAATATGTCCACTTGGTCATATGTTTCTGACATCGCACAATTTGACCTCGTTGTAGGCTTATACCCTCAAAACATTCTTACAGCACCAAACATCATTCAACACCTAAAAAGATTTCGACAAACGAAAGATTTTCTTTTATTTGTTAAACAGAAAGACTATGCAAAACCCAAGCAAATCTGGGAAGAGATGTTTCCGCTATCAGAAGTCAAAGAGGGGAATGTTCGGTTCGAGCAAGATGAGTTTGATGAGAGATATAGTATTTACAACCATTTCAAAATCATTCAACTCAACAATCGTGAAGACCACTTAATTGAAATGATTGAAGATAGAGGTGGATTGGTAATTGATAAAAGAAACATTAAAGCCATGAAAACTCTCAATAAATTTATTAAAGAAAATAAAGATGCAGTTATTTCATTGATGAAATCTAAAAGTCTATGGAAAGAATATGCAAAATTAAAAGAGGGTAAGAAAAAGAAATCTAGTAACACTGAACCAAAGGAAAAAGATTACATAGAAATAGATTTAGGAAACAACACAAAGATAAGGAGATACGATGTTAAATAGTATCTTCGAACTAAAATCAAAGATTCGCGAAAATGAAGATTTAACAAAAAGAGAACTTGCTTTAGCACTTCTTGATGAAGCATTTACCAACTATCGAATATCAAATCATGAACAGATGGACGATGCATTCTTCGACCATTTCTTCTTGGACGATAGTGTAAAGGACTTAACAAGATTACATAGACAACTTTTCTACTATGACGAAAACGAAAGAAAAGATAAAGAACATGAGATTCATTATGCTGACAAGAAATTCTTCGTTGAAAAAGGTAACTATATCGATTCTAGTTGCACTCTTTATGGTATCGAAAGAGATAAAGGTTTCCATGAACAAATCAATCCAGTTGTTCTGTTTGAAGATGAAATAAAGAAGTCTGACTGGTTCAAGAATGTAAATACACATCGAACAGAAATCAAAGCAATCTTTAAACTTGAAGTTCCACAAGACTTTCATATTTCTCCACTTCCATTTTTAGTTCAATTCACTAAAAAGGTCTTCGGTATTGCTTGTGAAATCAAAAGGCAAGATAGAGCAAAACTTTTGCCTAGTATCGACAAACTATTGAAAGAACATTTAAAAGATGACATTTACAGGAACATGACCAAAAACACTAATGGTTCCATCGAACTTGATGAAACACCTAGAGCAAGAAATGGAGAAAATGGGAAACTTCATTACTCGAAAGAATGGATAAAATTTAAAGAATTAAACGATGTTGATTTAACTCCCATTGAATATAACTTTAAGCGTCAATACCACTCGACTTTCGAGATAAATCGCAGACAACCGAACTGGGTTCCTTATTTGATTGAAAATTTTCCTAAACCTGAATTATCTTTAAAAAAAATCGATGAGGAAAAAAATATTGAACATTTTGGGGGTATAGCAGATGTCGACTTATAACCCTCATTCAAAACTAGCGGAGGAGATGAAAATATTCTTTGATGATGACTTAGCACCTCCAATAGATGATGCATGGATGGAAGAGTTACTTCAAAACCCTCCGAAACTTTGCAAAGACTTAGGAACAGAATGTTCCGATTACGAAAGAACAGATGGAAACTGTAAGTGTATCCGAACTGTTTTTAAACATAACAAACATTATCAACATTACCTCAAACTTGTAAAAGAAAAGGTGGAACGCAGTTTTGTCGAGTTAATTTCGAAAAAGCGTTAGCCGAATAATCGAGAGAGGTAAATTAAACATAAAAGGATTCTTATAAAGAATATACAAGGAGAAAAGATGGAGAATAAAAAATTTCCAAGATTCATTCCATATTCAATGGTCAAAGACCAACTTGAAGCATGGAAATACAACAAAGAGCAAGAAGAAAAAAGACATGAAGCATATGAAAGGTCAAAGAAGGTACCTTATAAACCATATGTTGATTTATCAGACCGAAGCAAGAAACGAAAAGACCATACTGGTCAATGGTTCGAGATTTATAAAGGACTGGTGGACGAATTGAAATCGAATGATGAAAAGGTTCGAGATTTTGCTTGTTTGAAGTTTGGTGCGGTATGCAAGGAAATTGCAGGAAGACCACTTCGCGAAGAGGAAATGAAAGCAGTTATACAAACTTGTGAGCAGAAACTTAGAGGGAAAAAACCAAGACATACTCTCAATGCTTTTGGTCAAATGCAATTTACAAAGGTAATTAACCCTAAAATAGATTTAGAAAAGAAATAACACTTATCTAGCGTTTTTCGAGGAAAAAATAACTTTTAGTAGGTTTCGACCGCACCCGCCCTCGACTTAACTTTATGTCGACTTATGACTAAAGCGGGTGTATAGCAAATTAACACAAATGAACTCGGCACATAGAAATTTTTGAAATTCCTATTTGTCAAAGTTCGAGCAGATATTAAAAATTAAACAAAATAGGAAATGAATATGAAAATAATAGATTTAATCAAAGAAAAACTAGGTCTTGATGAACAGGATTTAGATAAAGAAATTAACATTGAAGAACTTAACAAACTTCAACACCAGTTAGATGAAGTTAGAGATAACTTAATCGCAGAACAAGAAAAATTAAAGAGGGAAAAATCGGATAAAGAATCCGAAGAATGGTCAAAGAACTTTCAAAAAGCAAGAGAGAAGAAACTCGGTGGCGTAAAGATGAGAAACACTTTAAGGAAACAAGCAAGAATCAATCCCTCTAGGTTAAGGAAACTTAAAGCAGAAGGAAAAATATGAGCAACATAATTGATATAAGAAAGAAACTTGATAAGCGACTTCAAAAGGAACTTAACGAACCGATTATGACAACTAAAGGAGAAATCCTTGATGCCATTGAAGAAGTGAATATGGCTTGGTTAGAACAATATGCAACTGGTACCGATGAAGAATGGTTAGCAATCAAAGAGCAAATACTGTTTGAAAGAGGTTTAGATGATGATTGAAAAACTAGAGCAATTAGAACAGGAATTTAACCCTAGTGAGATGGAATGTTTTAAAGCGTTTTACGATGCGGGTGATAAAAAATTATTACTTGGTGCAACAAGAAGGATGCATGAAGGATATGAAAAGTTTATGGAGATTATGAACAATGGCAACTAGAAGACCAAGAAGAAGAGGGGGAAGACCTAGAGGAAGAGCCGAAGAAAAGTATATCGGAATTAGAACGCTATTCTCTCCAAGTAACTTTGACTCCTTTATAAACGATGAACGATATGACCAAACATTGAAGATGGCATTGAGAAAGGAATTTGGTTCGAACAATGCAGAAACAATGGCGACCATGAAACTTGGAGGGTTTATGGAGGTGTTTAAGAAGAATCTTAAATTCCATGCAACAAGAAAGGACATGATTCGTTTCTTCAAACTTGTAGAAAGAAACAGAATAGATAAGAAATTTGGACTTACTAAAAGAGAAGCAACTGCAAGATTTTTCTCCGATAAACCATACAAACGAATATCAACAAAAAGACCTTCTGACTATGAAGCAAGACCTGATAATGTTTATAGACCGCAAAAAGGTTCGAGTATCGGCAAAGTTAGGGTAAAGCAAACTGGTGCAGTTAAAACTGAGAAAGAAATTAGAATGGTAATGAAAAAGATGTTTACCATGTTGGAAGATGCTTTTAGACCGAAAGGAAAAATTAGAAAGAATGTTACTGTTAAAAGAAGGTAACATCTATAATAGGGTAAGGATTAGGGAAGGAGAATGGTTTAAAACGCTGACTATTTTGCTGAAAGAGAATCCCCTGTAAGAAAAACCCTGTAAGAATAGGGCTTGGGGAACAGACAAAACTCTCTTCGACTCCCTCCATCCCTACCATTTTTATATAAAAAATAGATACTTTTTTTATTAAAATGCTAGTTAAATTGTTTTTTGCATATATACTCAAAAGAGTATGTTAGATGTTAACTTACATAAAAAACGGGGAGTATCAGCATAGCTGGGACCGCTTTTTTTATTTGACCCAGCATTTGCTGGGTTTTTTTTGAGAGGATATGAATTATGAAAAACTCTAAAACAATTTTGTGCACACTAATTTTGGCACCGTTTATTTTGATTTCACAAGAGGTTGAAGAAGTCATAGTAACAGCCAACAAAAAAGCTGAGACTGTGCAAGAAATACCTATGAATATATCTGTAATAACAGAATTAGCAATAGAGGAAAGAGGAATAACTAATCCTGAAGACTACTTGAGATCTATTGCTGGTGTTTCAACACCTGGTGGATCAAATTACTATACTTTCAGAGGTTTAAATACATCTACCTCTCAAAGATCTTCAGGAACGTCATCTACTTATATTGACGAAATTAACGGTTCACTAATGAGTTTATTTGATATTGAAAGAATTGAAGTACTCAGAGGGCCTCAGGGCACACTCTATGGATCTAATGCTATTGGTGGAACAATTAGATACATAACTAATAAACCAGATTCAAGTGCAGCTTATGGAAAAATTAGGCTTGGCTATGGTGATAAAGTTAAAGCTAATGATCCTGAGACTAGCATCGAAATGATGTACAACATGCCGCTAACTGACAGTCTTGCTGTTAGAGCTGTATATTCAGAGCTTGTTTCTCCAGGTATCTATAAAAATATTCAGACAGGTAACACTGTTGGTGAAGAAGATGATTCTCAACTTATGATCACACTTGGATTCAATAATGGTGGCAAATTAACTGGAAGCTTGAGGTATGTTAATTTTAATAACAAAGCATATGGTATTTTAGAGCCAGGTCAGAGCAAGCCTGGAAGTGCTGACGTTTATGTTGAAGGCTGTCCTCAAGCATCAAGTTGGTGGTATAACTGGGACGGTGATCCAACATGTTCACGTTTGAGTGCAATATCGGGATTTGCAGCAACTGAAGCTGATTATCCTAATGGAAGCGCGGTGCTTACAAACTATGATCCAAAATATGCTCATGCTTTAGCAGCAGACGAGTCTGAAGATATTACAAGGGAAACACTAATAGCAAATATTAAATATGATTTTGGTGCTTTCGATGCAAATTTAATTATCTCTGATAGAACAGTAGAAGAAGATGCTGTGACTGATTGGGCTAGAATTGATATGGATGATTATGTTCCTGCACCGTTAATTGTAGATGGTGATAAATATTATGAGGACACTACAGAATTGAGACTAGTTTCAAAACCTGGAAAATTTGAGTGGACTATTGGTTACTATAACTATAAGTTTGAAGAACAACCTAACTCAATTTCACAAACTCAATATGCAGTCGATTCGTATTGGCTAGATTATGTTACTTCGATTGCTGCTGGAGTTGATCCAGCTGTTTATGATGCTACAGCATATTGCCCACCATTTTGTTCTGATCATTTAGGCTATCCTTACTTGTATTATGCTTCTTATACTGAATTTAATGAACAAGAAGAGACCTCTTTTTATGGTCAGTTTGACTACAACGTAAATGATAAATTAACGCTTACATTGGGCATTAGAGATTATGAAATTGAAGATGCATCAAAAACATATCAATATGGTATTTTTTATATGGATAGCACTGGCTGTGACGGCACTGATCCAGCAGGAACTGACTGTGCTGAATTATCTGGTTCAGAGTCAGATACTAGAATGAAATATGCTGTTAGTTATTTGGTAAACGAGGACTTAACCTTGTATGCAACTCAAGCAGCAGGATACAGACCTGGGGGAAACCAGGCACCACTTCCTCCATTCTGTAGTAGTGATGAAGCAGCACAAGCAAACTTCTCAAGAAGGTTTAATTCCGATGAGGCTGAGACAACTGAATTCGGAGTTAAAGCTAGAGGCGAAAACTATTCGGCTAATGTTACTTATTTTGATGTTGATTGGGACGGAATAATAATCCAAGTCACACCTGGTTGTGGTTGGAGATATAACTTTAATGGAGGTAAAGCAGAAACATCTGGTTGGGAGGTTGACTTTACTTACGTTATTAATGATTCAGTTTCCTTAGATTTTGCAGGAAGCTCAATGACTGCAGAAACATCAATTGATATTGCTTCACTCGGAGCATCTGCAGGTGACAGACTTCCAAATACTGTAGAAACCCAGTGGAATCTTGGTGTTGTCTATGACACAACCATAATGTCATATCCTTCATACGCAAGACTGGACGTAAATTATTACGGTGATAGTTTTAATACTTTTGCAGAGAATCCAAATTCAAGCTCTCCAGATTATACAAAGTTAAACTTTAATCTAGGATTAGATTTGAATGAAAATTCTAAATTACAATTATCTGTAGATAATCTTACAGATGAGAGAACTGAAGCATATATTTATGCAGTTAATGACACATCCTGGAGACCAAGAAATTGGATGCAGTGGATACCTCCAAGAACTGTCAGCTTGAAATATTCTTTTAGTTTCTAAATTTTAACGGATGAAGAGATATTATCTCTTCATCCAACTTTAATTAGCTATAAAAATACTTATCTAGTATAGTTTTTTAAAATTAGGTAAAACTATATGAGAATTATTTTTATATATTTTCTTACACTTTCCATCATTGTTTGTTCTGATAATGAAGATATTGTAGAAACAAATATAGTTAATTTAAAAGAATACTCTGTCGACAAAAGCTCATATTGCAAAGAGAGAGCTGAACCAAAAAAATTAATATGGTCCCAGAATTTTGATGAAAATTATCTATCTCCAAATGCTTGGAATTATTCAACTTCAAATGGCTTTTACGATGGAAAAGAATTTATTAGTGGTTGGGGCAATGGAGAACTTCAGTACTATACAAAACCCAGAAAATCAGAAAGTAATACCAATACGTCTAAAAATCTTTTTATTGAAAATGGGTATTTAAAAATACAACCTATATATAGAAAAGATAAATCAAGAATTAGCAGCGGTGAAGCTGCATATAACTTTACCTCAGCAAGAATTAATACCAAAAATCTTAAATCTTTTTCCTATCCATCAAAAATTTCAATATGCTTCAAGGTTCCAAAAGGAATTGGATTTTGGCCTGCATTTTGGTTGATGCCAAGTGAAGATATTAGATGGCCAGTTGGAGGAGAAATTGATATTTTAGAAAATAGAGGCAGAATATCTAATATTTCAAGCTCTGCTCTTCATTTTGGCAAACAATGGAACAAAAAATCTACACTTGTGGGTGAAGCTTTAATTCCAAGGCAGGTTCGCTTCCAGGACAAATTTCATTCTATATCTTTGGTATGGAAGGAAAATTACATTGCTTTTTATCTTGATAATTCTTTGGATCCATATTTCACCATAAGTTCTGATCATCCAGAATTTCAAAAATATAAGTACCCATTCAATAGAGATTACTACATGATTTTAAATGTAGCGGTTGGAGGTAAATATGATGATTATTGGGTTGATTTTGATGCATTTTGCAGTGATCGAGCCTGCTCAAATAAAGAAAATCCTGATAGTCATAGATTTATAATTGATTGGATTGAATATGAGAGACTTTAAAAATTATCAATTATAATTAGTGTATGTCTAGGGGATTTATATTATCAGATGAAATTATTGATCATGAGATCAATTTTCCTGCTTTTAAAGAAAAGCATAACTTTGATGCATCAGGTAAATTAAATGATTTAGAACTCTTCACTAAAGGGCAACCCTTCAGTCTTTATAAAGAGCTTAGAGAAAATGCACCAATATATTTTCATGATCCTATGCCTATGGATCCTGAGCCGGGTTATTGGGTATTAACTAAATATGAAGATATAAAGTACGTATCAATGAATCCAAAAATTTTTTCGTCGCAATATGCTACTGGCAATATGCTAACACTAGGATCAGAAGAAAATAGACATCCTAAATTATTTAAATCAACTATAGACCATATGTTAAATTTAGATGGAGAGATGCATCTTAATCTCAGAAAAGAACATATGCCATTTTTTAAACCTGGGTACGTAGATGAATTAAAACAAAAAGTTTCTTTGAAAGTTACTGAGTTATTGGATCAAATTGCTCCAATGGGTGAGTGCAATCTTGTTAAAGAAGTATCTCAACAATTACCTATTTATACTCTCTCAGAAATACTTGGAATTCCGGATGAAGACAGACAAAAATTAGTCTCTTGGATGGAATTTCTTGAATTAGCCCAATACTTTACTTATGAAATGATAAAAGAGCAAAATGAGGGCAAGACAGATTCAACCCCAGATCCAGCGATGATAGATATGTTTAATGCAATGGTTGATGAAATGTTTGATTACGGAAGGTTCATTCTTAAAAACAAAAGAAAGAATCCCTCAAAAGATCTTTTGAGTGCTATTGCTAACGCAAAAATAGAAGGTGAAGAGCTTTCTGATGAATTTCTAGATGGATCTTGGCTGTTAATAATTTTTGCAGGTAACGACACTACAAGAAATACAATGAGCGGCGGCATTAAACTTCTTCATGAGAATCAGCATCAAAAAGAGTTATTAATTAATAATTATGACTTACTTCCAGGTTTTATAAATGAGACTGTAAGATGTGTTTCACCAGTAATTCATATGAGAAGAACATCTCTTATTGAAACAGAAATAGGTGGTCAAAAGATTGGTCCTCATGAAAAGATAGCATTATGGTATGGAGCCGCAAATAGAGATCCAGAAATTTTTGATAAACCAGATGAATTTAATATTCAAAGAGAAAATGCAGAAAAACATCTTGCTTTTGGTATAGGCAGGCATACATGCCTTGGTAAACCAATTGCTTTGATGCAATTGAATGAATTTTATTCACAATTTCTTAAGAGATTTCCAGATTTTGAAATGAATGGTGAATGGAAGGTGGCTCCAAATAATTTTGTTCACGCTATCCAAGAAATGCCAATTAAATTCACCAAAGAATGATAATACCTTATAGGTTTAAAGTAGTTTTTTTATCATTCTTAGCAGTTTTTATTTGTTATATAGATAGAGTTAATATTTCTGTTGCAATCATTCCTATGCAAGAGCAGTTTGGATGGTCTGAATCGCAGGTTGGTATTATTTTGGGATCATTTTATTTTGGATATATGATTACAATGATTCTTGGCGGATATTTAGCTGATAAATATGGCGGTAAAAAGGTTCTTGGATATGCTCTACTAATTTGGTCATTATTTACAATCATTACTCCTTTTTTTGCATACCAAGGATTGTGGTGGTTAATATTAATTAGAATTCTAATGGGTCTTGGAGAAGGGGTTACTTTTCCTTCATGGCATGCGATATATGCTAGATGGATACCATTTCAAGAAAGAACAAGAGCCATAGGTTTTACTAATAGTGGTATAGCTGCCGGTACACTATTTGGATTTGCAGTTGCAGCATTAATAATCGCAAATTACTCATGGGAATGGGTCTTTTATTCATTTGGATTACTAGGATTTTTTTGGTATTTTTTCTGGAATAGAATAGTTACATCTTTTCCAGAGGATAATAAGCTTCTTTCAGATGAGGAATTACATTATATAAAGACTGAAGCACCTTCTAAAGAATCTGCTCCAACAATTCCGCTTTTAAAACTTATAAGAAATGCTCCTTTTATGGCAATAGCCGTTGCAACATTTTGTAATAATTGGTCTTTATATACATTTCTTTCTTACTTACCAAAATATGTTAACGCTCCTGTTGCCCAAGGTGGGATGGGGATAGACTTAGGATCAAATACATTCATTTATTCAATACTTATACCAAGTCTTGTTGCAATTTTTTCTTTAATATTGGGAGGCTTTTTAGCTGATGGCTTAATTAAAAGGGGATATGGCTTACTAAACGTAAGAAGAAGTGTAAATTCAATAGGCTTTTTTGGTTCGGCATTATTGTTATATCTAATATCGTTGGAGGATTCTCTTATAAATGTTGTCATATTATTGAGCTTAATTAATGTATGTTCTGGCATATGTGCAGGTGGTTTTGGAGTTAATCATGCTGATTTAGGTCCTAAATATACTGGTTCATTGGTAGGAATCGCAGGAAGCATTGGAATGCTTGCAGCAATTATAAGCCCAATAGCTGCAGGATATATTCTTGAAATAACTAACTCTTGGAGTTCTATATTTTATGTCTGTACATTTGTACTTTTATTCGGTGGGACCTTTTATTTACTTTTTGCAAGTGTTGAAAAACAATTCGATTAATTTGTGACCATATTTTGGAAAAAATCAAATATTTCCTGACTTGATCTATCTCTAGCAGTTCTCCATTCTGTAGTATTTGAGTTATTTATTACATTTCTGTTTTTATCAAAGACCAAAACTCTTGGAATCCCCTCAGCAGAAGCAATTCCAAATTCCTCCATTAAATTCATATTAATTTCATATCTAAGAACGTCTATATAAAGAACATTAAATTTTTCATTAATATGTTTTTCAATTTTAGGAATATTCATTGTTCCAGAGAATATCCTACAATCCGGGCACCAATTTGCTCCAAAAATAAGTATTGGTTGTTTTCCCTCTTTAATTGATTTATCAATAAAGTTATCCAGGAATTCAACACTATAAATTTCTCCATTGTAGGGCAACGGAAGTGGTGTGGTTAATTTGTCATTTTCATCAAGCATAATATTTCCATTAATATTAATACAAATTAAAAAAAAGTATGAAATATTAATATATTTGATTACACTCTTTAACATATTATTAATTTTATTTTAAAAAGTTGGAGAAAAAAAGTTGATCTGGATTATTAGATTGTACCTTTTATTTATGGCATTTATATATGCCATGATTGGAGTTTGGGCAATATTAGATCCCTTACTTGGCGCTCTTGAGCTTGGCTATCCAAGTTTTTTAAATGCTGTAGGTCTCTCAATAACATCTCCATTAGGATATTCTGAAATAGCTGGATTATATGGTGGTTTAAACTTATGTTTGGGCATTATGTGTATAGTGGGTATTTTTAAAAGAAATATAGGTATTTTCTCAATTAAATTTATAACCTTTTTAGTTGGATCAATTGCATTTGGTAGAGTAATCTTTTCTATGCTTCCAACAACCCCTGGCTTCTATAATCCTTACTTTGTTTTTGAAGTCATCGCTTTTTTTGTTGGAATAACGCTGTTATATCTTCAAAAGAAATTAAATTAAGTTACTCAAACTTAATAAATATAAAATATAACTACTAACAAATAATATACCAATTAGGCGAATTGCATTCACTGAAAATACTTTGTTTGAATAAAATAGTACTATCAACATAAAAACAATTGTTGCTGAGATCATTATTGTGTAGTCCCTGCTTAATAGAACTTGATCTAGCTGAACGCTTGAAAAAAAACCAATAATTGGAACAACTAATGTAATGTTTAACACATTTGATCCAATAACATTTCCAACTACCATATCAGTTTTCTTTTTTAAAACCGCGCTTATTGTTGCTGCTAATTCTGGAAGGCTTGTTCCAATAGCAATGATAGTTAATCCAATAATCAATTCTGAAATATTTAACAAAATAGCAATTTTTTCTGCATAAATGACTGCATATCTTGAACCAAAGATTAATGAAATTAATCCTATGGTCAAAAAAATTAAAGTAATTGAATTATTTTTATCTTGTTGCTCATCAATTAATGTTTGCGTATTTCTATTTGCATTTATTACATACAAAAAATAACAAAAGCTTAATAACAAAAGGATTCCATCAAATTTTGAGACGTTTAAATCAATTAATACGTATCCAAGAATTAATGCTGAAACTAAAAAAGGCATTAGCTGAACTACTGGTGTTTTTTTTGGTAAAAAAGAAATACCTATACATGAAACTCCAAATATTAGTGCAATGTTAGATATGTTTGATCCAACAACTGCGCCCATCGCAATGCTTTCACTGTTATTTAAGACAGAAGAAATTCCTACGAATATTTCAGGAGCGGAAGTACCCAATGCAACTATAGTCAATCCTATTGTTAATTCACTAACTCCAATCTTCTTTGCAATTAAAGATGAGTTATCTACAAATTTGTCTGCACCCCAAATTAATACAGCTAAGGAAGCAACTAAACCTAGGAAGTTGATTAGGAAATCCATAATTTATTTTACCTTAGTTATTAATGGAGATTATGTTTCGTTCCCAAAAATACAATATAATTTAGTTTCAAATTTATAGGGAATACAAATGGAAATCACAAGTTTATTTAACATATCTGGAAAAGTTGCTGTTGTTACAGGCGGTTCAAGAGGAATTGGAGAAATGATAACTGCAGGCTTTTTAGCAAATGGAGTAAAAGTTTATATTTCAGCAAGAAAAGCTCCGGCTTTGATTGAAAAGGCTAGAGAATTGTCTGAAAAATATAATCAAGAATGTATACCAGTTCCATGTGACTTGAGTTCAATGGATGGTATTGATGAGTTTGTTAATCAGATTACTGAAAAGGAAGATGCCATTGATTTTTTAGTTAATAATGCAGGAGCTGCATGGGGCGAACCTCTAGAAAGTTTCTCTGAAAAAGGCTGGGATAAGGTTATGGATCTAAATGTGAAGTCTATTTTTTTCTTAACACAGAAATTTAAAAACTTATTGTCTAAAAATGGGAGTGATGATGATCCATCCAGAGTAATTAATATAGGCTCTATTGATGGGTTAAATGTTCCATCAATGGAAACATATCCTTATGGAGCATCAAAGGCTGCTGTTCATCATTTAACAAGAGTTTTGGCTGCAAAATTAGTTAAAGAAAATATTTTGGTTAACGCTATTGCTCCTGGACCTTATCCAAGTGATATGCTCGGACCAGCTGTAGGTTATGATTATTCTGAAATAGCAAAAAGAAATCCAAGAAAAAGAGTTGGAACTCCTGAAGATATGGCAGGATTGGCAATTTTCTTATGTTCTCGAGCTGGAGCTTATACTGTTGGAGAGACCATAACATCTGATGGTGGAATAGTTAAAACCGCCAATCATGATCTTAGTTAGATTATCTTTGAGCGTCTTTGAAAGCTCTTACAATTAGATCTTTCATCCAAATGTGGCCGCCATCACCTTCATCACTTTTATGCCAGATTAAAAAGTATTCCATTAAAGGAATCTCGATCGGTATTTCAACAAATGGCAGATTATTTCTGTTAGCAAAACTTCTAGTCCCCATTAAAACTAGATCAGTTGACTGGATAATAGTTGGAGCAATCAAAAAATGTTGACATCTCAAGGCAACCTTTCTTCTATAACCAATTTTATCAAGCTCAACATCTATTAAATGAAGGCCTCTTTTTCTTCCTGAGACATGAAGATGTTTTTGTTCAAGTATATCGTTTACGCTTGGACTTTTAATTTTTGATAAATCATGTCCTTCTCTATGCATAACAACAAAATCATCCTCAAAAACTTTCTCAGAATTGATTTCATCAGATCTTGGTATAACTGGATCAACCACAAAATCTAAATTATTCGTAGAAAGAGCATGAACTTGATCGCTTCTAAGGTATGCATAACTTCCAATTGAGATATTTGGAGCTTCCTTATATATTGCTTTCATTAGGTAAGGTAAAACTCTTCCCTCAGAAACATCACCCAACGATAATTTAAAGTTTCTTTTTGTTGTTGAAGGATCAAAAGTATCAGGCTCATTGACGCTTTGTTGTATTAAAGTCAAAGCACTTTGAACATCTTGAATCATGTTTTCAGTTTTCTGAGTAGGTACCATTCCAGAACCAGTTCTTACGAATAGGTCGTCATTGAACTTTTCTCTCAGTCTTGATAAAGCATTACTTACCGCAGGTTGTGTAATTCCAACGACTTCAGCAGCCTTAGTGAGACTGCCTTCTGTATAGATAGCATTTAGGATTACAAAAAGGTTTAAATCAAAAGAACTTATTTTCATTTTATTGGCTTAAATAAATATTTAGATCGTATAGATTTGTAAGTAACATAAAGCTATTATAAGTATGAATTACTATAGTACTATTCATAGTATTTATAATGGTAACAAAATTTTTGATATAAAGGGAGATTTAACCTCATGATGCCTGAATTAAGACCTGAAGCAGTTGAATTAGTTGAAAAAGTAAAAGATTTTATTGACTCTGAAGTTAGACCAAAAGAGCACGTATTTCATGAGCAAATTAACGTTGGCAAAGATAGATGGAGCAGTTATCCATCAGTTATTGATGAGTTAAAGGAAAAAGCAAGAGTAAAAGGCCTTTGGAACCTTTTTTTACCAGAAAGTGAATTTGGAGCAGGTCTATCAAATTATGAATATGCTCATCTTGCAGAAGAAATGGGAAAATCACATATCGCTTCTGAGGCTATGAATTGTAGTGCACCTGACACAGGAAATATGGAAGTTATTGCAAGATATGGAAATGAGCAACATCAAGAAGAGTGGCTTAAACCATTACTTGATGGTGAAATTAGATCTGCCTTTAGCATGACAGAACCTGGAACTGCATCATCTGATGCTACAAATATGCAAGCAACAGCAGTTTTGGATGGAGATGAATATGTAATAAATGGAGAGAAGTGGTGGACATCAGGAGCTGGTGACCCAAGATGTAAAATTCTTATATTTATGTGTGTAACTAATCCTGATAATCCAAAACATCAAAGACACTCAATGATACTTGTACCAATGGAAACTGAGGGAGTAGAAATTATTAAAATGATGCATGTATTTGGCTATGACGATGCACCTCATGGACATGCACATATGAAATTTACTAATGTAAGAGTACCAAAGGAAAATCTTTTACTTGGTGAAGGAAGAGGGTTTGAGATTGCACAAGGTCGTTTAGGACCAGGACGTATTCATCATTGTATGAGAGCAATTGGTGCAGGTGAGGTTGCTATAGAACTAATGTGCAAAAGGGGCATGGATCCTAATAAAGTAGCATTTGGTAAAAACTTAGCACAACTTGGAGCAAATTTTGATTACATAGCTGAGTCAAGAATTGAACTTAATGCTGCAAGATTCCTAACATTGGATGCCGCAGTCAAAATGGATACAGTTGGAAATAAAATTGCAGCAAGCGAAATTGCACAAATCAAGGTATACGCACCTAATGTAGCCCTTAAAATTATAGACAGAGCAATTCAAATTCATGGTGGAGAGGGGGTTTCACAACTCACACCACTTGCATCTATGTATGCTCATATGAGAACACTTAGACTCGCTGATGGTCCTGATGAAGTTCATAGAAGAGCCGTCGCAAGATATGAGCTAGGTAAATATATGAGTTAAAAAATTGTCTCGCAATTTAATATTTTACGATACTGAAACTACTGGAATTCATAAAGATTTTAGTCAAATAATACAATGTGGTTCAATTTTTACTAATAACACATTAAAAGTTTTAGACGAACAGAATATTGGGAGCAAGCCGCTGCCTTGGATAATCCCTCAACCAAAAGCTATGCTTACTAACAAGAAGATTAATTCCTTCTCATCTAACGTTTCTCATTATCGAATGATGAAAGATATTCAACATCAATGGAAAGAATGGTGTATAGACTTGCCATCAATATTTGTAACATACAACGGACATGCTTTCGATGAGGAGCTAATTAGAAGGCAGTTTTGGTGTAATCTTTTGGAGCCATACGTTACAAATACAAATCAAAATGGAAGACTTGATTTAATGTTGATGATTCATAATGTAGCTGCATTTTTTTCAGACGAAATATCAATTCCTTTATTCGAAGATGGGCCTGCTTTAAGTATTAAGCTGGAACATTTAGCAAATGAACATGGTATTGATGTCAGTGATGCTCATGATGCAATTTCAGATTGCAAATTTATGATTGGGTTATGCAAAGTTATTAAAGATAAAATACCTAAAGTTTTTGATTCATTTATGGATATATCAACAAAGGAGGGTATTAAAAATCTTTTATATTCTGATGAATTTCTTGCTCTTGGTGAGGTCTACAGGCGCCATCCTTTTAAGTATCCTGTTGTAATTTGTGGTGCAGATAACTCTAGACCTAATGATATTTGCTTCTTTGATTTGAGTTTTGATCCAGAAGAAATAATTGATCTAGATTTCACTGAAATTAATAAAATGATTCAATCTGGGGGAAGAGACTTACCTTTAAAAAAATATAAAATTAACAAAACTATTCCAATATGTTCAAGCAATCATCTTACAAAAAATAATCACTTTGATATAACTCATGAAGAGCTTCAAAGACGAGCGGATATAGTCAAGTCTAATCAAGACTTCTTCACACAAGTTTCTCAGGCTATGGAGGATAGAATCATGAATTTTCCAGAACCAGATTATGTTGAAGGAACCATATATTCTGGTGGTTTTCCTTCTTATAGAGATCAAGATCTGATGAAAGAATTTCACCATACTGATAATCTTGAGCAACTTATTAAAATCTCAAGAAATTTTGAAGATGGAAGATTTCGAATTTTTGCTGAAAGAATTATTTGTAATAAATATCAAACAGATATTCCTGATGATATTAAAACAAGATTTGATGATTTAATTCATGAAAGAGTTTATACAGACGGAAAATGGGGTTCTATAGATAAAGCACTTAATGAAATTGATAAGCTGCTCGATGAAAAAGAATCTGAAGAAGATCATAAAATTCTATTAGCAACCAAAGATCATATCAACACCCTAAAAAACTAACTTTGATGGTGGGCGAGGAGAGATTCGAACTCCCGACTTCCTGCGTGTCGAGCAGACACTCTAACCAACTGAGTTACTCGCCCTTAAAGAGGAGTAATTTTACACAAAAAATTTATTAAATAATATTAATTAATTTTTGCAAGATACTCATCAAGTCTTGTTTGATTCATTACAAATGTAGACTTAAATTGTACTGCAACATTTTTAGAAGTTTCTAAATTAGAATTATCATCACCTACTTGTATTACACCAACCATAGCCATCATTGCATGAGGTGTGCATTGATATCCATAAACACCAGGAATTTCAAAGGTTACTGAAATATCTCTACTTAATTGTCCGTTCCAAGGTGAAGCACCAGATGGAATCATACCAGGTATAGATGCAGAATTATGAGCAGCATCAGTAGACTCAAATGTAACGGTATCACCAACATTAATTTTTAAAAATGCAGGCTCAAAAACCATTACACCAGTAGCGCCTTGATTAAGCATCTTAACAGTATGAGTTTCTGAATATAGATCCAAACATGCAAAAGAAATTATTAAAGAAATGATTAAGTTTTTTGATATAGTGCCCATTACATTATTATATTTATTTATAATTAAATATCAATATAATTTATATTATCAATCATTTGCTTTAAATATAAAAATGATTATATTAAACATATATTTTCTATATTTTTTAAATTTTTACTATGAAATTAATAAATCATATTAGGTTTTTTTTAATATTAATACTGTTATCTCCGTTTGCATTAAATGTATTGGCAGATTACTTCCCAAATAAAGAAAATTGGGATATTTCATCACCTGAAGCAGAGGGTGTAAGTCCCAATAAAATTGATAAATTAATGGATTTATCATTTTCAGATGATGCAACTCAAGCAGTTGTTGTGATTAAAAATGGCAAAATAATTTCAGAAAAATATGCTGATGGATATGATCTTGATTCTCATGGTACATCTTGGTCAATGGCTAAAAGCTATTATGCTGCATTAATTGGAATTTCGCTTGATCGTGGTGAGATTAATAGTCTTGATGATAAAGTTTCAGATTATCTAGATTATTTTGATGACGAAAGGTCAGATATCACTTTAAGAGATCTTCTCGATATGTCTAGTGGTCTTGATTTTCCAACCCACGAGCATGAAAAAATGTTTTTTCAAGTAGACCATCTTCAATATGCAAAAAACGTTGGTGTTGAAAAAGATGCTGGTGAAAAATTTGAATATAACAATGTCAATTCGATGCTATTAGGTGATATTTTATTTCAAGCAACTGGTAAAAAAGCTGATGTACTTTTTGAAGAAAGAATCTTAGAACCTCTTGGTATAACTGACTATAAGTTATGGAAAGACGAAAAAGGAAATGTGATGACATATTGTTGCGTTGATATGTCAGCAAGAGATTATTCTAAGTTAGGTTTATTATTTGCTCGAGACGGTAAGTGGAATGAAGAACAAATTGTGTCAAAAGAATTTGTAGATGAAACTTTTCAGGTAGTATGGGAGACACCAAGCAGATTTACAGATTATAAACGTTACTATTCTCTGCACTGGTGGGTCTCAAAGTATGATGAAGAATCAAAAATATTTAATACCAGTGGAAAGTTCGGACAGTATACTTTTGTAGACAGAGAAAATGATATTGTTGTAACAAGAATCTCTAAATATGCAGAACAAGACAATGGTTCTACTCAGAAGTGGGGCATAATGAAATATCTTAGATGGGCAGGCATCGATAATGCTATTGCTATTGGCAGGATGTTGATAGCTTCAGGAACTATAGAGTCTGGATCAGATGTGATTACTCCTTTCACAGATGAGAAGGGAGAATCTTACGAATTCTATGTAAAATATCCTGAAATTATTGATTCAATTGCTGATTTAAGTCGTAACTAATATTTAATTCATCAGCTTTGTTTATAAAACTATTAATGTCTTTTTTCCATTCTTCAAGATAATACCCATCATTACCTTGTTTATTTAGATACCTAAGAAAAATTCTTCCAGTTTCATCTTTATAGCCTGCTTGAAATGGCTCTCCAGTTGCACTATTTAATCTTTTATATCTATTATCCATTTATCAAGTCCATACAAATAATATCATTGGTATAGACGCCAATATTATTAAAATATCCATAGGTAAGCCCATACGCCAGTAATCAGTAAATTTATAATTACCTGGACCCATTACAACAGTATTACATTGATGTCCTATTGGAGTTAAAAATGCACAACTTGCCCCAACTGCGACGACCATTAAAAAAGGCTCAAGGGCATACCCCAATTCTAGTGCTATTCCAGTTGATATTGGAGCCATAATTACAGCTGTTGCTGCATTATTGATAATATCGGTTGTTACCATGGTAACAATTAAGATAATGAGGAGTATCCAAAATAAACTCAGGCTTGATGCATACGTGGATATTGAAGTTGCAATTAAGCTACTCACTCCTGTTGTTTGAAGCGCAGTTCCGATTGGTATCATTGCAGCTAACATAACAATGATTGGCCAATCTATTTTTCTGTAAAAATCACTGTCAATAATTTTAATTCTTGCAAAAGCTAAAACACACAATAAAAATGCTGGTGCCGCACTTAAATAGTTGAATGAGACTAAAAAGATTGATAACAAAAAGAATAACAGCCCTTTAATAAGTCTACTTCTACTTGGTATTGTTTGAAGTTCTCTTTGTCTTAGGGGCATTAAACCTAAATGTTTAATTTTATTAGAGACATCTTCTTCAGCGAGATCTCTAACTCCTAGTAGTAATACATCACCGGCTCTAAATTGTTCTCTAGTAAGTCTGGTTCTATATTTTGAACCCTTTCTCCATAGTCCAAGAAGATTTAACTCTTCAAAAGCGAGCTTTTGAAAAAAATCATACTTTCTTCCAATCAATCTAGAACCGGGAGTGATCATGACTTCAATTTCTTCAAGATCATCTTCGTCAAATGAATGAAGTTCTTTTGGAATGGAAAAATCAAAAATATCTAAAATATTTGCAAGATCATCGGGAGGAGTCTTAATAACCAATATTTGTCCTGCTTTAATTCTCATATTATTTTGGACTTTCTTGATTGAGCCATTTTCGGATACTATTCCGAGGATTTCTGTATCTTCTCCAGCTTGTGTTTTAAATGCATATAAAGTCATGCCAATTGAAGAGCTTTTTTCATTTACGAGCACCTCAAATAAGTACCCTTTAAGATCAATTAAATGCTCAGTTGAAGGCATCTCTTTTCTTAAAAAAATTAACCTATTTCCAATAAAAGCAATGAAAAGAACGCAAATTATTGTTACTACTAGACCAACATACGAAAAATCAAAAAAATTAAACCCAGAGCTTGATATAGATGCCTTGTATTCAGATATTATTATATTTGGTGGAGTTCCAATTGCGGTATTCATTCCACCTAAAATACAAGCAAAGGCTAAGGGCATTAGGTACTTAGAGGGATGCCATTCCATCTTTTGACATATATTAAGTGTTATGGGTAAGAGAATTGCTAATGCACCTATATTATTTATAAATGACGACAAAACAGCAGCTATTAATAGGAGAGAAATCATAAATTGGATCTCTGTAAACTCCCTACCTCCAATAAGCTTACCTACAAGACCTGCTATACCTGAATTACTTAAACCTTGACTAATTATAAGAACAAGTGCGACTGTAATAACAGCAGGATGAGCAAATCCAGCAAAAGCCTCATTGGCAGGTATTATTTCAAGAACTACTAAAACAAATAATGCACCAACGGCTAGCGCATCATATCTGATCTTTCCCCATATAAATAAACACAGAAGAGCAATCAAAGTTGAGGATAATATGATTTGATCGTTCATAATTCATCAATTTTATTTTGGCATGGATTCAACATATAGAGAAGTTGAAGGGTAGGCAAATTCAGATTTATTACTCTTTACAATTTTCATTATATTGAAAATCAGGTTTTCTTTTACTTCGTTAAATGCAGCAAATCCCATTGGATCAGCATAAGCAACAATCATTAAATCAATAGAGCTACCACCCAATTCAACAATTCTTACAACAGGATCTAAATCGCCCTCTGTAGTAAAGTCATTACTTTTAATTATGTAATCTTTTATTTCATTTCTTATCGACTCAAGCTGTTCAACACTTGTTGAGTAAATAAGATTAATTTTCCAATTGATTCTTCTATTAATCATTTCACCATGGTTAATTACTTTAACGTCAGATAAATCTTTATTAGGTATAACCATTGGTGCAGTATCAAAAGTTCTAATGACAGTTGATCTAAAACCAATACTTTCTACAATTCCATGGAGCTGTCCACTTACCTCAATTCTGTCACCTGGCTGAAATCTATGTTCACCAATTATTAATATTCCTGAGATTAGATTTTTGAAGAAATCTTGTGCACCTAATGCTACTGCCACAGAAAACAATCCCAAACCAGCAACGAGTGGACCAATTTGAATACCAAATATATCTAATATTATTGCTGCTCCAATTACCCACACAATAAATTTTGAAGCTCTTTCAAGCCACATTTGCATTGATGCTGTAAGCCATGAGCTTGTGGATAGGGCAGCGAATATTGGTTTTACACTATTTGCAAGGGCGCTGAAAATAGTAAAAATGACAAAGGCTTTTACTATATTTGTTGCTATGTCACCAATTAAACCCGATAGAGGTAATATTAAAGTGCAAATATACAAAGCAATTGTGATAGGCACTAATCCAATTGGCCTTCTTAATGCATTAAGAATTTCGTCATCTATCTTTGATTTTGTTTTACTGGCCAGCCTTTCAAGAGAATTAAGAATTATTGAAATAATAAAACCTCTAAAAAGAAACGCTATTAAAATAACCAACAAAGAAGAAATTATTGATCCTAGATCAATACCTAAGAATCCTGTATTCCAGACTTCAGAGATAAGATTTATAAAATTTTCCATAATAATGTTGTTATTTTATGTTCATTTTATAAATTTAAGCAAAATTATGAGTTATCTTACAGCTTTATCTTTTATAAAATAAGGTAAATATATTAAGTAAAAAACTGCAATTGCTAGCGGCGTTGTAACTAACAAATGCAATGGCGGTTCTGGAAATACATCCATTAGAGAAGCACCATCTGGTTTAGCCATCAAATACCAAAAATTTGCAGGATCACCTAACATCAAATTAATCACATAGACTATTGGCAATAATATAAAAGCAGTTATTGCTGACACTTTTAATATATCTTTTGCATAAGGTCTATTACCAAGAGAAACTGTTGCATACATTATTCCAACAATAATCATTCCATGACCAATCATAAAAAATATGTAATCTAAATCATGATGACTTATGTCTGGTGTAAGAATTGCCATAGATGCTCCACCCAAGCCCCAAAAAAATGCACACAGATATAGAATCCTCGGCCCACCTAATAAAAACCAAATTAGAAATATTTCTGAGAGATCGCACATATGAAGTGGAATTGTTTCTCTCCAATCATAGGGATTTGCCAATAGATAAAGATCTTTATATGGTGAAATAATGACATGTGCAGCTATTATTCCTGCGATTATTTTGCTCATAAGTGATTTATCACTTTCAGACTTATTTTTATAAAATTTTGGTAAAAATACTGAGACTATAATCACTGAAAATATTGTTATAAGGTGAACTGTGCCAAATATTTCAAAAGGTGAACCAAACATATTATTCCCTGTTAAATTTATAAATTCGAATTATATTATTATTTAAGAGTTGTTGAAACTTTCTAACAAAATCTTCTCTGTTAAAATTGCAGGTAAAATTTTTGACTCGCTCATTCCTGGTTTCCAAAAAATATATAATGGAACTCCATTTCTATCATAGGATTCAAGAGTTTTTAGAATTTCATCATTTTTGTTAGTCCAATCAGCAACAATATATTGGATGTTATTTTCATAAATGTATTCTTTAACATTTGGTCTTGATAAGGCAATTTTGTCATTTGTTTGGCATGTTATACACCACGCAGCAGTAAAATTAATTAAATAAGCTTGATTTTTGTCTTTATATTCATTTTCTATATTTTTATTCCATTGAACATAATCGTAACTTTCAAGTTTTAAGGCATTTGTAGATTGTATTTCGTTTGAAGGAATATCCCTGAATTGAAAGAAAATTACAAAAGCTGCAATAACAAAAATAACAAATCTATAGCTTGATTTATTAAGCTTTGTAGAAATCCATATTAACAACGAAATCATTAGAATCGTCATTAAAAGAAAAATCACTTCGTTAGAAGATGTTTGAACGCTAAACACCCATATCAACCATATGGATGTGGCAAACATGGGAAATGCAAAAAATTCTTTCAAAGCAACCATCCAATTTCCCGGTTTCGGTAGATAATTTATTAAACTTGGTGAGGCTGATAATACAAAATAAGGAAAAGCAAAACCTAGACCTAGTGCAGAAAAGACTGGTAATGTAATTCCAGAGGGTTGAATTAATGCATAACCAAGTGCTGCGCCCATAAATGGTGCTGTGCATGGTGAGGCAACAATAACAGCTAAAATACCTGTAGAAAAGGAGCTAACTAAACTTCCGCTGGTTCCTATACCTCCAAGTCTAGTTAATGATGAACCTATATTTATATCGCTTAGAAGCACTAAACCAATTACAAACATTAACAAACTGAGTAATCCAACTATAAGCGGTGACTGTAATTGAAATCCCCAGCCCAAATATAAACCAGCTTGTTTAAGAAAAATCATTGCAAATCCAATAAGCAGAAATGAAATAATCACTCCAGCGCAAAATGATAAGGCATGAGCTCTAATTTTTGATGGAGATTGGTTGCTCATTGAAACAAAACTTAGAACTTTTAATGAAATTATTGGAAAAACGCATGGCATTAAATTTAAAATTAAGCCACCTACAAACGCAAAAATTAAAGCTTGTAAAAATGAAATATTTAGAGAGTTTTGAGTAGCATTTTCAATTTCAGCATCAATTATAAAACTCTCGTTATCGTTAATAGATAATACTCCTGATAAATATTCAAGAGATTTAACATCATCTAATTTTTTAATCTTAAGCAGATAATTATTTTCTTCTTTAATAAGATTTTGATCTGCAGCATGTTCAGCGATATCTTGATTGTCGATAAAAAATATCGCAGAACTAACATCAAAAGGCCAAGAAAATCTTATATCTATAAACTCACTATCAACTGATGCCTTCACAGGAAGTGTCTGAGATGGAACTTTTAAAAACCAATTATACAGCGAAGCATCGTTTTTAATTTCATTAAGATTTGTTTTGATAAATGCTTTTTCTGGGACACAAATATCATCACATATTAAAAAATCAATATTTGCCTCAATATGTGAATTCACATTGCTGGAATTGTTAATTTCAAAAGGAAAAATTACAAAATTCTTATATCCATATGTCATAAGTGGCTCATATGGGATTAAAGTTGGGGTTGGCCAATATAACTCACTTATTGAAATACTGTCGTCATGAGACCATTTAACTTTTATTGGGCCTCCTGAGTCACCAGGATTTTTCCAGTAGGTATGCCAATTCTCTTGCATATCCATTCTAATACCAATTAGAGTTTGGCTTTGAGCTTCGTCTACATTTTCAAACTTTACCAACGAGACATTTGCATGACCGGTATCAACAGTCACCGCATTTATTGCTAAGCAAAATAATAATAGAAAGGATATCTTAAGAAATTTCATTAAATATAATTTTATCCTATTTAACATTTGGGGTGCATTATGCACCCCATTTCACATTATAAAAGTTATTTACTTGAGATTCTTTTTGGTGATTTGATCTCAATCATCCTAGGTTTCTTTTCATCAGGAATAATTTTCTCAAGACTAATAGTTAATAAACCATTAACTATTTCTGCGCCTTGAACAACAACATCCTCAGAAAGGGTAAATTGCTGTTTAAATGCTCTTTGAGCAATTCCTTGATAAACAACCTTATTTTCACCATTAACAACTTCAGTAGTTGGCCCATCGTAGCTTACTGAAAGAACTCCTTCAGCGAGCTCTATCTGGATATCATCTTTTGACAATCCAGCAACAGCAATCTCAATGGCAAAATAATTACCATCTTTGCTAATGTTATATGGTGGATAGCTTGATGATCTATCGTTAGACTCAGATAGTCTTTGCAATCTATCAAACAAAGGTTCGAACCCTAGTACACGTGTTGTGAAAAATGGGTCTGTAAAGTTAAGTATCATAATAGTCCTCCTTAAAAGCGACTTTATAAATGTGTATCTAAAAAAGCATACACTTGTTAACGCGAAGATCCATTATGGCATCTTCATCAACTAATATTTATAGCCATTATTAAGTTTTTCAACCTTTATTTTTTTGTAATTTTAAAATATCCTTATATAAGAACTTTTTTTTAAATCAATTGTCAAAATTATTATGAAAACCAAATTATTTTTGTTAACACTTATATTTTCTTTTACTGCTTTTTTTAATGCAAAAGAAACATTACCATCTATTGAACAGGGTCAAACATGGTATCTAGAATCAATAAGCAACAAACTGACTCCTTCAAGTAGCAAGGTTTTGTATTTTTTTTCAAATGATGCATATAACACTTATCAGGCAAGAATATTTTCAGATTGGGATAGGTTTTCTATCATAGATTCAAGAAACTTAGTTAGATTAAATAAAGGAGACAGGATTGAAATTTTAAACTCCAAACATTTTGAAAAAATATATGAAGTTAAGCTTTTAGACGGTTTTGAGAAAAATAGAAAATATTATGTTATAAAAGATGATCTTATAAGACACTATAAATTATCTAAAGGTGAAGAATCTTGAAAAATTTTTTCTTAATAGCACTTATTTTCACCACATCCTCATGTGTAAATAATTCATTGCAGCCAGATGTTGTTTCAAGATCAGATGCTCAAAAACAGCAATATGTGGTTTTTGGAACAATAAGAGATATTTCAATGGTAACAATTGAAGGTGATAGAGAAGTTGGTGCTGCTGCTGGAGCGGCTATTGGAGCAGCTGTTGGCAAAAATACAACAGATTCAGAACCAGAATCTGATATTGCTGCAGTTTTAGGAGGCTTGGTAGGTTCAGCTCTTGGATCTGAGATTGGTTCAGCAGTAACAAAGAAAGATGGAGTAGAATTATTGATAGAGACCGAATCTGGTAGCTTTGTCTCCATCATTCAAGAGGTTAGTAATTTTTCATACACTACCGGTCAAAAAGTAAGAATAATAAAAAGAAATGGAAAATCAAGAGTTATTCCTTTTGAATAATGTCAGATGAAATATTCAATATTATATATAACAAATCTCTAGATTTATTATCAAGAAGAGAACATTCGTTTAAAGAAATTAAAGAAAAGCTATCCTCACGCTTTGAAAATAAAGAAATAATAGATTCTGTTATTCAAAAACTTAGTGATAATAACTTAGTAAATAATAAGCGATATGCTGAAGCTTATGTATTGTCTAGAAAAAGAAAAGGATTTGGACCTAAAAAGATTGCTTTTGAATTGTCATCGAAAGGTGTTGATGAATCGATAACAAATAGCGTAATCATTGAAGAGGGCGATTGGGAATCGGCTGCTAAATTAGCTTTTTCAAAAAAATTCAAAGATGGCCCAAGTCCTGATATCAAAGAAAAATTAAAACAAAAAAGTTTTTTACAAAATAGAGGTTTCAGATTTAAAGAAATCGAATCAGTTTTTGGTAATGACATGTTATGATTCAATGCTATGTCTTATGAGGTTTTAGCTAGAAAATATAGACCATCATGCTTTGAAGAAGTTATTGGTCAAGAGCATGTCGTGAGGGCTTTGGTAAACAGTATTGAGTCTGAAAAAATTCATCAAGCATATATATTTTCAGGCACAAGAGGAGTTGGCAAGACTACTATTGCAAGAATTTTAGCAAAATGTTTAAACTGTGAGAGTAACACCAAACCAACATCAGTACCGTGTAACAAATGTTCTAATACTATTGAAATAACTGCCGGAAGAAGCGTTGACTTTCTAGAAATTGATGCTGCATCTAACACTCAAGTTGAGAAAATAAGAGACTTAATAGAAACAGTTGAATATAAACCCGCTAAAAGTAGATATAAGATTTTTCTCATCGATGAAGTTCATATGCTTTCAACTGCAAGTTTCAATGCTCTTTTAAAGACCTTAGAAGAACCACCGCCTCATGTTGTATTTATTTTTGCAACAACCAATCCAGAAAAAATCCCAAAGACAGTTCAATCAAGGTGCTTGCAGCTAAACCTTAAAACAGTTAATGAAGAAATGCTGAACAACCACTTAAATCAGATATTAAAAAAAGAAAAAATCAAACATGATGATGAGAGTACTGAATTAATATCAAAATCTGCAAATGGATCCGTAAGAGATGCTTTGACAATTCTTGATCAAGCAATAGCGCATGGTAATGGCGAGCTTAATAGCAATGAAGTAAAAAAACTGTTGGGAACAATTGATGATTCACTTTTATTTGAGCTTCTGGAAGGTGTAGTCGATGGAGATGGTAAGAAAGTTTTTGATAAGCTTGCTGAAATTGAACAGTTATTACCAGAATATGATGTTATTCTTCGAGATTTGATAAGCATTCTTCATCAAGTTTCACTTGAACAGGTACTAAATAATTCAGAAAGTGAAAATATAAAAAGCATATCAAAGAAAATCGACAAAGAGTTTTGTCAACTTTTATACGAAATCGGCATGAATTCTTTTACTAGATTTTCTGTACATCCAAGCCCCAAAGAATGCCTAGAAATTTGTTTATTAAGAATGCTTACTTTCAATCCTCTTCAGAAACTTTCAGAAAATAACCAAGACACTAATCCAGGTAATTCAGAAAAAAAAAGTCTCAAAAAAGTTGATGAAGAGATAAAAAGAGATAATAGTTCCTCGTCTGAAGAATCAAGTGAAAAAAAGTACCTTAACAATAATGAAGATTGGGTGAAATTATTTAACTCTCTAGAATTAAGCCCCTTTGCAAGAAATTATTTTGGAAATATGTCGTTATTTTCGCACAACGATGAAGGCATGATTTTAAAAGCAGATTTGAATTTAGGTGAAGTCCCTGAGAATATTATGTCGGAATTTATGACTACCGTGGAAAGTATATTTTTAAATAAAATTAATATTAAAATCGAGAAAGGAGATGTAATTAATTCTCCAATACAATTAAATGAAAGTAAAATAGAAGAAGAAGAAAACTTGGCAAAAGATCAAATTAGCAAAGATAAAGAAATACAAGATTTCGTTGAAAAATTTAATGGAAAGATAAAACCAGAAACCATTAAACCCTCAAAGTAAAAAATGAACCAAGATCTATTAAATGAACTCATAAATGCATTGACAATCCTGCCTGGAGTTGGCAAAAAATCTGCTCAAAGAATGGCATTATATTTACTTGATAGGAATAAAGATGGAGCTAGTATATTAGCAAATACTCTATCTAATGCCATCGAAAGCATTCAAAGATGCTCAAATTGCAGAATGCTTACATCTAATAATTTATGTGGAGTTTGCTCTGACTCAACAAGAGACAAAAAAAGCATTTGTGTTGTTGAGAGCCCATCTGATGTATTAGCTATTGAATCAACTGGTGGCTTCAGAGGCAGATATTTTGTTTTATTAGGAAGGCTTTCGCCAATTGATGGTATTGGACCTGAAGATTTGGGTATTGATGACCTCTTAAACATTACTAATAATGATGAAGTAAAAGAAGTAATACTTGCAACTAGTAGCACTGTGGAAGGTGATGCAACAGCAATATTTATAAAAGATCATATAAAAAATGCTAAGGTTTCAAGAATTTCTTATGGTATTCCAATTGGAGGAGAGTTAGAGTATGTTGATGGAACTACAATTGCTCGGGCAATAGAGGGAAGGATAGAAATAGATGTCGATTAAATCAGATAAATGGATTCAAAAAATGTCTCAAGAGCATAATATGATTGATCCATTTTCAAAGAATCAAGTTAGGCTTGATAATGATGGCAATAAACTAATTTCTTACGGAGTGTCTAGTTATGGATATGACGTCAGATGCTCAAATGAATTTAAAGTTTTTACAAACATTCATTCTGCGATAGTCGATCCCAAGTCATTTGATGAAAAAAGTTTTGTGGATATTAATTCAGATGTTTGTATTATTCCTCCAAACTCTTTTGCATTAGCTAGAACCGTTGAGTATTTTAAAATTCCCAGGAATATTCTCACTGTATGTTTAGGAAAATCAACATATGCAAGATGTGGAATTATTGTAAACGTAACTCCACTTGAACCTGAGTGGGAGGGTCATGTTACTCTTGAGTTCTCAAATACAACGAATCTTCCTGCAAAAATTTATGCCGGAGAGGGAGTTGCTCAAATGCTGTTTTTTGAATCAGATGAAGAGTGTGAGATAAGTTACAAAGATCGTGATGGAAAATATCAAGGACAAACCGGGGTTACTTTACCCAAGACTTAAAACCTCTAGAAGCTTTAATGTATTAGTCCTTTCAGGACTAGCATCAATTATTTTAATGAACATGTATTCGAGCTCTTCAGCAAGATAATAAGTTACCTTTCTATCGCTATTTAATCTTGATCTTTCAAGTATTACGCATTTTAATGTTTCTCCATTGAAGATATATTCTTCAAGTCCAACAACATTAAATTCGTAAGATTTCGATCCTCCTTCTTCCATGTCCACAATATTAATTTTGAAATTTTTTAGACCATGTTTTACGTTTGTTCTTATCATAATTTGAACATTTAAAGGATCATATACTAAATCATCTATTAAAGATGCAACCCACTTGTTTATGCCTTCAGAGCGAACCTCCATAGCCTCATAATCAAAATTTAAGTATTGATCTCTATCTAGAAATTTTGGTCTGATTTTTATTTCATACGAATCTGAAATAACTTTGCTATTTTTAATTTCAAACTTAGATAAAAAAAATAAACTAGCAAAAAGATTTGATGCCTTGAATCTCATTTCAAAGCCATTTTCAGTTTTATAGAATTCTCTTATTCCAGAGATTGATATTTCTTCTGATTCAAAATTATATTTTGCTGAATAGGGAGGTATTTCAGACGAAACCACATTGATTGATAAAAAAATTATCAACAAAAAATTTATAACTTTATATTTCATAACTTCTTTTAATTAGCTTATGGTTGTGTAAATTAATATTACGATATTTAACTTCGTTATTATCTAGATAAATATTTTCATTGCAAATCTCATTGATAATTTCTGGTAGCAATAAGTGTTCAATCTTATGGATGCGTTTAATTATATTTTCCAAAGTTTCATCTTTACTTATATCTATAAACCCTTGAGCAATTAATGGACCAGCATCTAATTCAGATGAAACATAATGTATTGAAATACCATGATGAGTATCTTTATTTTCAAGAACTTTTTCATGAGTATGCAATCCTGGATACATAGGAAGAAGAGAAGGGTGAAGATTGATCATTTTATTGGAAAATTTAGATGTAATTTTAGTACCAAGTATTCTCATGAAACCTGCCAAAACAATTAAATCTGGACTGAGCGTATCTAGGCAATCTTCTAATGAATTTTCAAAATCAATTCTTGATGAAAACTTTTTATGATCAATAATTGTTGATGGAATATTAAACTTTGCTGCCCTGATTAGCCCATAAGCATCTGGATTATTAGACATTACATGAATAACTCTCCCATTAATCTTTTTGGCAGCGCATGATTCTATAATTGCTTCCAAGTTAGAACCACTGCCTGATATCAAGACTACGATTTTTTTCATTTTAATTATTTAGACAAATATTACAGAAGATTCTTCCTTTTTATTTTTGACTTTCCCAATGACGAAACTATTCATTTTTAATTCTTTTATTCTCGAAGAAATATTTAACTCTTCATCTTCATCAACAAAAAGCACCATGCCTATTCCACAATTAAATATTCTATACATATCATCATCAGAAATATTTCCATTTTCTTTTAACCATTTAAAAATATTTGGCATTTCCCACGAGTCAGTATCTATTTCTACGCAGAGATTATCTGGTATAGATCTTGGTAGATTTTCTGTAAGACCACCTCCCGTAATATGTGAAAGAGAATTAATCTTATAATTTGAAATTAACTCCATAATCAATTTGGGATAAAGCAAGGTTGGCTCAAGACATCTTTTAGCTATTATATTTTTTTCTTCTTCATTTACCTTAGATTCTTTAATGATTTTTCTTATTAAAGAAAATCCATTTGAATGGGGACCACTTGATTCTATTCCTATCAAGACATTACCGCACATGACATTATCATTTTTAATTATCTTATCTTTGCTAACGCATCCAACTGAGAATCCAGCAAGATCGAAATTATTATCAATATAATGACCAGGCATCTCAGCAGTTTCACCGCCTAAAAGCGCACAGTCAGATTTGACGCATGCATCTGCAATACTTTTTACAACGGTAGTAGCTTCATTAACATCTAGCTTTGAAGATGCATAATAATCCAAAAAAAATAGAGGCTTTGCACCGCATACAATTAAATCATTAACACACATGGCTACAAGATCTTGACCAATGCCTGATAAATCGTTGTACTGTTGAGCAAGCGAAACTTTTGTTCCAACTCCATCTGTACATGCAACTAAAACTGGATTCTTAATATCTTTATCTAGCTCGTACATTCCTGCAAAGCCTCCAATATTATCTAAGACATTCTTATTATGAGAGGCGGCAACACTCTTTTTAATTTGATCAACTAAGCTGTTACCAGCATCAATATCAACTCCAGCTAATTTGTATGGATCATTTTCTATAATTTCTTTTGTCATTTAAAATACCTTCATATACTAAAAAATATGAGATTTTTAAAACATACTTTATTAAGCCTTATTATCTTTTCTAATACATGCTTTGGAAAGGAGTTTGACAAACTTTTTGTAGTTTTAGAACCAATTGATAGCGTATCGCAAATTGAGAAATCAATAAATAATACATTTAATACTATGATTTATAGATTAAGCGGCAGTGATTCTCCTTCAAATATATGGAAAATCATCAATGCTGGTAATGAACGAAAAAATTTTATAAAAAGTTATTCTATAAAGAATATTAATAACAAAAGTTATCTAGAGGTAAATTTTGAAAAAGATTTGTTGATTGAAGTTTTTAATAGGCTTTCTATTCCAATTTTAAGCAATTCTAGGCCTATTGTATTATTTCTTATTGAAATTGATTCTGGGACAGAAGAACCTTATTATTTAACAAATTCTCAAAACAACTCTGTATTAGATGAGTCTTTAAAAGACTATTTAAAAAATGAATCAACTTCAAGAGGAATTTTTCTTGAACTCCCTGAGCCAGATTTGTTTGATGTCAATCAATTAAGAAACTATGAAAGACTTATTAATTATGAAGATATTATTATCGAAAAATATATTTTTGATGAATTAATTAAAATCAATGTATCTAAAACGGGTATTGATGAATGGTCAATTAGCGGTGATATAAATATGACCGTGGATAATAAAGATTTTATTAGTCCTTTTATAGAAAAATTTAAAGAACATACTAATTCTATAATTAATAAAATACTCAAGAAAAATCTTATAAATACTTCAAAAAAAGGAGTAATTAATATTTCTGTTTCAAATATTAATTCTTTTCAAGATTATGAAAAATCTCGGAAGGTTCTGGAGAATCTAGTAGGATTAAAAGACATAGACATCAGTAGATTTCATGTAGATACTATTTTTTATAGATTGGATATATTTGGGGACTTTGATTCAATTGTAAAAGAAATTTCTGAAAGTAATTTTCTTGAGATTAATAGTCAATACAAAGATAGCTCTGAGATAAATATTAGTTTTGTTAGATGAAAAAGTTTTTTATATTTATTCCTAACTTACTAACTATAGTTAGAATAGCTTTGGTTTATCCAATCTTAAATAATATTTATTTAGGAAATTTTGAAATTAGTATTATTTATTTTGTTGTCGCCTCAGTTACTGATGGTTTGGACGGATTTATTGCTAGAAAAATGAATTGGCAAACTGAGCTTGGAACTCTTTTAGATCCAGTTGCAGACAAAATTCTTCTATCTGGATCTATCTTTATTTTATGGCTTAATCAATATATTCCATTTTATATCTTTGTTATTTTTTTTAGCAGAGATGTTGCCATTCTTTTAGGAGCTGCCATAAGAATGACAGTTATTGAATCTGATACACCAACACCAAATTTTCTCGGGAAGTTAACTACCACTTTGCAAATAATCTATATTGCTATTATTTTCCTTAAAGAAATTATTGAGTTAAATCTTGGATTGTTTCCTCTTGATATATTAATAATTCTTGTAACTATATTGAGTTTAGCTGTATACGCATATAATTGGGTTCGAGATCTTAGGACTTATCATAATGAATAAGCCGCAACAATTAACATTTCCATGGAGTAAACAAAATAAATTCACATTTGATGATTTTTTCTTTGATTCACCTAATGAAGAAGTTAAATTAGCTTTGCAAAATAATGAGGATGTTTTTTTGTATGGAGCTGAAGGCTCTGGAAAGTCATTCTTACTTCAATCTACATGTAATTATTATGCATCTGATAATAAATCTTCGGTTTATATACCAATTTCTGAAGCAATGAAGCATGGAACTGATTTTATAGATTCATTGGAGGGACTGGATCTTATATGTCTTGATGATATCGATTTAATTGCATCAAATAAAGATTGGGAAGTTGGAATTTTTAATCTCATAAATGACTGTTTTTCATCAAATTGTCGACTAATTTTTTCTTCATGCAAAAATCCATCATCAATTAATTTTGATTTAGACGACTTAAGATCACGAATAAAAAAAATTGACCATATTGAACTTTATCCAATTAGTGATGCAAACTTGCCAGAAGCAATAAAATTTATTTCTCAAATCAGATCAATTAATTTGGGAGATAAAGAAATTAATTATCTTGTTACATATTCAAAAAGAAATATGTCAGATCTTATTGAAGCTATTAGTAAACTAGATCAGCTTTCGATGGAGTTAAAAAGAAAAATAACAGTACCGTTAATAAAAGAATTTATTTAGTATTAAAATATTCACACTCAAAACAATATATTGCAGTATTAATTTTCTTATCAGGATTTATAAATTTGTATTGAGAATTAACAATTCTAGAAAAAACTCTTGCCTCATTGCTTAGTTTTAATTTCCCACCAAAATTATCAATTAGTTCACTTAATAATTTCTCAAAGGGATCCATTTCTTTTGAGTATGTGACAACTTTATAATCATCAAGATCTGCAAAAGAAGCCGCTGATTTTATAGCGTCATCAAGATCACCAATTTTATCTACTAATCCTAATTTTAATGCTTTTTCACCAGACCAAATTCTTCCCCCAGCTATTGATAGTACTTCTCTATATGACATACCTCTATTATCAGAAACCTTTGAAACAAATTTATCATATATATTATCAACACTAGCTTGGATGCTTTGAGTAACATATTCTGGCATTGGCAATCTTTCATCCCATTCTCCTGCCTTTGTTGATGAAACTCCATCAACTTGAATGCCTGCCCACTCATAAATACCGTCTAGAGTAGGAATTATTCCATAAACACCAATTGATCCAGTTATTGTTTCTTCTTTTGCCAATATTTCATCAGATAGGGTTGTTACCCATACTCCACCAGAAGCTGCAATATCTCCCATTGAAGTAACTATTGGTCTGCCAGATGATTTAAATTCACTTAAGGCATTCGTTATTAATTCACTAGCCCAAACATCACCACCTGGACTATTTACTCTTAACACCAAAGCTTTAACAGAGTCATCTTTTATGGCATTTCTAATATTTTTTACAATCGTGTCAGAACCAGCAACATTATATGCTGCTTCTCCAGTAACAATAGTGCCTTCAACATTAACAATTGCGATTTTATTTTGTGAATCCGATTCAACATCTTCTATAGTTGATAAATATTTGTATATTGAGATTGAATCAGGAAATTTATTTTTATCATTTTCTTCGTTAGGAAATTTCTCGAACATCCATTGTCTAAGTTCTTCTCTAGTAACAACCATATCTACTAAATCAAGTTCAAGAGCAATTTCAGCAGTTTCAGGATTTTCTATAGTCATCTCCCAAAGTGTGTCACCATATTTTTGCATAGTGCCTATTGGCAAGTCTCTACCAGATTCCATCATACTAGTCATTTTTAACCACAAAGGATTAGCAAAATCATTCCATGCTAACTTATCTTCATCTGACATAGAATTTCTTGTAAAGGGTTCTGGGCCGCTTTTAAAGTCGCCTGCAACAAAAATATTGAAGTTAAGATTTATATTTTCATAGAGATCTTTGTAAAATTCTCTTTTCCTAGAGAAACCTACAGCGTTAACCATGCCATACTCATTAATCATAACTTTACTAGCCTGAGAACTTATTAAATATGAAGTATTTCCATAAGTTTCTGCATAAGCTATTACTTCTTTTCCACTATCTCTAATATTTTTAACAGCATTAGCAATTTCGAATGCAGATGAATAGTACATACCTAATTCTGATACATTTAGATATACAGCTGAAAGATTTTCATCTTTAGCAGCTGAATTTAAAACTTTTATGAGATCGCCTAGTTCATGCTGTTTGACAGTTGTACCACCTATAACCAGAGCATCAAATGATGGAGTTGAGTCGATAGATGAATCAACGACAACGCCAATTGGTTTAAACCATAAAATTTTTCCATCAGTCTCAATTTTTTCTTCGCTAGTAAAAAATGAACTAATACCACCAATTATTGTAAAAGTTATAACTATAAGAACAATTACAGTAAATGTATTGACAATTAGTTTTCTTGATAAAGATAAAAATTTATCCGCTTTTGACCATACCGATTGAACTTTGCTCATTTATTACTCCAAAAAAGATTATGATGATATGACATATATAGGACTAAGTAAACGCATTTTAGTTCATATTATTTATAATTCTTGGTCCATACATGGTGCTAATAAATAATGAGCATATAAGAAATAATTCAAAAATATCTAACCAGTATGCGGCTGTTCCAAAAACTCTCAATGAGCACGATAGAAAGTATATGATCAACAAAAAACAAAACCATTGATAGGCTTTAATTATTAATTTATTTATAAAGATGTAAAAAATTAATATAGGTAGTGCCCAAAAGATGTACATAAATATATCAATTCTTTGTTGAATAACATTGAAAAATTTTGAAATAAACAAACATATAAAGATTAAATTTAACAGGAGTTTGTAATTAGAAATACTAATCATTAATTTTCATTACTAATTTGCCAAGCCTTGATCCGGTTTTTTTTGCAATTTCATATTCATCTTTTGTTAAATCACTTGAGGAATTAAAATTTTCAACATGAGAGGGGCCGTATGGTGTTCCGCCTGACTTTGTTTTATTTAGTTCATCAATAGAATAGGGCGTTCCAGCTACAACCATTCCATGATGTAACATGAAAGTAATTAAACTAAAAAGAGTTGTCTCTTGACCACCGTGCATAGAGCCTGTAGATGTAAATGCTATGCCTGGTTTATTTTCTAATGCATTTGTAGCCCACAAATCACCTGTAGAGTCCAAAAAATACTTTAATGGTGATGAAATTGAACCAAACCTTGTTGGAGAACCTAAAGCAAGACCGCTGCAATTAATTAGGTCATCCTTAGTACAATAAATTTCGCCAGATTCTGGAATATCGCTTTCAACTTTTTCAACATTTGATGATATTTTTGGAACTGTTCTTAGGCGAACATCTAAACCAATATCCTCAACACCATCTGCAATAGCATGCGCTAAATTTTTAACTGATCCAGATGCAGAATAAAATAATACTAATAAAAAATTCTTTTCCATGTTTACATTTAAAGTTTTAATTATATTATGTACGCGATGAAGTCTAAAATTATACAACTTTTCTGTTTGTTACTACTTTTTGCTTGTCAAAAGAATGACATTGAAGTATTTAACGGATCAAATACTAATCTTTCCAAGCTTGAAGGCAGCTGGGTTGTAATAAATTATTGGGCTGACTGGTGTGCACCTTGCATAAAAGAAATTCCAGAACTTAATGAGTTTGCGCACGAAAATAAAGATATATTTGTATTCACTTTTAACTTTGATCAACTCGATCAAGAAGATTTAGCTCCAGTTGCAAAAAAATTTAATATAGAAGTTCCCTCGTTGGTAACTCATCCTCGAGATATTTGGGGCATTCAAACACCTCCAGCAGTTCCAGCTACTTTTTTTATCAATCCTAATGGCGAATTATCGCTTTCGTTATTTAGACCACAAACAAAAGACGCACTCAACAGTATCTTATTAGATTTAAAGCAGGCTTTCTAAAAAGTTTTCTTGAATAATTGATTCAGGATTAATCCTTACTTTATTTAAATATACTGTCCAATGTAAATGGGGTCCTGTAACTCTTCCAGTTGAACCAACTTCTCCAATTTTTTGTCCTTTTTCAATTAATTCATTTTCATCAACCAAGACCGATGATAAATGACTGTATGAACTTATCAGACCAAATCCATGATCTATTACAATGTAATTTCCAGCATAAAAGAAATTGCCTACTAAAATTACTTTACCTTTTGAAGGAGATACAATTTTTGTTCCCTCAGCTGCAGCAATATCCAAAGATAAATGTGGCGATCTAGGTTGGTTATTTATATATCTTTTTTTACCATATCTGCTTGAAATAATACCTTCTACCGGATTCATAAAATTTAAGTCAGGCACTAAAAATTTTGAATAGTTATTGAGTGCTTTTTGTATAATTTTTGATTCTTTATAAGCCCTATCAGAATCTTTTTTACTTAGATTAACCATTGAATTATTTTCAATAGTAATTCTAGATTCACCAAAGTCTTTTTGATTAATATTTATTTTTTCATCATCAACATATATTGATTCATTTTGTTTTTCGAATGGAAGTGGTATTAATTTATAAAGAGACTCATTGATTTTGACTGTCAAATATTTATCAATATCATCACTTGAAGCTTTTATAGCGATTATTTCTCCAGGATCTCCAAATCTTTCTGCATTTATGAAAAAACAAATCAAACATATATAACAAAGACCAAAATTTTTAAGCTTATTTTTCATTTTTTATTACTTCAACATCAAGCGATCCTTTATTTAATCTAGCTTTTAAAATTTCTCCTTTGCTGACATCTGTGAAAGACTTTATTGCTTCTCCTTTGGTATTAGTAACGATCGCATATCCTCTATCTAGTATTGATAGCGGACTTAGTATTTCTATATTTTTGAGTAATTTGCCAACTAAATTTTTATTTAGCATAATTTTTTCATTGATATTTCTATAAAGTCTTTCATGGACTTGAATTAATTTATTTTTAATAAGATCTAATTTTCTAATTGGATTGTTAAAACTAATCTGAGAATCAATTTTTTCAATTTGATTCTTTTTGTCGCTAATTATTGATTTTTGTTGTTTCTGCATTCTTAGGTCCAAACTATCTAAATATTGATTTTTCTCCCTTAATAAGGACAGAGGATCTTTTAATTTTGATCGATTAAAATCTAGATTTCGTCTTAAGTCTTCAATAAAACTTCTTATATTTTTATTAATTCTTAATTTGAATTCATCTAACTTATCTGAAAGTTTAAAATTAAATTCACTGACAAGCTCTGCAGATGCTGTCGGAGTAGGAACTCGTATATCGCAAACAAAGTCACAAATAGTAAAATCAATCTCATGACCAACTCCAGATATAGTTGGAATTGGATATGAAAAAATTTCTCTCGCTAAATCTTCATTATTAAAGCACCAAAGATCCTCTATTGAACCTCCACCTCTAGCTAGAATGACAACATCAATTTTGTCAGTAGGATTTTTTTCATTATGCAAAATTATTCTATTCAGTGCGTTAATAATACTGACGTGGGCATTGTCACCCTGAACCGTGGCATCACTTAATGAAATTTTAGAATTTGGTGCTCTTCTTTTAAAAGTCGAAATAATGTCTTGAAATGCAGCAGTTGATGATGAAGTTACAATTCCAATGTGATTAGGTGAACGGGGTATATCTACTTTATTATCCAAACTAAATAATCCCTCGTTTTCTAATTTATTCTTTAGCTTTTCAAATTGTTGCATTAAATTTCCTGCGCCTGCAGGCTCAATAGTTTTTACGATTAATTGATAGTCACCTCGCGGGGCATAAATACTTACTTGACCTTTAAGCACACACTGATCTCCATTTTCAGGTGAAAAATTTAATTTCATGTTTTGATTTTTGAACATCGCACATCTTATTGCTCCTTCCTCATCCTTTAATGTGAAGTAGATATGCCCTGAACTGGGTCTTGAAAGGTTTGATATTTCACCAACAACAGATACATTGTTGAAGTTATTTTCTAATAAATATTTTGCGGATTTATTTAGTTCGCCTACTGAGATAATTTCATCGTTCTGCACTACAATGTTACTAGTCATATTGAAAGTATAACTTTATGAAAACTAATTTTCAGCGATCAAATCACTTTCTTATCCTCACACTTGGAGCTGTGCTAATTGGCTTTGCACCAATTTTTGTTAAATGGAGCACGTTATCCTCGTCAGCAATTAGTTTTTATAGGATGTTGCTGGCGATACCTTTTTTATTTTTACTAAACTTAAGATTAAATAAAAAATTTAAGTTCACTGTAAATGATAGAAAAACAATTTTTTTTGCTGCACTTGCATCTATAGCTTTTACAACTGATTTAACTATTTGGCATTACAGTATGAATATAACGTCCATATCCAATGCAACTATAATAGTTAATTCTTCTCCTATCTTTGTAGCTATTCTTGGCTATATATTTTTTAGGGAAAAACTTTCAAGGAGTTTTGTTGTATCTTTCTTAATTACTTATGTTGGAATACTGGGATTAATTTATTTTTCAAATAATTATGCTACTGGAAGAGTTGTTGGTGACATACTATGTTTGATTGCAGCTTTTTTTTATGGAGTGTATTTGTTGATAGTCGCAAAATTAGGTAAAGAAAATTCTTTAAACATAATTTTTTACACAACATTATTTTGTTGTTTATTTTCAATAATTCCAATGCTTATTCAAGGTGGAAATATGATGCCGACATCTTCATTTGAATGGATAAACTTATTATTACTAGCAGTTCTATGCCAATTTGGAGGCCAATATTTAATCACTCATGGAATTGGAAAAATTTCTGCCTCAGAAGGATCTATAGGGCTTTTAATGCAACCCATTACAGCAACTATTTTAGCTGCATTTATATTTGGTGAAATTTTAAATATAACTCAAATAATATTTGTATTTGTTGCACTTTTTGGTATCTATTTAGCTAGAATAAATCTAACTGGAAATCAACAAAAACAAACCTAACAAATAATGTTATTTTTTTCTATTAATAGTATTATTAGCACCCTTAATTATTAATTAAGAAGGTTAGGGTGATTAGCTCAGTTTGGTAGAGCATCTCGTTTACACCGAGAGGGTCGGCAGTTCGAACCTGTCATCACCCACCATTTAGGTTGAACTTTTGTTAATAACATATAATATGCAACCTTTATGTGGTCCGGTAGTTAAACGGTTATAATTCCGCCCTGTCACGGCGGCGTTCGGGGTTCGATTCCCCGTCGGACCGCCACTGAATTTATTATGGATACTTTAATCATAAGCCTTTTAATACTTTGCTACTCCTTGGTGCTTGGAATTATTTTTGCACAAGTGCTTCTTACAGCTCCAGTGGTATTTAAGGTATTAGATGATCAAAACGCATCTAAATTCTTGAGAAAAATTTTTCCTCGCTACTACTTGCTACTGTTATTAATTACTTTACTTGCTTTGCTAATATCTTATTTATTTTTTGAGATATTCGATATTTATATTGCACTTGTAGCTGTATTTTTTTCTTTCTTTGGGTACATAATTATTCCTCTAACAAATAGTGCCAGAGATAGAGGTTGGGATAATCTTTTCAAATGGTTACATAATCTGAGTGTATTTAATACATTTGTAATAATGGCCATAGCTATAGTACAAATCTTTAGAGCAACAACTCTTTAATTCATGGGAAATTCTGAAAGTGTTGCAGTTCTCGGAGGAGGAAGTTTCGGGACAGTTTTAGCAAATTTAGCAGCATCAAATGGATATAATGTTTCGTTGTGGGTGAGAGATTCTGAACAAGCTTTAAGAATAAATTCTGAGGGAGCTAACACCACATATCATCCTGAATTAAAATTATCTAAAAACATAATTGCATCCGATAACTTAAGAGAAGTATTAAATAATAAATCTATAATTTTCATTGCAACACCAAGTATTGTGTTTGAGCAAATTGTAATCAGAGTTTCCGATTACATAGATGAAAAACCATATTTGGTTTCCTGTACAAAAGGTATTCTTGATGATCCATTTAGACCATTATCAGAGACAATTTCATCGAAACTTAAAAATACTATTGGTGTTCTGAGCGGTCCAAACTTAGCAAAAGAAATAGCGGATGAAAAAATAGCTGGTACAGTCATAGCTAGTCCAGATGAAAGATTAATAAATATAGTTAAATCAGTTTTGTCTTCTGAAACTTTTAAAATTTATTCAAGTAAAGACTTGCAAGGAGTTGAAATGGCTGGCGCATTAAAAAATATTTATGCAGTAATATGTGGAATGGCTGAATCACTTAAGGTTGGCGAAAATGCTATAGGACTTATATTAACTAGAAGTATGGCTGAGATGAGTAGGTTTGCTGTTGCAAAAGGTGCAAATCCTATAACATTTTTAGGATTATCGGGAATGGGCGATTTAGTTGCAACATGCATGTCAACTTTATCAAGGAATTATCAACTTGGATTTAATATTGGATCCGGCATGTCTTTATCAAAGGCAAAGGAAAGCGTTGGCCAAGTTGCTGAGGGAGTAAGGACTCTTGAAGTTGTTTTAAAAGAATCATCAAAATTGAATATTAAAATGCCGTTGGTCGAATCTTTGTATAATATAATTTACAATAATGCATCACCAAACACTCTTATTGATGATTTAATTAATAATCCTAATGAGATTGATGTAGAATTTAACTATTGAGTATGGAAACTATTAACAAAGACGAAATTTTAAAATCAAGTAAGTGGATTAGATTCATATTTATGGTTCTATATGCATTTGCATTAAATTTTGCTTTACCAATATGTATTGGGCTATCAGTTATTCAGTTTTTATTTGTTCTTTTTACATCAAAAGTAAATCCATCAATAGCTAATGTAAATTCATATGTTATTGAGTTTTTTGAAGATTCTTTATCATTCTTATTGTTTCAAACTGAAGAAAAACCTTTTCCTTTTAAAAATAATTCAGAAGAAGAGGTTGAAATTGAAGTGGAAGAAATAGAAGACTCATCCTCAAAGCAGGGAACTGATTAATTAGACGCTCTCTCAGCTGATTGAAGTGTTTGAAGTATCAGCGTATTAATTGTCATTGGTCCTACTCCTCCAGGCACTGGAGTATATGCGCTTGCGATTTTTTCAATATTATCAAGATCAATATCTCCGCATTTTTCTGGATGGTAACCAGCATCGATAACGACTGCACCTTTTTTAATCCAATCAGATTTTATAAATTTAGGTATTCCAACGGCCCCAACAATTATATCTGCATTTTTAATTATTAAATCTAGATTTGTAGTTCTTGAATGACATATTGTCACTGTAGCATTCATATTTAAGAGCATCATTGCCATTGGCTTGCCTAAAATTGGACTCCTGCCTACAACGACAGCATTTAAGCCTTCTACCTTAATATTATGATGATTAATTAATCTCATAATACCAGCAGGTGTACATGAGCCATAAGCATCAAGCCCCATCGACATGTTTCCAAAACCCAGGCAGGTCACCCCATCTACATCTTTATTAATATCTATTTCATCAAAACACAATCTTTCATCAATTTGAGATGGAACTGGATGTTGAAGCAAAATGCCATGTACATTCTCATCATTATTTAAACTTCTAATTTTTTCTAAAAGCTCTTCTGTAGTTGTATCTCCAGATAATTCAACAGCTATAGATTCCATACCGACTCTCGCACATGTATTTCTTTTCATTTTCACATAGGTTTCAGAAGCGGGATCATTACCAACAAGAATAGTTGCTAAAGTTGGCTTTATATTTTTTGAAGATAATTCCTGAACCTTTTTCTTTATAGATTCTTCAGAAATTCTTGAGAGTTCTTTACCATCCAATACTATTGCAGACATGATATTATTATCTCATTAATTGATATTTATGCCCATGAAGATTGCTTATTATTAATATTAACTTTAATATTTGCATCCTCGGGGTATAGCGCAGTCTGGTAGCGCACTCGCTTTGGGAGCGAGTGGTCGTAAGTTCGAATCTTACTACCCCGACCAAGCGCCTGTAGCTCAGCTGGATAGAGCAACTGCCTTCTAAGCAGTGGGTCAGGAGTTCGAATCTCTTCAGGCGCGCCATTTTTTTAATCAAAAATATCAATTATTAAAGGATTCTCTATTTGAGTTGACTCTGGACAATACTCATAAAAATTTTCGCGATATTTTTTTTGTAACAAAGAGACCTTATGACACCCATAACTTTTGTAATAAAAATGTTGTTGCGTTGAAAACTTTGAGGCTTCATTTAATGAAGCAACTTTACCTTTTAAAAGTTCAATATGAAATGCAAAAAAACCATCTTCACCGCCTGGCCAATTTAATACATCAAAAAATTCAATAGCTTTTCTAGAAAGTTCTATATCCCTAATAGAAAGACCGCCTGAACCACCATTAATTTTTAAACCAACCGGTCTATCAATATCCCATGGTGATCCAATGTAGTCAAAATTTTTAAAATCTGAGATCTTTAATTGAGACTTTTTACATAAAAATGAATCAGTCTGAAAAATAAATATTTTTTTTGTATCTGGCAGAAGTGACCAAAGCTCCCTTGATAATAACAATTTATTATAATCGCATGATATAAGGTCTTCTATATCACCCATGTTCCATAAAAATATCTTTTTTGATTTTATTAAATCTTCTACGTAACTAGTCCTTATAAAACTTTCGTTTTTATCGCTACATATTATTAAGACTTTTAAATCAGTAATTTCTAGGAAATTTTTTAAAACTATATGAAATGAGCTTACTTTCCTCGTTTCAACAATTAGACCAAAAAAATAATCCTCTTTATTAATATTAATTTTTTTAAAATTTTTGAACACAAAATTTTTTTTACTTTCTTCAATAGGATTTATTTGATTAAGTTTTGGATACAGCGTTGAGAGAAAATCCTTTATATTTGATAGATCATCTGAATCGAATTCATCAAGAATATCTGCTGCTGACAAATATTTCATATCATTATTTTTTAATATCTAGATCAAGATATCCTGCATCATTTAAAATATTTTTATCAATGTACTTATTAATTATTGATAATTCTTTAGCGCTATAGTCTGGAACAATTAATGATTTATTAATATTATATTTAAGTTTCTCACCATCTCCGCCAAGATATCTCTCTTCTTTAACAAAATTATTAGATACTTTATTTAATTCGAATTCATTTAATAGTTTTTTATAAAATCTTTCTTGATTGTGATTAAAAACCTCGATTTTAACAGCAATCGCGTTACTAAAATTATTTATAAACTCAATATAAGCTTTTGTTTTTTTATTCCACATAACTATAAGATTTTCATAATCTTCAAATGGATATTCAAGAAAATCTGTAAATTTAAGTTCTTTCATGGAAGGGTCGCGATTGCTATATGGATTTCTATGCATTGCATGAAACCAACTGTATGGATTTCTCAAAGTTATTACAAAAATGTTTGATTCTATTTTATTTTTTGACATTTCCTTTAGATCAGGCACAAGCCTGTGTTTCCATCCAAGATATTCATATTCCTTTCTTTCAAGATTAAAATTTCGTTCTAAAAATGAAGTGATAGCATTTGTACCAGTGTGACGCTCACCGAAAATTTTAAATCCTTTAAATTTACAGCTTCCCATACTCATTACTAAACTTAAATTTTTCTATATTTACTTTAAGAATATTCTCAGCAATACTTTCTGCTTCTTTGATATCTTCTATGTTTTTTTTGATTATAGCTGAAAGATTAGATCTTCTAATTTCTTTGTTGTAAAAGTAATCATCTGTTTTTGCATATTTATTAAGAAGCCTACTAATATTTTTATTTTTCATAAGATTAATTTTTTTATTTAATTTTAGATATTGTCCAAGATTAGAAATAATTGATGGATCGTCAAGAAAAGTATTGCAATTAACTGTAATTATATTTTTATTGCAGAGTTGATATTTTTTTATTTTTTTTATGAAGTAACACCAATATAGTGATGATTGTATTGATGTTTTTTTTAAATCAAGATCTTTATCACTTACTTTAAGAAAATTCAGCAGTCTTTGATTTATATTTGCAGCATTAAATCTATTTTTAATCCAGCTTGGCCTTTTTCCTTCTGAACAAGATGCAATATATTCATCCAATGGTGAATATAAAAACAATGTGGGAATATTTAAGTTTTCTGTGATTGATATCATATCAAAAGCATAATCACTTGGCTTGATTAGAACACTTTGTTTGTTTGAATAAGTTCTACTATGAAGATATAAGATGATGTTGGATAAATTATCATTTTCAATATCTTCTTTAATAGAATTTGAAATTTGGTGTAACAAGGGTGGTTCTTTCAACGACAAGATATTGAAATATTCTTCAAAAACCCTACAAAAAAGTGTTGAACAACAAAATCCATGATTATAAATAATTGCAGCATTATTTATTGGCTCATTACCTGAAAAAATTTTATTTAATTCTGATAAGTTTATTGAGAAACAATATTTACCTTTAAGATATCCAGGACCCTCACCAGGAGAAAGAACAAAAAAACTCTCTTTGTATTTTTTTTTATTCATTTTTACAAAATAAATTTTATTTTTCTTTAAATCTATTTTGTATGGAAAAAGATTTGGAGAATGCTTGATATTTCTTAGATCTTTTTTTACATACCTAAGATTTTTATCATTAAAATCATTTATATTGTTGATGTGAAATTTACTTTCAAGAGCTGACATATATTAAAATTATTACTTTAAACATTTATCATTATAGACATGTTTCAAATATCAGCACTTTATAAATTTTCTAAAATTGACAGCCCATCAATTTTACAAAAAAAATTAAAAAATGTTTTGGAAAAATTATCAATAAAAGGAACAATCCTAGTTTCAAAAGAGGGAATAAATGGAACAATTTCTTCAAAAAAAACTAGAAACCTAAAAAATGCAATTAAATATATCAAATCAATAAAAGGATTTGATGATATTGATATTAAATATTCATACTCAAAGATAGATCCTTTTATCAGATTAAAAGTAAAGCTCAAGAATGAAATAGTTACAATTGGCGACAACACAATTAATCCAAATGAAACTGCAGGAGATTATATTTTTGCTTCTGATTGGAATTCTTTAATAAAAAAAGAAGATGTAATGGTTATTGATGCTAGAAATAAATATGAATGTGCAATTGGAACATTTAAAGGAGCAATCAATCCAAAGACTGAAAAATTTAGACAATTTCCAAAATGGCTAAAAGAACAAAAGTTTTCAGATAAAGATAAAGAAAATAAGAAAATTGCTATGTTCTGTACCGGTGGTATTAGATGTGAAAAAGCTTCATCATTAATGAAAAAAGAAGGTTTTAAAAATATATATCAACTAAAAGGAGGAATACTTAAGTATCTTGAGTCCGTTCCTAAGAAGGAAAGTATGTGGCAAGGAGAGTGCTTTGTTTTTGATGATAGAGTATCAGTACAACATGACTTATCTGAAGGAACATATGATATGTGTCATGGATGCAGAATGCCTATTACTGAAAAAGATAAAACCTCAAAAAAATATATCAAAGGCGTATCTTGTTCAAATTGTTTTGATAAAACAAGTGAAGAACAAAAATCGAGATATATGAGTAGACAAAGACAAGTAGACTTAGCAAAAAAAAGAAATCAACGCCATATTGGACCTAAAGAGGAAGTATTTAATTAATTTCTATGGAATATCCAATTTTATATTCATTTATCAGATGCCCATATGCAATGAGAGCAAGAATGGCATTAAAGCTTACAAATACAAAATGTGAAATAAGAGAAGTAAGGCTGAACAATAAGCCGAAGCACATGATAGACAAATCTCCTAAAGGAACCGTCCCAGTTTTAGTCCTTCAGAAAGAAGTAATTGATGAGAGTAATGACATAATTGAATGGGCTCTAAGGTCAAACAATATATTTGAGGGAAACATAGATCATGATCAAATAGATTTAACAAACAATTTAATTGAGCTATTTGATTCTAAATTTAAATATAATCTTGATAGATATAAGTACGCGACTAGATATGAAAATATTAATAAAGACAAACATAAGAAGGAGTGTTTAGAGATTTTAATTAATTTAGAAAATGTAATCTCAAACGAGGGATGGATTCTTGGAAGCAAAATAAACAAATTAGATATATCAATCTTACCTTTTATTAGACAGTTTAGAATTGCAGACATTGAATGGTTTGATAAGCAAAATACAATTAAAGGAATCCAAAAAATTTTATTTAATTTTCTTGATTCAAACTTATTTAAAGAAGTAATGTACAAATATGATGTTTGGGAAGAAAATGCTGAACCTCAATTTTTTCCCTAAAAGAATTTTAAAAATAGATAATAATTTTATTTAAACTATAATACCGAGTCTTGTGGCGGGCGTAGCTCAGTTGGTTAGAGCGCTGGATTGTGGCTCCGGAGGCCGTGGGTTCGAACCCCATCGCTCGCCCCAGTTTTGAGAGAAAAAATAATGAAAGTAAGTATTAAAAAATTAAAAGATCTTGAAAGGAAGGTTTTAGTTACAATTCCAGTTGATGAATATGAATCAAAATTTTCTACAAAATTAAAAAACATTAGAACTAAAGCTAAGGTTGATGGATTTAGGAAGGGCAATGTGCCAAATGATGTTTTAGAACAGAAGTATGGAGCCTCTATTCATAATGAAGTTATTAACGAACTCATTCAAGAGACATATCCAAAGGTAATATCAGAAAATAATATAAGACCTGCATCATCACCTCAGGTTTCAATTGATTCTGAAGATCCAAAAAAACCATTAACTTATTCAGCAATTATAGAAGTCTTTCCCGAAATTAAACCTAAGCTATCAAGGTGGACAAATTATGAAGAGTTTGAAATCGAGATAGAAGAGGATGACATAAATCTTGCAATAGATGATATCAAAAAGAGATATGGAGATTGGAATGATGTGCAAAGAGAAGCAAGATTAGATGATCAGGTTGTAATTGATTTCACAGGAAAAATTGATGGTAAAGAATTTGAAGGTAATACTGCAAATGACTTTAAGTTAGTATTAGGAAGTAAATCAATGATCCCAGGATTTGAAGATAGCATTGTTGGGAAAAAACCATCTAAGTTTTCAATAGAATGTACCTTTCCTGAAGACTATTTTAAAAAAGATTTAGCAGGCGTAAAGGCTGAATTTGAAATTAATCTTAAAAATGTTCAAGAAATGACAGAGGCAAATATTGATAAAGATCTTTTTGATAAACTTCAAATGGAAATCAATGACAAATCAGAATTCAAGAATGAAATCACATCTCGAATGAAAAATGAGGTTGCAACTCAAGAGAAAGAACTCACTAAAGAGTCAATGTATGAAACACTTTTAAAAACAAATAACTTTAAAATTCCTAATGCTACAGTTAATGAACAAGCAGATTTAATGCGCAAAGATGCGTTGATGAGAATTGGACATAGCGAAGATAATGCTGGTGATGATCTTTTTCCTATAGAGAGCTTTATGGAAAAAGCTGAAAAAAGAGTAAAACTTGACTTACTATTTGCTGAATTAGTAAATCACTTTGATATAAAAGTAGAAAAACAGCATATTGATGATTTTATTGATGAGGAGTCAAAAAGATATAAGGATCCTGAACAATATAAAAAATGGATAACTGGTCAACCCCAGCAATTAGAGCAATTTAAAATGATTGTGTTAGAAAAACAATTAGTTGAAAAATTAGAAAATGTTCTTAAATCAAAGAAGAAAGTGATAAAATTTTCAGAATTAGCAAATAGATAATTTTATATGGAAGATATTAAATCAGCACTAATACCAATGGTAATTGAACAGACTCCTAGAGGTGAGAGGTCGTTTGATATTTATTCACGTCTTTTAAAAGAAAGAGTCATATTTCTGTCTGGGCCTATTGATGACTACATCTCTAATTTGGTTGTTGCTCAATTATTATTTTTGGAGTCAGAGAATCCAGAGAAAGATATATCCATATATATTAATTCACCTGGTGGAAGTATTTCTGCAGGGCTTGCAATATATGACACCATGCAATTTGTTACTCCATCAATCTCTACGATGTGCATTGGACAGGCTGCAAGCATGGGAGCATTGTTGCTAGCAGGAGGCGATAATAAAAAAAGGTTTGCCTTACCTAATTCAAGAATAATGATTCACCAACCTTTAGGCGGATTTCAAGGTCAAGCATCTGACTTTGAAATTCATGCAAAGGAAATTTTGCATATGAAAAAAATAGTTAATGAAATATTAGCAAAACATACGGGGCAAACTATAAAGAAAATTGAAAAAGATACTGACAGAGACAATTTCCTAGATGCAAATGCTGCAAAAGCATATGGTATTGTTGATAAAATACTAGAGGAAAGAAAATAAGACAATGAGTAACGAAACACAAACCGATAAATTAAATTGCTCTTTTTGTGGAAAGGTTCAAGATGAGGTAAAAAAATTAATTGCTGGACCGAGTGTATATATTTGTAATGAATGTGTAGATCTTTGTAATGACATCATTGAAGAAGAAATTAAAAATGATGAAGAGTCACCATATGATCAATCTCTTTCACCTCTTGAGATATACAACCAACTTGATGAGTATGTTATTGGTCAAGAAAAAGCAAAAAAGGTTTTATCGGTAGCTGTATATAATCATTATAAGAGGTTAAGAAAAAGAAAATCTAAAGATAATGTTGAACTTCAAAAAAGTAATGTCCTCCTTCTAGGGCCTACAGGAAGTGGTAAAACATTATTAGCTCAAACTTTAGCAAAAATACTTAATGTTCCTTTCACTATTGCAGATGCTACTACATTGACTGAAGCCGGTTATGTTGGTGAGGATGTCGAAAATATTATTCAAAAACTACTTCAAAAAGCTGACTACGATCCAGAAAAAGCTGAGTTAGGAATTGTTTACATAGATGAGATAGATAAAATTGCACGAAAATCAGATAATCCATCCATTACAAGAGATGTTTCAGGGGAAGGTGTTCAGCAAGCTCTTCTTAAATTAATAGAAGGAACTGTGGCATCAATTCCTCCTCAAGGAGGAAGAAAACATCCTCAGCAAGAGTTTATTCAAATCAATACATCTAATATTCTATTTATTTGTGGTGGAGCTTTTTCTGGCCTAAATAAAGTTATAGAACAAAGAACAAATAAAACAGGTATTGGTTTTAGTGCTGATTTAGATACTCAATCAAATGTAAGCAAGATAGGAAAAAACATTGATAATCTTGAGCCAGAAGATCTTGTAAAATATGGCCTAATTCCAGAATTTGTTGGCAGGTTGCCAGTAATATCTAATCTTCATGAACTAGATGAAGATGCTCTTGTAAGAATTCTTAAAGAGCCTAAAAATGCATTGGTTAATCAATATAGTCACTTATTTGAAATTGATGATGTTGAATTATCATTCCGAGATGAAGCACTTAAAGAAATTGCAAAACAAGCTATTAAAAGAAAAACAGGTGCAAGAGGACTTCGGTCAATTATGGAAGATATATTAATGGATACTATGTTCGATCTTCCTAATGATGACTTGGAGAAAGTTATTATTGACGAAAAAGCAGTTCTTAATAGATCTGAACCTATAAAATTATTAAAAACTAAATCAAAAAAAACCTCTTCAGGTAATTGATATTTACTTAATTATCCCTATATTTAATCTATGAGTAAGATTAAATCCGATTTGCCTTTAATACCCCTAAGAGATGTTGTAGTTTTCCCTGGAATAGTAACAACACTTTTTGTTGGAAGAGCAAAGTCTGTAGAAGCTTTAAATATTGCTATGACTTCCAACAAAAAATTGGTATTAGTAAGTCAAAAAGATGCGGGAAATGAAGATCCTAAAGTTGAAGATATTTATCAGTATGCTTCCATAAGTAACTTATTACAGCTAATCAAACTTCCTGATGGCACTATGAAAGTTCTAGTAGAAGGCTATAAAAGATGTTCTATTGATAAGATTATTGAAAAAGATTCATACACTATTGCAAGAGTTACTGAAGAGGATGATCTTCCTTTAAAAGAAAATGAGTCTAAGAATTTAGTTAGATTAATTAAAGCAAAATTCGAAGACTACATTAGTGTTACAAAAAGAATTCCTCCTGAAATAGTTTCAACAGTAGATTCATTAGATGAATTATCAAGATTAATGGATACAATTACTGGACATCTTCCAATTGAAACCTCAAAAAAACAAGAGATTCTAGAAATAGTTGATCTCAAAGAAAGAGCTGAGAGAGTTTTAACTTTTATAGAATCACAGCTAGATGTAGTTGATGTTGAAAAAAAGGTTCGAGACAGAGTCAAAAAGCAAATGGAAAAATCACAAAGAGAATACTATCTCAATGAGCAAATAAAAGCTGCACAAAAAGAGCTCGGTGAAATAGGTGAAGAGGGTGATGAACTAGAGAATCTTGAGAAAAAAATTCACGAAGTAGGCATGACAAAAGAAGCCTTAAAAAAAGCAAAGAGTGAGCTTGCAAAATTTAAACATATGGCACCTTCTTCAGCTGAGGCTTCAGTTGTAAGAACTTACCTCGATTGTTTGGTAGATGTACCATGGAAAAAGAAGTCCAAGGTTAAAACTGATATAAAAGCTTCGATAGAAATTCTTGAAGAAGACCACTATGGTCTTGAAGAGGTCAAAGAAAGGATTGTAGAGTATTTAGCTGTTCAAAAAAGAGTTAAGTCAATGAAAGCTCCTGTCTTATGTCTTGTTGGCCCTCCAGGCGTAGGTAAAACATCATTAGGTGAGTCTATTGCTAGGGCAACTAATAGAAAGTTTGTAAGGATGTCTCTTGGTGGTGTGAGAGATGAGTCTGAGATTAGGGGACATAGAAGAACTTATATAGGTTCAATGCCTGGAAAAATTATTCAAAAACTCTCAAAAGTGGGTGTAAAAAATCCATTATTTCTTTTAGATGAAATTGATAAAATTGGCATGGATCATAGAGGGGACCCTGCATCTGCATTGTTGGAAGTTCTTGATCCCGAACAAAACAATACTTTTAGTGATCACTATCTAGAAGTTGATTATGACTTGTCAGAAGTCATGTTTGTTTGTACGGCCAATAGCTTGAACATTCCAACACCTCTTTTAGACAGAATGGAAATTATCAGAATTCCTGGTTACATAGAAGATGAAAAAATTAATATTGCAGAAAAGTATTTATTGCCTAAGCAAATGAAACGAAACGGGTTGAAAGATGAAGAGATTAAATTAAACAAAAATGTAATTCTTTCATTGATTAGATACTATACTCGAGAGGCTGGTGTTAGAGGTCTAGAAAGGCAAATAGCAAGGATTTTGAGAAAGGTTGTCAAGGAAAGGTTGGTAGATAGTTCGACAAAACAAAAACCTACGTCTATTTCATCTAAAAATCTTGAAAAATATTCTGGAGTCAAGAAATTCAAATATGGAGTTGCAGAAAAAGATAATGCTGTGGGACAAGTCACTGGCCTAGCTTGGACTGAAGTAGGGGGCGAACTTCTAACTATTGAAGCCTCAAATATTGATGGTAAAGGAAGAGTTATTAAAACTGGTTCTTTAGGTGATGTAATGCAGGAATCAATACAAGCAGCACTTACAGTAGTCCGTTCAAGAGCAGAATCTCTTGGAATTCAACCAAATTTTTATGAAAAATATGATGTACATATTCATGTACCTGAGGGAGCCACTCCAAAAGACGGTCCAAGTGCTGGTGGTGCAATGGCTATCTCTTTAATTTCAATCTTTACAGGTATTCCGGTAAGAGCAGATACTGCAATGACTGGTGAAATAACCTTAAGAGGCCAAATATTAAAAATTGGTGGATTAAAAGAAAAATTACTTGCTGCAAAAAGAGGTGGCATTAAAAATGTAATTATACCTAAAGAGAATGAGCCTGATCTTCAAGAGATTCCTAAACAAATTACAAAATCACTCAACATCATCCCAGTAGAATGGATTGATGAAGTTATTTCAGCAGCTTTAGTTGAGGAGCCAACTCCTAATACTAAAAAAATTAAGGGTCAAAAATCTAAAACTTCTAGAAAATCTGAAAGTAAACAAGCTCACTAAAACCCTTTATTTGCTTGACTTTTAGATGTAAAAAGCTTTTCATAGGTATGTATTTATTAAATAAATTATCACAGAGGAGTACATAAATATGAATAAATCAGATTTAGTTGATGCAGTTGCAGGAAGTGCAGATATGTCAAAAGCTGAAGCAGGTCGTGCTGTTGATGCTGTTTTAGATGGAATATCAGGTGCTTTAGGCAGAGGGGATTCAGTGGCGCTTGTAGGTTTTGGAACATTTTCGGTAAGACATAGAGCTGCTAGAGAAGGAAGAAATCCACAAACTGGTGCTGCAATGCACATTCCAGCATCTAAAGTCCCAGGCTTTAAAGCAGGTAAAGGTTTAAAAGACATGGTAAAAAATAGTTAAAAAATTTTTTTACTTTAAAAAGGGTGCTTACGCACCCTTTTTTTATTCTATAATATCGGCACTATGATGGACTCACTAAGAAATTTTTTATCAGGCCCAACAGGCATACTTGTAATACTGTTACTTGGTCTTCCCTTTGTTTTTTTAGGAACAGGTTCTCTTGGAACAGGATTTACAGGATCTTTTGGAAGTATCAATGGTGAAGATGTTACTGAAACAGATGTTGCATTGGCGTCTAGTTCAGCTGTTCAAAGGTTCCAAAGCATATATGGTGAAGACTTTGATTTTAATTTACTTGATGAGGATTTTAAAAATCAAAGTATCAAACAAGAACTAATAATACAAAAAGTTTTATTAGCAGAAGCTAGATCATTAGGATTTATTAATGAATCAACAAGAAACGAAACTAAAAAAGAAATTGTTCAAAGCCCCATTTTTCAAATAGATGGAGTTTTTGACGAAGGAGTGTATGAGGCTCAAGTAAATTCTAATGGTTTCACAAAAGAAGGTTATATAGATGTCATGACAGATTTTACTGCATCAGATTTGTATAGAGGATCTCTTAATACTGTAAGCTTTGTGACACAAAAAGAACTGCAAACTTTAGCAGAGCTATTTGAAAAATCAGCAGATTTAAATTTTATTAAAATTGATTTCGCTGGTCTTGAAGATGCAATCACCAATACTTCATCAGAACTATTAGATTACTACAGTGAGAATGAAATACTTTTCTATTCTGATGAACAAAGAAGTTTTGAATATATTACATTGTTACAATCCGATTATGCAGATTCGGTTCAAGTTCCAAATGATTACCTCACTAACTCATATAATCAATACTTAACAAATTTTGAAAATAGCGCACAAATAAGAATTTCTCACATCATGATTGAAAAGATTAACTATGATTCTAGGGAAGAAGCACTATCTTCAATTGAAAATGTACAAAACCTCCTTAATGAGGGTAATGAATTTTCTAGCATTGCTAAAGATTATAGTGAAGATATTGTTACCAAAGATATTGGCGGCGATCTAGAGTATTTTGAAAAAGATATTTTTCCTCGCCAATTTGATGAAGCATTATCAAACTTAGAATTAAATGAAATAAGTGGCATAGTAGAACTTGATGAAACTTTTCATATCTTAAAAGTTACTGAAAAAACATTTCAAGAGCCTATGACAGAAGATGAGATTAAAGAAAACCTCATGAATGAGCTAATTGAAACTGAATCTTTTGCATTAATGCAAGATGATTTAAATGAAATTGAAGATTTAATTTTAGAAAATAGTTCGCTTAGTGATATTTCAAAAGTTCTTGATAAAAAAATTAATAGCACAGATCTCTATTCGACTCTTACATATGAGTTTGAGTTAACAGATCCTGAAATTAGAGATTATCTATTTTCCTCAGAAGCTAATATTGGTAACCCTTATACAATTGAGTTATCTGATAGAGTAATAATTATGTCAGTGAATATGATTAAAGAACCTGAACTTCAGAATTATGATTCTGTTGAAGATGAGGTGAACAAAAAGCTTTCTAATCTCAAGGCAACAGAAAAAGTTAGTCTTTTAAGTAATGAATTAAATTTAATTGAAAATTTAGATGATAAACAAAAATTTATTAATACATACAATTATGTATCGGAAGAGTCTTTCGTTGGTGTTAAAAGATATTCATCACTAATGCCGAGAGAAATTTTAACAGAAGTATTTAATAGCAAAAGTGGTTCTGAGATTATTACTACTGCCAGTAATGGAGATAAATATATAATTGATATTACTAAATTCAATCCTCCAAATGATTCAGAAATTGAAGATATATTAAATGAATATACTTCTTTTAGTGAGAATGTTTTAATGACAAAAATGTCCCAAATATTTAATGAGGATATTTTTGACAAAGCCAGGGTAAATTTGAGCAATTTGGCTCTATAAGGATTTTATTATGACTAAGAAAATAAACATACTTTCTATAACCTTAATATTTTTAATTGGATGTTCAGAGAATATTACACCAGTTGATTCTGGCCTTGAGCAACAAATATACCACCATGGAAATGGCTCTGAGCCTCAAGGAATAGATCCGCACATTGTCACGGGCGTTCCTGAACATCACATTCTTATTAGCTTATGTGAAGGCTTAACTATTCCAAATCCAAATCCCACAGGTTCTGATGGATATATTCCTGGAACTGCAGAATCATGGACTATTAGTGATGATGGAAAGGAATATATTTTTAAATTAAACAAAAATGCAAAATGGTCGAACGGTGATCCTGTTACAGCAGATGATTTTGTTTGGTCATGGAAAAGAATTCTAACTGCTAGTCTTGGCTCGCAATATCCTGACATGCTTTATTATTTAGTAGGTGCATATGAGTATCATAATGGAGAAATAGATAATTTTGACGAAGTAGGCGTAAAGGCGCTTGACTCAAACACACTAAAGGTTAATTTAAAAAATCCAACACCTTTCTTCATTGGTCTTTTAAGTCATTACAGTACATGGCCTGTTCACAAAGAAACTGTTTTAAAGCATGGCGATATTGATGATAGGAATGGAGAATGGACAAGACCAGGCAACTTTGTATGCAATGGTCCTTTTCAACTTAAAACATGGGAGCTTAATAATAAGATTGTTGTAGAAAAGAATCCTCATTATTATGATGCTTCAATGGTACGCCTTAATGAAATTCATTATTATCCAGTTTCAAATGTTATGACTGAAGATAGAATGTTTAGAGCTGGACAATTACATTTAACTTCAAGTATGCCAACTCAAAAATGCCCAATTTATATAGAAGAAAAAAACCCGAATTTAAAGATTGATCCTTATATGGGGACATATTTTTATAGGATTAATACTGAAAATGAGACACTAAGTGATGTAAGAGTAAGAAAAGCATTAGCATATTCAATTGATAGACAACTTTTAGTTGAAAAGGTAACACAGTGTGGTCAAATTCCTGCATATTCTTTTACGCCTCCAGGTTCAAATGGCTATCAACCATCAACCGAAATACCATATGATCCTGTTTTAGCAAAACAATTATTAGCTGAGGCTGGATACTCTTCAGATAATCCATTTCCTAAATTAGAAATTCTTTTTAACACCAATGAGGGTCATCGAAAGGTTGCCCTAGCAATTCAGCAAATGTGGCAAAATGAACTTGGTATTGAAGTAGAGCTTGTTAATCAAGATTGGAAAGTCTACTTAAGTAGAGAAATGGTTGGAGATTTCCAAATATCAAGAGCTGGTTGGATTGGAGATTATGAAGATCCAAATACTTTCTTAGATTTGATGAGACCTAATAGAGGAAATAATAAAACTGGTTGGGAGAATATGGATTTTGATGCATTGGTTGAAGAGGCAAATACAATTAATAATCAAGAAAAAAGGTATGAGTTACTTAATAAAGCAGAGAAAATATTAATTGATAATATGCCAATAATTCCTCTATATACTTATGTAAGGGTTTATCAATTATCTCCAGACGTTAAGGGATTTAATCCACATATTCTTGATCACCATCACCCTAAATTTATTTATTTAGAAAGAGATTAATTTCGCATGATAGCGATTTTCTTTAGAAGAATTTTAGTTGCAATTCCTGTTTTGTTAGCAGTAGCTAGCATAACTTTTTTTTTAATAAAGATTGCCCCTGGTGGTCCATTTGATGCAGATAAGGCTGTCTCGCCTCAAGTACTCAAAAATTTAAATGAGGCATATAATTTAGATGCATCTAATTGGGAGCAGTATGTTGATTATATGTCTGGTTTACTTAGAGGCGATTTAGGACCATCTTTTAGGTTTCCAGGACGTTCCGTAACTGAGATGATTGCAACTGGATTGCCAGTAACATTTGAGTTAGCTTTTTATGCAATTTTAATTGCTCTTGTTATGGGTATATTTTCTGGAGTTTTAGCTGCCTTAAAAAGAAATACTTTTCTTGATTTTATTCCAATGGCAGTAGCAATGATCGGAATATGTGTCCCAACTTTTCTTATGGGGCCTTTATTAGTTCTTATATTTGGAATAAATCTTGAGATACTTCCAGTTTCAGGTTGGGGGCAATTACCTGGCGATAAAATTTTGCCATCGTTAACCTTGGGATTTGCCTATGCTGCATATATTGCCCGACTCAGCAGAGGCGGGATGTTAGAAGTTCTTAACCAAGATTTCATTAGAACTGCTAGAGCAAAAGGGCTAACTGAAAGAATGGTTGTTATTAAGCATGCAATGCAAGGTGGATTAATTCCTGTTGTTTCTTTTCTTGGACCAGCAATTGCAGGGCTATTAGCAGGATCATTTGTAGTTGAAACCATTTTTCAAATACCAGGACTTGGAAGATTTTATGTTGAAGCTGCTTTCAATAGAGATTACACAATGATTTTGGGGACAACAATATTTTTCTCAGCAATGATTGTATTTTTTAACTTGATGTCTGACTTAGCGGCACTTTGGTTAAATCCTAGATCTAGAGATGTATCATGAATAATTCATTATGGTCTGACGCTTTATTTAGACTCTCTAAAAATAGAGCAGCAATGTTTGGTGGATTTATATTAATTTTACTAATAATTTGTGCTGCTCTTGCACCATGGATTGCTCCTTATTCTTATTCGTATCAAAATCTAAGTTTGGGTGCTAGTCCTCCTTCAGCAGACCATATACTAGGAACTGATGTTTTAGGTAGAGATCTGTTGAGTAGGATACTTTATGGAGCAAGAATTTCATTGTTGGTTGGTTTTGTTGCTACAGGAGTAGCTTTAATCATAGGAGTCTCATGGGGAATTATTGCAGGATATATTGGCGGAAGAGTTGATTCAATTATGATGAGGATCGTGGATATCTTATATGGACTACCATTCATAATTTTTATAATTTTATTAATGGTAATTTTTGGAAGAAATTTATGGTTGTTATTTGGTGCAATTGGGGCCGTAGAGTGGCTTACAATGGCAAGGATTGTTAGAGGACAAGTTATTGGATTAAAAAATCAAGAATTTGTAATGGCAGCAAAAGCTATGGGTGTTTCTAATATATCAATGTTTAGAAGACATTTGCTTCCAAATATACTCGGACCAATAGCGGTTTATGCAACATTAACCATCCCTCAAGTAATGCTATTGGAAGGTTTTTTGAGTTTTCTTGGATTAGGTATACAACCGCCTATGAGTAGTTGGGGGACATTAATCAAAGATGGGGTTGAGTCCATGGAAGAATTTAGTTGGCTACTTATTTATCCAGGGATAACATTTACTATTACTTTATTTGCTTTAAATTTTTTTGGAGACGGTCTCAGAGATGCTCTTGATCCAAAAACATCTGATAATTAAAAAGCTCTTATAGCAATCTTAATAATTTGACCTGGCATTAAAGTTGATTCATTAAAATCATTGATCTCTTCTATACTTTTTATAGTTACATCAAATAATTCAGATATTTTGTATAAATTGTCACCTTGTTTAACTGAGTAAAGAATTGTTCTTTTTTTTGATTCTATATTCCTATGAATATTTTTATTTCCAATTGAAAGTTGTTGGCCGAGTTGAAGATATTCATCTTCATTGAGTGAATTCATTCTGGCAAGATCACGAACATCTAAATTATATTTTTTTGCTATTCCCCATAAAGTATCTCCCTCAGAAACAATATACATTTCATATGGTATGAAACTATTTGATTTACTTTTCCCCAACGGAATCAACAAAGTATCATTTATTGACAAAAGATTATTATCTAAATAATTTATCTCTTTAATAATTTTGACTTCGGTGTCGTATTTGACTGATAAGTCCCAAAGGTTATCTCCTCTTTTGACAATATGAGAAATCCAATTGATATTATTAGTTTTATTAAATGGATTTGTTTCACTATTGAATAATAAGTACTTATCTTTAGGAATATAAAAAATACTTTCATCTTTTGGAGCGGATGCCCATTTGGTATATCCAGCATTTAGTTTATACAAAAGCTCAGGTTTGATATCTAGAAATTCACTCAGGGCTAATATTTCTACTTGACCTGGAATATTTATTTTTTTTACAACAGCATCATATGGAATGTGTGGCATCTTTAGCCCATATCTTTCTGAATTAAGAATTAATTCCCTTAGAGCTATATATTTAGGAACATAATTTTTTGTTTGAGAAGGAAGATTGAGTGACCAAAAATCTGTATCCTCTCCACGTCTTTTATTTTGATTTATTCTTCTATCAACTAGAGATGGGCCAGCATTATATGAAGCAATTGTAAGGTAAATATCTTTGTCAAATCTTTTATATAAATATTTTAAATATCTTACAGCTGCTTCAGTTGACTTATAAGGATCATGTCTATCCTCATACCACCATGATTTATTGAGCTCATAAAGCCTTCCTGTTCTTGGCATAAATTGCCAAATACCAACAGCGCCAGATGATGAAATTGAAAAAGGATCATAATTACTTTCTATATATGGAAGGATTGCTAATTCTATAGGCAGATTATTTTTTTCTAATTCATTTACAACAAAATATATAAAATAATATGAATCGTTCAGATACTCTTTAAATTTATCAAGATCTTTCAAGTGCATATTCATATATGACAAGATCTGATTGTCAATTACTAAATTATCGTTTGAGTTGTTATTATCTTGGATATAAGTCCAGATACTTTTATCTTCATTATTTTTATAAACAGAATTTTCAAAAGAATCTAAATTTTTCTCTTTTGCAGTTGTTTCTAATTTATTAATTTCAACTTGCTGACATCCAACAAGAAAAAACAATAAAAAGAATATTCTTAGAAATTGTCTTTCCATTTTCTCAAAGCAGTAAATATTTCTAATTCATCATCTATGATATCGAATTTCTCAATAACTTTATTTTTTATATCAGTATCATGACATCTTAAAAATGGATTTAATTTAAGTTCTTTATCTAAATTAGTTGGTAAAGAGGGAATATCTGAAGAAATTAACTTTTCAATATTGTTAAATTCATTCGCAAGATTTTTATTATCTTTATCAACTTCTAGTGCAAATTTTAAATTAGAAAGAGTGTATTCATGACCACAAAAAACTTTTGTTTCTTTTGGATATTTTGAAATTTTCTTTAATGACTTAAACATCTGTTCAAATGTACCTTCAAAAACACGACCACAACCACCGGCAAACAAAGTATCTCCACAAAAAAGTATTGGATCTTCATTATTAGAAGAGTAAAAAGCAAGATGATCCAAGGTATGACCTGGAATCTCAATAACCTCAAAATCAATACCTATTAGGGAAAACTTATCAGATTCGTTAACTATATTGTTTATTCCTTCAATTTTTTCAGGTCCATATACTTCAAGATTCATCCTATTAGTTAGATCAAGAAGTCCATTAGTATGATCGTAATGATGATGAGTTATTAAAACTCCTTTCAAATCAATCTCATTAGTATCAACAAGATTAAGAATTTCTTTTGATTCTCCTGGATCAACAACTATTGACCCTTCATTAGTTGATACTAACCAAATATAATTATCTGTATATGCTTTTATCGGCTCTACACTTAACATATGCAAATTCTAGTTTAAATTTATGAAAACAGTAAATATTTATACAGATGGTGCATGTAGAGGAAATCCAGGAGATGGTGGATGGGGCGTGCTTATTGAATATGAAAATATTTCAAAAGAATATTTCGGTGGTGAAAAAAATACAACTAATAATAAAATGGAGTTAAAGGCTGCTATTTATGGTTTAAGTATCTTAAAAGAATCTTGCGACGTGAATATTACTACTGATTCTAAATATGTAATGGATGGAATTACTTCATGGATAGAAAATTGGAAAAAAAATAACTGGAAAAACGCATCAAAAAAAGATGTTAAAAATAAAGATCTTTGGATTGAATTGGATAAATTAACAACCAAACACAATGTAAAATGGAATTGGGTAAAAGGTCATTCCGGTCATGAAAAAAATGAAATAGCAGACGCACTTGCTAATAAAGGAATAGATAATTTATAAAGATGGCAAAAAAATACATTGTTTTAGATACTGAAACTACTGGGCTTGAGGTAAAGCAAGGCCATCGTGTTATTGAAATTGGCGCTGTTCTGTTAAATGACCGAAAAAAATCAGAAGAACATTTTCACAGTTACTTAAATCCCTCAAGATTAATTGACGAAGAGGCATCAAAAGTCCATGGTATTACTAATTTTGATTTAGAAGATAAACCTTTTTTTGATGAAATAGCTGAAGAGTTTATAAATTTTATTGAAGGCTCAACTCTCGTTATACACAATGCTCCTTTTGACCTTGGGTTTTTAAATAATGAATTGCAGCTTGCCTCAACTAATTATCCTAGCATTGAAGAAATATGTGAAGTAGAAGACTCATTAATAATTGCACGAGATAAATTTCCAGGACAAAGAAATTCCTTAGATGCTTTAGCAAGCAGATATAACGTATCTGGTTATGACAGAACATTTCATGGTGCTTTACTTGATGCAAACATTTTGGCAGATGTTTATATGCAACTAACTGGTGGACAAAGTAAATTTGAATTCATATCAAAGGGAAATACTTTATCAGATCAAAATATTGACTCCAAAAATTTTATTATTGACCAAATTGATGACTTGCCTTCAATTAGTGCCTCAAAATCAGATCTCAAAGAGCATGAAAAAAGAATTAGTGAAATTGAAAAAAAATATTCTAATAAAACAATATGGAGAAGTTTTAAATGAAACCTATCGTTACAAGATTTGCTCCAAGCCCAACCGGCGCTCTCCACATTGGGGGTTTGAGGACCGCATTATTTAATTATGTATATGCAAAACAAAATAATGGAAAATTTTTAATAAGGATTGAAGATACTGACACAGAAAGATCCACAAAAGAATTTGAAAAAAATATACTAGATAATCTTACTTCTATTGGACTTCAGCCTGATGAGGATCCAATCAATCAATCTGAAAGAAATGCTATATATTTGAAAGCTGCTGAAAAAATATTTCAGTCTGGCAATGCATATTGGTGTGATTGCTCTCAAGATGAACTTGAAGAAATGAGGAGGGAACAAACTGCAGCTGGCAAAAAACCAATGTATGACGGTAGAAGTAGAAATCTTGGATTAGAAAGATCTAATAAGACTGTTTTAAGGTTAGCAACTCCTGAAAATGGTGAAATTATTGTAAATGACCTAATAAGAGGAGAAATTAAATTTAATAACAATGAATTGGATGATCTTATATTGCTAAGAAGCGATGGTTCTCCAACATATCATTTATGCAATGTTGTTGATGATTATGAACAAAAGGTCACAACTGTGATTAGAGGAGAAGATCATATAAGTAATACTCCAAGACAAATACACATTCAAAATGCATTAGGTTATCCAGAATTAGAGTACGCTCATTTACCTCTGGTACTTGGAACAGATAAAAAAAGACTATCAAAACGAAATGCAGCAACAAGTCTTGAAGAATATCGAGATAAGGGATACCTGGATTCTGCAATTTTGAATTCACTGGCAAGATTGGGTTGGTCACAAGGAGAAAATGAAGTTTTTTACCTTGATGATTTAATAAAAGATTTTAATATAAAGGATGTCCAAAAAGCTGGAGCTATATTTGATATTACCAAGCTTGATTGGTTAAATTCACAACACCTTTCAAAACTCAATTTAGACGAATTTAAAGATTTGCTCGAACCATTTTTAAATAATATGGGTATTAATATAAATGATCACGAAAATGTTGATCTTTTAATTGATTCCCTAAGAACATCTGATAATAATTTGTCTGGGATTGCGACTCAACTTTTTCCGTATTACAAAGATATTAAAGATTATGATTATGATGCAATTAAAAAATTTTTAAGCAACAACAATATCTTGCATGATTTAAAAGAAATTCTAATAAATCTTGAGGATTGGAACGAAGAATCCATCAATCATTTGTTAACTAAATATCAGCATGAAAATAATCTTAAAGTTCCTCAAGTAAATCAACCAATAAGAATAGCATTAACAGGCAAAACCAAGTCTCCAGGTTTAGGGCTAACGCTAGTAATATTTGGTAAGAAGTTAGCAATCAAAAGAATAGAAGAATTAATTAAAATTTGTGATAAATAAATCTATTCTATATAGAATTTAGATACAAAAGTAGACACATTTGATTAAGAATGCCTATAATTATGAAAATAGCTTATTTTAAAGGGGATATCTATGAACAAATTTAAATATTTACTATCTTTTATGCTATTAATGCCTTTTGCATTAATTGCTCAAGATGACTCAGATTCTTCTGATGTTGAAGAGGTTGTAGTTGTTGGTTCTCAAATTAAAGGAGCGAAAATTACTGGTGTATTACCTGTATCTATTATCAGCGCTGAGGATGTAGATGTATTAGGCATTGATTCTGGTGATGAGCTTCTTGAGAATTTGGTTGAACAAGGAAATAACTTTTTTAATGAATCTGAAGAAACTTCTGGTGGTGTTAACGCTGCGAGGGGTGATGTAGGAGCATACAATTTAAGAAATATGGGTGTTGGTAATACTTTGGTATTACTTAATGGAAGAAGGTTAGTCAACAATGCTGGTTATCAAACAGAGTTAATTGGTGAAGACTATATTCCGACTATGACAGTCAATTCTCAAGCTATACCTGTTCTTAACTTGGACAGAGTAGAGGTTTTGAGAGATGGAGCTTCAGCTATATACGGAGCTGATGCAGTCGCTGGAGTTGTAAATAATGTTCTTGATACTGACTATGTTGGTATGGAAATAAGAGTGAGAACATCTGAATTTGATAACTTCAATCCTGGTGCTGGTGACAGACTTAATTTTAAGTGGGGTAAAGATTTTAATGGCGGCGCTACAAATGTGAGCGTATCTTATGATTACTATCAAAGAGATAGATTGCCAACCTCAGAAGATCCAAAATGGTATGCATGTAATCTTAAAGGTGGTAAATACGGCAATCCTGATAATATGGATTTTCTTAATAATAATAATTTAAGAAATTGTTATACCACTCAATATATTCAATTAGATAGAAGTGGTAGGGATTTTTTCACAGATAGTTCTGGTGAAACTCAAATACTACCTCAATACGGAATTGATGCGATGACAGGTCAAGCTGTAATTGGTTGTGACGGAGCATCAAATACTATAGAAACTGACTATGGAACATGCTTCCACCCAGATACACTAAGTGATGGAACTGGTGCTCGTATTAATCCAAACCTTTATCGAGATGCAAGAGGGGAACTTGAGCGGCATAATTTATTCATTTTTATTAATCATGAGATGCAAAGTGGAAATGAAATGTATGCTGAAATTGGAAGGTACACATCAGAATATAAGAAAAATAAAGAGTCTGGTGGAATATTCTCTGTTCAAAAAGAGTACATGAGAAATAACTACTGGGCTCAACAAATTGAAGATAAAACTGGTCATGATGTCAATAGAACTTGGTTAGTTGATAGTTGGCGTCCACATAATGTACAAAGAAAAGTAAATGCTGATAAAGATACATATAGACTTGTCTTAGGCTTCAGAGGGCAACTAGACTCAGGATGGGATTGGGATACTGGTATTGTAGTTAGTAAGGCTGAGTTAGAAGATGTAACAGCTAACAGAATAAGTGCACATGCTCTTTATGAAGGGTTAAATGACACAACCTCAGCAGCTATCAATCCTTTTGCAGTTACTAATAATAACATTGAGAGAGCTTTAGTTGATGTATATAGATACGATACAAGTAAGTTAAGAATCTTTGACTTTAAACTTTCAAAACCAGATGTTTTTTCAACAAAAGCTGGTGATGTTGCAATGTTGATTGGTGGTGAGTACAGATTCGAATCTTACTCTGATGATAGAGATCCACTGCTAGATGGAACAGTTCCATTTGCAAACTATCAAGGACTAACACATCCATTTGTATCAGCAGTTATTGGTAGTAGTCCATCTACTGATACATTCGGTGAAAGAAATACCGATTCATTATTTATGGAAATGCAGATTCCTATCACAGAAAATATTAACGCTCAAGCAGCAGTAAGATATGAGGATGTTGAGAATGTTGGATCAACTACAGTAGGTAAGTTTGCAGTTGGTTATGATATTTCAGATAGCATTCGTTTAAGAGGTTCAATATCTACCTCGCTAAGAGCACCTAACTTAATTCAAATCCATCAGCAAGAAGTAACAAGGGTTGCTACGCGTGAAGATTTTGTATACAAATATATTGGTGTAGATGATTGGGATCAAACTGTTCAAAGATATAGTAAAGCTAAATCTGTTGATGATGGTCTTGAATCAGAAAAATCAACAAACTCTTCTTTTGGTGTTGTTATTCAGCCATCATTTGTTGATGGGCTAACAGTTACTGCCGATCTATGGTCTATTGAGAAAGAAGATACAATTGGTTTATTCGGCAGAGAAAATCATACAGTGTATGATCTTGCTTTAAGAATTCTTGCTGGAAATAGTAATTGTTCATCTTTTGTTGGAAATCCAGCTTTGACAGGCTTAGATGATTATGACGGTAGTGATGAGCTTGAAATGGCAAGCGGTCCAGACCAGACAGCAGATGCTGCATTTGCTGCTGCTGGTATTTGTCCAAGAGGACAAGTTAATCAGGTTACAGATGAGTACCTAAACTTAGCTACAAGAACTATAGAAGGTATGGACGTAGCAATTGTTTATACAATTGATACAAATATTGGTGATTTTACATTTAAATACAGTGGATCATTTACTGATGAATTTGATCAAGAAGCTACATCTCAGTTTGCTGCTATGCAAGCACTTGCTGATAATGGAACTATCCCAGAATCTATCCCACTCCAGGGATTTGGAGACCTTCTAGGTAAAGACGGTAACATTGAAGAAAAACACTCTTACAAGCTTTATTTCAATGCTGGCGAGTGGGGCGCTTCAATTACTGGATTAACCAAAGGTGATTTTGTTCAATCTAAATTTGGAACTATCAATGGCGTTGGTTATACCATTCCTGAGATGACAACTATGGATTTAGCTGTATGGGGCAAATTTGACCTTGATGGAAAAGATGCCAGAGTAAAATATACTATTAAAAACTTTGAAGATGAAAGAGCTCCTCTTGCAGATGGATATCAAGGATATTTCTCAGATATTCACCAAGATCTTGGAATGATTCATCAATTAGAATTAAGAGTAAGATTCTAATTATCAAAAATTTTAAAGGGAGCGCCTAGCTCCCTTTTTTTTGTCTTATAATAATTTAATGTCTGCATATAAGAAAAAAGGATTTAGCATTGGAATAGGAATATTTCTTATAATGATGCTCTCTCCAGCTCCGTCCGGACTTAGTGAAGTTGGATGGGATGTGGCAGCAGTTGCTGTTCTTATGGCAATTTGGTGGGCAACTGAAACAGTTCCCGTTGCAATTACGGCTTTACTTCCTCTAGCACTTTTCCCACTATTAGGTATTACTTCGTTTGAAGATGCAGCAGTCCCATATGCTAATAAGAACATATATCTTTTTTTAGGTGGATTTATGTTGGCACTTGGCATAGAAAGTTCTGGTCTTCATAAAAGAATAGCTTTAAAGATGATTATATTAGTTGGATCCAGTGGAAGAAGGCTTGTAGGGGGCTTCATGCTTGTAGCTGCACTCATAAGTATGTGGGTCATGAATACATCAACAACACTAATGCTTTTACCTATTGGATTGGCTGTATGTGGAGTCATGTCTGAAACAATTCCAGGCATAACCGATAAAGATAAATCAAATTTTGACACAGCACTATTATTAGGCATAGCCTATGCAGCTACTATTGGTGGTATGTCAACATTAATCGGAACTGCTCCAAACATAGTCTTTAGTGCATTTATGCAAGATACTTACGGTGTTGAGATTTCAATGTTTGATTGGATGATGTTGGGTGTACCATTAGCAACAATAATGTTATTTGGTGCTTGGATACTATTAACAAAATATGTATTCCCAATTAATTTTGTTGCCACTAATGATGCTCGAAATAAACTAAAGTCAATGCTTGCAAGTATGGGAAGTTTTACAAAGGATGAAAAAAGAATTTCTGTTATTTTTGGATTAGCTGTATTTGCCTGGGTGTTTCGTACACTGCTTAACAAAATTGATTTCCTCTCAGGTTTAACTGATGCCGGTATAGCAATTATTGCTGCAATACTTATTTTTATGACTCCATCAGCCTCAAAAAAGGGTGATCTACTTCAATGGGAGAAATCAAAAGATTTGCCATGGGGGCTTTTGATACTATTTGGTGGTGGTTTATCTTTAGCTGCACAAATAAGCTCAAGTGGTTTAGGTATTTGGATAGGGAATAGTCTTTTAATATTGAGTACTGTTCCACCAATACTTCTTATTTTAGCAGTTGCAACTTTGATAATTTTCCTAACAGAAATAACTAGTAATGTAACAACTACAACAACCTTTTTGCCTGTATTTGGCGCATTAGCTATCGCAATAGGAGTTTTGCCTGTTTCTCTAACAGTTCCGGTATGTTTAGCAGCAAGCTGCGCATTTATGCTGCCAGTAGCAACTCCACCAAATGCAATAGTTTATGGTTCTAATAAATTTACAATTGCAACCATGATGAGAGCTGGTTTTGCCTTAAATATTGTTGGAATCTTAGTTGTAACAATTTTTGCCTACTATTTTGCTCCACTTATTTTTTAGTGATTATGATGAGATTGTTAAGTTTTATTTTCTTTTTCTCTTATCTTTATTCTGGTCAAGACTATATAGATTATCCTCATCCATTTCATCCAACTTCTAGTAAGAGTGGAATGGTTGTAAGCCAAAATATTCTTTCATCTGATATCGGTGTAGAAATCTTAGATATGGGAGGTAATGCAGTCGATGCTGCGGTTGCTGTAGGTTTTTCTCTTGCCATCACATTACCTAGGGCAGGTAACTTGGGCGGCGGTGGTTTTATGCTAATTTACATAAAAGAAAAAGATGAAATTTTTTATATTGACTATAGAAGTAAATCACCAAGAAATGCATCGATTGAAAAGTTACTTGGAACAAAAAAAATACCTGAGAGAAATTCAAAAAGATGGGAGAGGGTGGATTATACATATTTAGCCTCAGCAGTTCCCGGAACTGTTTATGGATTACTAGAGGCGCATAAAAACTTTGGGAGATTAGATCTTCAAGAAATTATGAAACCTGTTATTGCTCAAGCTGAGGAAGGTATAACTGTTTCTAGTGACTTAAGCTATGTCATTGGTGTAACTCCGCAACTTAAAAGCGATGCAGAATCTTATTCTATATATTTTAAAGATAATAAGCCTTTAGAAGAATTTTCAATTATGAGAAGGCCTGACTTAGCTTATACATTTAAGGAAATCTCAAATAATGGTATTAAAGGTTTTTATGAGGGCGAGATTGCTGACAAGATCGTCAATGCAATGAATCAAAACAATGGATTAATAACTCATGAAGATTTAAAAAACTATAAATCTTTTTTTAGAATGCCAATTGCAATAAATTATAAAGGTCATAAAGTTTTTACTGCAGCTCCTCCATCAGGAGGCGGTATTACTTTATTAACATCTTTAAGTATTCTCAATAATATTGATATTAATAAATATAAAAGTGACTCAACTAAGACATATCACTTTTTAGCAGAATCGCTTAGAAGAGGCCATAATAATAGATCTCATTTTGTTGGAGATCCTGAATATTTTGATGTTCCTATTTCAGATTTATTATCATCTAAAAGAATTAAAGAGCTTATAAGTTCAATCGATTCAAATAAAGCGAGTCCAGTAGAGGATGTAAAAGCTTTTAAAAAACTGAAAGAAAGCAAGGATACAACTCATTTTTCAATAATTGATAAAGAGGGAAATGCAGTATCAAATACATATACTCTTGGACTATCTTTTGGTTCTGGAGTGACAATTCCTGGAACAGGAGTATTAATGAACAGTCAAATGAACAATTTTGCTTATAGATACGGTGACAAAAACGACATAGGAAGAGGTGCAAGCCCTGGAAATAGATTTGAACCTGGAAAAAAACCAATGAGCACAATGGCACCAACCATTGTATTTGATAAAAATGATGATTTATTTTTAATAACTGGTTCGCCAGGTGGATCTGACATTCCAGCCGCAATCCTTAGAGTAATTACAGGCGTTATAGATTTTAATTTAGATATTGGTGAAGCAACTATGCTTCCAAGAATTCACAAAGACTGGCCTTATGAAGGACTTGAGCATGAAAGGGCAGTTAGTAGAGATATTGTCAGAAGACTCAATAGTATGGGTCATGAGACGGAATATGAAAACACAATTGGTAGCACTCAAAGCATCCATGTATTTGAGGGAACAAATTATGGTTTTGCTGATTTAAGAAGACCAAATGCTGGAGTTTCAGTACAAACTAATTAATTTTTCTATAGTCTAATGGTGGCTTTCTGTCACCTAACAAAGGTATATATTCAAAATTTTTACCAACTCTTTCAAGATGTTCTTTTTTTGCCGTTTCTACAATTGATGGAGAATCAAAAATTTCAATTGCACTTTTAGCGAGAACTATTGCTGCAAGTTCTGCTCCCTTGATCCCAATAGACGTTCCTCCTGATGCAACAGCCTGCCATGAATGTGAAGCAGTTCCTGGTACCCATGTAGCAGTTCTTAATCCTGCAGTAGGAACATTCCAACTCACATCTCCAACATCTGTCGAACCATATCCGTGTGATGTTTTAAATGGTCGAACATATTCTTGTGTCCCAATTTCATTATCAGGTTGAAAAAAAGTTTTATATATTTCTTTAGCAAAATCATTTTCTTTTTTGTTGTATGAAATGCCACCCATTTTATCTAAATTTTTATGAACTATTTTCTGAATAGTATCATTTGGAAGTAATGAAAAATTTCCATGCATTACCTCATATGACATTGAAGTATCAGTTCCAACTGCTGCACCTGATGCAGCCTTGGTTACCCTTTTGAAAAGTTCTTCAACAACTGACATTTTTGGATGTCTAACGTAATAATAAACTTCAGCAACATCGGGAACTACATTTGGAGCAAGACCACCTTTTGTAATTACATAATGTATTCTAGATTCTTGAGGTATATGCTCTCTCATCATGTTTACCATATGATTCATTGCTTCAACTCCATCAAGCGCTGATCGACCTTGTTCCGGTGAGCCTGCAGCATGAGCTGAAATACCATTGAATGTGAATTTTGCTGATTTATTTGCATTAGATGTTCTTGAATTAGCACTATTTGAATCATCAGGATGCCAATGAAGTACTATGTCTACGTCATCAAATAATCCCTCTCTAACCATATATACTTTTCCAGATCCGCCTTCTTCTGCTGGAGTGCCATAAAATCTAATCGTTCCTTTTATATTATTTTTAATTAACCAATCTTTAATAGTTACTGCTGCCCAAGCCGAAGCTGCACCAAAGAGATGATGTCCACATGCATGACCAGCACCAGTATCATTATTAACAACTTCTTTAAATGGAGAATTAGATTGAGCCAAGCCTGGAAGGGCATCAAATTCTCCAAGAATACCTATTATTGGACCACCATTTTCGAATTCAGCAATGAAGGCAGTAGGTATACCAGCCAAATTCTTTTTAATTGAAAATCCCTCATCTTGTAAGGATTGCGCAAGCAAGTCTGCACTTCTATTTTCTTGGTACCCTAGCTCAGCATAATCCCAAATCTCCATTGCAACGTCTTCAAACTTTTGCTTATGATTATTAATGCTTTCTAAAACAAAATCCGAATAAATATTAATGCTTATAAATAATAAGCCTATGAAACCAATTGGTTTTCTTTGAATTTTATTTTTTTTCCAACCCATTCGTTTTTCTCCATTGAATCAATAATAGTTTTATCGGATGATGTAATCAATTTCCTTTTATTATCAATTGTTTCTATATATATAATTGCTTTGTTAATATCCTTTCTATTTATAACTGTATATCCTACTATTTTACCTTCTCCATCTTCAAATTCTGATAATTCAAGAGCTTTCTCAATAGTTTCTGCATCTTTAGTAACATCCTTATGTATAAAATCAATTTCTTTATTCTTTGACCATAAAGCATACGATTGTTTTGTCATCATACCTGAGACTCCAGTAACTATTCCAATACCATTATTTTCTCTTAGTTTTTCTATTAATTTTGCTGTTGAATGTAGCACATAACTGTTTAAAGGACCTCCAGCAAATGGCATTGCTCCTGTTACAGTTTTATCTTTGATGTTGTTAAGATTTAAAGATTTTGCAAACATTTGAATAGCAACAGGAAAACAGCTATATAAATCATAGACACTAGGTACCAAATTGTTTTTACTACAAATATCTAAAATAAACTTTGCAGCAAGATGCATTCCAGCTGGTTCAATTAAGTTTGGTCTTTGAAGAGTAGATATCATATGGTTATTTTCAGACGATGCTAAAGGATAAACTCTCTTGTCTAATGGAATATCAAGCTTATCAGCCACACCCTCTGAACAAATGATAATTGAGCAAGCTTGGTTTACATTCCAACTTGTGCAGTGATACTTATTGTATGGAAACGCTTGCCTTGTATTCTTCTTTGATTCAACTCTTATATCTTCTTTATCAATAGATTGTTCAATCCACCCATCTTTATTATTCGCAGCAATTTCTGAGTAACCTGAATACACATCACATAAATAGTTGTGATGATCATCATGATTATTTTCCAACATGTATCTAAATGCGCTCTCCAAAATTGCATAATAACCAACAGCCATAGATCCTAATTCCTTTTCTTCAACATCTAGTTGAAGTTTTTCAGGTGATTTTTCGTATATATCTGGATTCGTATTTAAAGGTGTTTCAATGTAATCCTTATTTTCAATCGATGATCTAAGGATTTTAAAACGAGATTCACCACCTAAAATTAAGCTAGCTTTAATTTCACCATTTTTAATTTTATTGCATGCAGTGTTGATAAGATTTTGCTGAAGTATTCCTACTTTTGATACGATTGTTTTAACAGATTTGATATTGTTGTTGTCTGCAACCCACTTACCAGGATCTCTATATCTCCAAAATCCTTTTGGAATCCTTACTTCATCTATATATTCTGTAATATTACTATTAGTGCAATCAATGATAGCTTTTTTAAAGGACTTATCCATTAAGAAAAGAGCTTCATCAAGTTCGTTGTAATTACCTTTTTGCTGGATGGTTCCTAATCCAACCACAACAGGTCTATTGCTCATGAGTTTAGTTGGTTGCTTCGCCCCAGTAGTTGTAACCAACTATTTTAGGTGTACTAGGAAGGTACATTTGATCGAGCACATTAATCTTAAAACCATTTTCTTTCAATATATTTGGTATATCTCTATTAATATTACATCCACCAAAAAGTTTTCCCCATATCGGATTAATTCTATTTTGCCATTTAATAATGTTTTTATCTGGCGCAGTTCCATGTTCACAAAAAAGCATTTTAGCGTCAGTTTTCATTACTCTTTTAATTTCTTTGAGCGCATCCATTGGATTTGGAATAGTACACAAGGTGTATGTCATAACAACGGTATCGATTGAATCTTTAGGCAACTCAATTTCTTCAGCTCCATTTATTAATAAATTAACATCTATTTCATTATCAGATGCTGTTTTTTTTGCCATATCGCATAATTTACTCGATGGATCTATTCCATATAAGTTATTTATTTTTGATTTTTCATAAAATGGTAGATTTAAACCTGAACCTATTCCGATTTCCAAAATATTGCCACTAGCATTTGGAATAATTTTTTTTCTTTGATAATTAATTGGTTTGGTTGAGCAACAACAATCTAAAAGTTTTGGTAACAAATATTTTTCATATGATTTCTTAATCATTATGAAAATTCAGTGGCATAGCCGCAATATTAAATCCCGCATCAACGTAAGTAATTTCTCCCGTGATACCACTTGCATAATCAGAGCATAAAAAAGCTGCAACATTTCCAACTTCTTCAGCAGTTACTGTCCTTCCAAGAGGGGATCTATCAGAGTGCTGAGAGAGCATTTTTCTAAAGTTTTTGACACCTGATGCTGCTAGAGTTTTAATTGGACCAGCAGAAATAGCATTTACTCTTATATTATCTTTACCCAAAGATGCAGCTAAAAATCTTGTATTTGCTTCTAAACTTGCTTTAGCAAGACCCATTACATTGTAATTTGGCATTGTTTGAGTTGATCCAAGGTAAGTAAGTGTTAAAAGGGCAGAATTTTCATTTAACATTGTCATTGCCTCTTTAGCCATTGCTGTAAAGCTATAAGAACTAATATCATGAGCTATTTTAAATCCTTCCCGATTGGTAACTTCTAAAAAGTCTCCTTCTAGTTGATCTGCCGGCGCGTAACCAATTGAATGGACAAAACCATCAAACTTATCCCATTTTGTAGATAATTCACTAAAAGAAGCAGCTATGGAATCATCGTCAGCAACATCACATTCTAACAAAATATCTGAATTACATTTTTCTGCTATAGGCTTTAAGTTTTTAAGCAATCTTTCATTCTGATATGTAAAAGCGAGCTCTGCACCTTCGCGATGCATTGCTAAAGCTATACCAGAAGCAATAGAATATTTGTTAGCCAAACCAGAAATTAAGATTTTTTTATCTTTTAAGAGCATATGCGTTATTTTATTTATATTTCTTAGATTGTATTGTAAGAGAAAAATTGTTTAAAAGTTACTATTAAGTTTAAAACTCAAGCTTTATGATTTTTTTATAGATATATATTCTATTTATAATAAATTATAAATAAATGTAAAAAAATGTAGATTTATAGCTAAAACTCTGAAACAATTAACTCCATAACGTGAACATCACGAGCTTATTCGTGTTTTTCATCAAATTTAACAAAAACTACAGGGGAATTGTATGTTTAATTATAAAAATTATTTGTTCTCTGTTCTTGTTCTAACTTTTGGTGTTCTTAATACCAATCTTGTAGCTCAAGACGAGTCTGCGGACGATGTTGAGGAAGTAATTGTTACTGGTACAAGACTTAAAGTCGATGGCTTTGAGGCTGTAAGTCCAGTTACAGTTGTTACTGCAGACAACATTAAGAGAACAGGTCAAACAAGAATAGAGGATGTTCTTAACCAAATGCCTCAGATTGAGACAGCTAACTCAAGTTTTGAACCAAGTGGTGAAACTGGTACTGCTAGTATTGATCTAAGAGGATTAGGTGGTTCAAGGACTTTAACTCTTCTAAATGGAAAAAGAATGCAGCCTGGAAGTATTTGGAGTGAGGATTCTGACGTTGGTCAAATTCCAGTTCAATTACTTGAAAGAGTTGACGTTCTAACCGGTGGTGCATCTGCGGTTTACGGTTCTGATGCGGTTGCTGGTGTTGTTAACTTTATTACAAGAAAGGTTAATGGTGTTGAGGTATCAGTTAGCACAGGTGGATATAGACACGATAACGATAATAAAAATCTTGTTATCGCTCCACTAAAAGCTAAAAACTTCCCTTATCCATCAGGTACTGCTAATGATGGAGACACAGATAGTTTCTCAATGATCATGGGTACTGATGTTCAGGGCGGTGCTGGTAATATTACAATGTATATAAGTAGAGCTGAAGTTGGTATGGTTGCTAATATTGACCGTGACTATGCTGCTTGCGGATTAAGTACATCAGGAACATCATGTGGTGGTTCTGCTAATACACCTATACCTCACTTTGATATTTACCCAATTCTTGAGTTGCCTGATGGTTCTACAATCACAGCATATGATCAAGAATTCTGGTCAATTATGACCTCAGACGGATCATTAATTAATGACGATGGCACTAGATATAACTACGCTGCTGTTGCTCAAATGTTAAATCCATCTAAAAGAGATAATATGGGTGCTTTTGGTGAGTTTGAAATCGATGGAGTTGGTACTGCATACATGGAAATGAACTACAGTACATTTAATACCAATGCAGGTATTGCTCAATCAGGTACATTCTTCAACGATGAGTATCAATTATTATTTGATAACGAATCATTAACAGATGAATGGATTGCTTCAGTTGACAATGCATTTATCAATGGAGCTAACTATGCTGCTGGTGGTATGACTAAAAATGGTCCATATACTTACGGTGGACAAACAGGTAACTGGGTTGGTTATGCAACATATGTTGGTAAGAGAAACGTAGAAGGTGGACCAAGACAAGATCACATTTCAGTTGATGCTGGAAGATTTGTTATGGGTCTTAAAGGCGAGCTTGGAATCGGTGATTGGGATTATGACTTTTCATATCTCTATGGTAAGACAAACTCATCATCTTTCTATCAAAACGACATGAGTGCATCAAAACTAAAAGACGTTATTGAAGGTGGAACTGCTAAAACAGACTATAACGTATTTACCTATCAAGGTGTAACACCTGAGCAAGCTGCTGGTGTTGGTATTGTTGGTTCTATGAAAGGTACTAACGAAGTTGAAGGATTTAACTTCACTATAAGTGGTACTACTGATCTTCAAGTTCCTGGTGCGCCAGCTCCAGTAAGTATGGTAGTTGGTGTTGAGCAAAGCGATAGAACTTTTGACAGACTTCCTGATTCTGCTTATGCTGAAGGATTGCTACTCGGATTTGGTGGAGCTGTTAAAGGTGTTTCTGGAACAATCAGTGTTGACGAATATTACATCGAGGCCGCTGTTCCTTTAACTGATAAACTTACATCTGACTTTGCGTACAGGGGTTCAGACTATGAAATCAGTGGTAGTAGCAACACATCACGTATAAGCTTATCTTATGTAATGAACGATGTTGCTAAATTTAGAGTTGGTTTCAATACTGCTGAAAGAGCTCCAACAGTTGCTGATTACTTCATACCTTCATCTCAAGGATTATGGGAAGGAACTGATAACTGTGCTGGAAGTGATCCTGTTTATACTGCTGAGCAGTGTGCAAGAACAGGTATGACAGCAGCTCAATATGGTAATGTTACGCTTAGCCCTGCTTCACAATATTATAATAGAGGCGGTGGTAACTTAGATTTAGTTCCTGAGGAAGCTGAAACTGTAACAGCTGGCGCTGTTTTTACTTTTGATAATGGAATTACAGCTTCAATAGACTACTGGTCAATTGAAATTGATAAAGCTATTTCAGGTGTTGATGCAGAAACTATTATTGAAGTTTGTGCAACATTAAACATTCTTTGTAGCGCTATTAACAGAAATGCTGCTGGTAGCTTATGGTTAGCCGGTGGTTATGTTGATGACAAAGTACAAAATGTTGCCGAAAAAGTATGGGAAGGTGTTGACGTTGTAGCTTCCGGAGATTTTGATCTTGGAATGGGAACTTTGTCAGTTAACTCAACTATTACACACTTAATGACAAAAGAAACAACTCTTTTACCAGGTGTTGAATCTTCTGTCACAGATTGTGTAGGCCTTTGGAATAACAAATGTTTCCCATCACCTGAAACTAGAACTAACACAAAAGTTGGTTTTTCAAATGGTGGTGACTGGTCTGTACAAGGTACTCTAAGAACAATGTCAGGTATTGATACTGACTATGCAGCTGATACGATTGCTCAAGCAGAAATCGAAGATATGTACTATCTAATAGACATGAACGCAGCATACTCAATTAATGACAATATCGGTGTATCACTTTCAATAAATAACTTATTAGATGAAACTCCACCTATTGTTGGTGATGTTCTTTCTAATGGTTATGGTAATACTATGGGTGGTTTTTATGACAACCTAGGTATGTATTGGAATCTTAGACTAGATATGGTGTTCTAAGTTTTTGTTAAAACTTTTAAAAACCGGGGATTTTCCCCGGTTTTTTTTATCTAATTATCAGAAAAAATATATAATCTAAATATGGTACATAAGTTAAAAACATTAAAAGTTACATTTGTAAAATTTATATTTTCTTATATTTCTAAATTTTCTATCTTTTTAATGAATTTGTATATAAAGTCTCAAGTCAAAAAATAATGTTTAAATATTTCTTTACAGTATTAGTTTTAATACCTTTAACTGTTTTCGGAGAATATAAAAATACTAATGGCCAGGCTATTGATAAATCAATAAAAGATTTAATACGATGGCAAAGAAATCAAAAAAAACCAGTTTTAGCTTCTATAGACATATCCAATGAATGGAGAAACTCTGATTTAAGCGAAAATCATACTATTTGGATTGGCCACTCAACATTTGTAATAAAATTAGACGATTTAACAATCCTCACAGATCCTGTTTTTTCAAATAGAGCATCTCCTTTTAGGAGACTGGGACCAAAAAGATTGATTCCACCCAGTATTAGTCTAGAGCAGCTACCAAAAATTGATGTAGTAACTATAAGTCATAATCACTATGATCACTTAGATATAAGATCATTAAAAAAACTATCACAACTAAATCCAGAATTAATTTTTTTAATTCCAGAGGGAGATATAGACATTTTTAGAAAAAGAAATATTAAAAACGTCAAAGAGTTTTCGTGGTGGGATGATATTAAAATTGATAGATTTACTTTTACCTTCACGCCAGTACAACATTGGTCCGCAAGAGGTTTGTTTGATAGAAATGAAAGTTTATGGGGAGGTTGGTTTATTCAGACGGATAAATTTTCAATATTTCATGCTGGAGATACTGGCTACTCAAATGATTTTATTAAAACTAAAGATACTCTTGGACCACCAAAATATGCTTTTATTCCAATAGGAGCCTATGATCCAGAATGGTTTATGTCTGAAAGTCATGTTAATCCAGAGGATGCAATTAAAATAATGGAGGACTTGGAGGCTGAAAGAAGTTTTGGAATGCATTGGGGTACTTTCACTTTAACTGCAGAGGACACACTTGAACCTCCAAAGCGACTTAAAAAAGCTCTTCAAAATAGTAATTTAGAAAATTTTGATATTCTCATTCCAGGCGAAGTAATATATCTAAATTAAAAACTATGAATGTTATTCAATATATAACTAGACTTCTCTTATCATTAGCAGAATCAGGTTTTATTCCCGATAGCTTAATTAAAATTGCTGCTAAATATATTTCCGTTAGACGCTTAAACGACACGATTTATCATGATAACAAGGATGCAATTATCAGTGCGCTTTCTAAAGGTGCTGTTGCTGAAAAAACATATGATGCTAACGAACAACATTACGAAGTTCCTCCTGAATTTTTTAATCAGGTTCTTGGTGCAAATTTAAAGTATTCTTGCTCGTTATTTGATAATGATAATTCTTTAGACGAAGCTGAAAATTCTATGCTTAAGCTATATATTGAAAGAGCACAAATTAAAGAGGGTCAAGAAGTTCTTGATCTTGGTTGTGGTTGGGGCAGTTTTTCATTATATGTTGCAAAAAAATATCCAAACACAAACATTACAGCAATCAGTAATTCTAGTGATCAAGTTAATTATATAAAAAATGAAGCTCAAAAAAGAGGCTTATTAAATATTAATGCGATTAAAATGGATGTTAATAACCTAGATTTAGATAAGCAATTTGATCGTATAGTTTCTATTGAAATGTTTGAACATCTTAGAAATTATAAATTTATCTTGAATTCTCTTAGTAATTTATTAAAGCCCGATGGAAGATTATTTATTCATATTTTTTGTCATAAAAAATTAACTTACTTCTATGAGTTGAAGAATAATCTTGATTGGATGACAAAATATTTTTTTCAAGGTGGAATTATGCCTAGTATGGATATCTTTGAATATTTTGAGAATGAATTAGTAATTATCAATCAATGGAATATTAATGGAAATAATTATTCAAAGACTTGCAAAGCTTGGTTAAATAATCATTATAAAAATAAGAAAAAAATATTAGACATATTCAGAAAACATTATGATAAACCACAAATTTGGTACAACAGATGGAGAATCTTTTTTTTATCTTGCGAGGCTTTCTTTGCACTAAATAACGGCAAAGAATATTCTGTCTCACACTATCTTTTAAAAAAAATTGATGAAAAGGACACGTCCAACAAAACATAGTTAAATACAATATCTGCTTATACATCTTCTTTATTCATCATGTACAATATCGTTTTTAATGGGGCTATAGCTCAGCTGGGAGAGCGCTTGAATGGCATTCAAGAGGTCCGCGGTTCGATCCCGCGTAGCTCCACCATAATTGAATTAAAATTTTATAGAAATCTTATGTATGAATTGTTATTAATATTAGCGGTAGTTTTACATCTTGTTTTGATTTGCATTGGTAGTTATCGAAATTTCAAATAATAAGTTTAATTTTCTCTTTATAAGCTCCTATAAATCCATAAAAGAAGCCATATGAGGCGGTTTTAAGCCTTAATTTATTTTACCTACCACCATTTTTTATATAAAATTTCGTTCGGAAAATTTTATTCTCTGGGGAATTATTGATTTAAAGAATAAAAATGAACAAAAAATTGAATTCTTTTAGATATTTCTATACTAGCGTATTGTTAGTATTTACTGTATTTATATCATTCTTAGTCCATTCAGATGGTATAGCAAGCGTAAATTCGTATGTAGAAATTAAATCAAGTGCTACTGATTTTAGAGCCAGAAAACAAAGCAATAACGGACAAAGATCTACCTCGGGCTTCGATTTTATAATTGCTCCTGAAAGAACAAATATTTGTCAGGGTCTAAGCAACTCTACATGTAACAGTACATATAACTTTAGTGGTCTTGGCTATGTGCCAACTGGAAGCGCAACTTCGATTGTTTTTGCAGACACACTAGCTAATTCTTACTTAGTTTTCATTAATGACAATCATAATAGCAGAGATGATCGAACATCAATGATTGGTGAAATAGTATTTGATTATGAAATATTAGGATACTGGACAGATCCCTCAATGACAGTGGATTTTGATTACGTAGATAAATTAGGTGCAACCTATCCAACTTCAGGTAATAGCGGTTTCAGTGCAAGGCAGACAGAAGATCATGTTCATTATGGTAGCAGTACAACCAGTTCCACAACATCTGGCGATTGGGTATCTATTGGCTCTGATAAAAGAACATTAAGATTTGGCTCTAAAAATGGTAAGCCAGGCGACTATATTCGAGTTATCACCAGAGCAGCTAACCCAACTGTTGATTTTAATACTACCAGCTCAAGTGGTGCTGAATCTGTATCTTCC
>CACCNJ010000002.1 GCA_902547295.1 uncultured SAR86 cluster bacterium | reverse complement strand
ATAATTTTATAATTACCGTTCTTATAATCTTTAAATGTTGGAGTAACGACATTAATGTCTTCAGGTAATTTTCCTAAAACTGTAAAGTACTCTTTTGACGCTAGATTAATTAAAAGATCTGACCTTTGAACTTTCAATTCATTTAAAACATTTTTTGGACCTTATCACCCCAAAATTCATAAAGATTCTTTCCTTCTGAAGTTTCTAATTTTGTTCCCATCTCAAGTCTATATGGCTTCATTAAATCCAATGGTCTCAATATCCCATATAACCCAGATAAAATCCTTATATGCTTTTGAGCAAATTTCATTTCAGCATTATTTAGATCTTCAGCTTGAAGTCCTTGATATACGTCTCCTTTAAAAACAAGCATTGAAGGCTTCGAATCAGCAGATACTTTTTTTGCTGGAGACCATGATTGGTATCTATCGAAGTTCAGTGCAGCAAGTTTATCGCTTAACCCCATTAAAGATGCAATATCTTTTGGTTCTTTTGCTTTTAAGTCATTTATGAGTTTTGAAGATTGACTCAAAAATGCAGGCACAGAATGACCATGATTTGATTCAAATTCATAATCAAGTGTTTTTGCTGGAGAAAGTACTATAATCATGGCTGTATTTTACGAATACATAGAGGCATATTCAATAATGTATATAGAAAAAGGCATAAATTCTTTAGGAAAATTCATATCATTGATGATTCCAGTGATGACAATATTGATGATAGTGATAATAGTTGCCAGATATTTCTTTGGTATTGGACTTACAGGACTTCAGGAATTCGTAATGTATCTTCATGCATTCATATTTCTTGGTTGCGCTGGATATGTTCACTACAAAGATGAGCATGTTAGAGTAGATATTTTTTATAGAGGCTCATCTAATTCATATAAAAATAATGTTAATTTCATATTAAGCCTTTTCTTCCTATTACCTGTTTGTTTTGTTATTGGTTTTTATTCTCTAGAGCTAATTGAGATGTCTTGGAAAATTAGAGAGGTTTCAACCGAGGCTGGTGGTCTTGATTATGTTTACATCCAGAAAACGTTAATCATTCTTTTCCCACTTACTATGATTTTAACTTTCGCATATCAACTAATTCATAAAAAATGGAAATAGTCCCTCTTCTGCTACTTATGATAATTTGTGCTGCTTTACTGGTAGGTTTTCCAGTAGCGCTTACTCTGGCAGGTGTATCAATAATATTTGCGTTGATTTGCATTCCCTTAGGAATTTTTGATCCAACTATTTTTAAAAGTATTCCAATTAGAATTTTTGGAATTATGAATAATGTAACATTGCTTGCAGTTCCTCTATTTATTTTTATGGGAACTATTCTTGAAAAATCTGGTATTGCTGCAAAGATGCTTGAAAATATGGCAAAGGCTTTTAGAAGTATAAAAGGCGGATTGTCTATATCGATAATTATTGTTGGCGCTTTACTTGCAGCAAGCACAGGGATTGTAGGCGCGACTGTAGTAACTATGGGTCTAATGTCTCTACCAATTCTAATAAATCAAGGATACGATAAAAGCTTCTCAGCTGGATTGGTTGCGTCCACTGGGACTCTTGGACAAATAATTCCACCATCTATTGCCTTGGTTTTGCTTGGTGATGTTATGTCAAATGCTTATCAAAGAGCTCAAAATGATATGGGTATATTTTCTCAACAAACCGTAACTGTTGGAGATTTGTTTATTGGTGCTATTATTCCTGGAATTCTGATATGTATTGGGTATCTTATTTATACACTTTATAAAAATAGCAATAATTTAGATTTAAAAGATACTTCAAAAGAATTTGCTATAGATAAAGTTGAATTATTTAAGACGCTAGCGCTCCCAATAGTCTTAATTTTTTTGGTTCTAGGCTCGATATTTGCAGGCATTGCAACGCCTACAGAGGCGGCTGCAATTGGAGCATTTGGTGCCTTATTGATTGCACTAATAAACAGAAAAGTCAATTTACATTTCTTAAAAGAAACTTCTGAGAAAACTGCAATTGTTTCAACAATGATTTTTACAATTCTTATTGGTGCATCAATTTTTTCACTAATATTTAGAGGGGTTGGAGGTGATGAGTTAATTGACCTAATTTTTAATTCTCTCCCTGGAGGATCATTTACTGCTCTAATATTTGTCCTAGTTATTATTTTTTTGCTTGGTTTTATTTTAGATTTTATTGAGATTTGTTATGTAATAGTGCCACTCGTTGCTCCACCTCTTTTGATGATGGGCTTTGATCCTGTATGGCTTGCTATTTTATTTGCAATAAACTTACAAACATCATTTTTAACTCCACCATTTGGATTTTCGCTTTTTTACTTGAGAGGGGTTGCAGATGAGAGCATACAAACTAAAGAAATTTATAAAGGCGTTACTCCTTTTATATTAATTCAAATTATTATTCTTTTTGCAGTTATGCTATTCCCAATTCTAGTAATATAAGAGTTAATGAACAAAGAATTCTTAATCATATCTACTTTCTTTATTTTAATAAGCTGCTCAGATAGTTTTGTTGAATTAGAAGACAAAATCAAAATTCATGCAGAAAAGAATGGTATTGAGAAGTCTTTTTTTCAAGTTAAAAAAGAAGCTCTATATATTCAACAATGGAGCAAAGAAGATGCATTCATTGATGAAATTAATGAATTTAAAAAATTAGATAAAGAAAATTTTCCTGAAAAAGGCAAAATTCTATTTACAGGTAGTTCAAGCATAAGGTTTTGGGATTCGTTAGAAGAAGATATGGAACCACTTGAAGTCTTAAATCGTGGTTTTGGAGGAGCACAAATTTCTCATGTTATTTATCATTTTGAAGAAATTATTAAGCCATACGAACCAAAGGCTATTGTTTTTTTCTGTGGGACAAATGATTTAACTGCGCTAAAGACTCCAAAAGAAACTATGAGTGATTTCAAAAAATTCTTAAGTCTTGTTAGGAATGAGTTTGGAAATATTAAAGTATACGTAATAGGTATAAAGCCATCTGTTGACAGACTTTATCTTGATAAGGAAGAAAGGATTTTTAATAGTTCGATTAAGCTACTTGCAAGTCAAGATGCTTACTTAGAGTATATTGATGTTTGGGATTCTATGCTAAGTGAGGATGGTTCAAGAATGCCAGAATTGTTCATTGAAGATGGCCTTCATATGAACAAAAAAGGATATGAAGTTTGGACAAAGCAAGTAAGAAAAAGTCTTTCAAAAGATTTTAATATTTAATTTAATAAAGGGTTTTTGCCCCATTTGTTCTCATCTTTTTTTCCCGGAAGTATGCATAAGATTGAAATTATTAGTAATCCAATAATTATTAGATATGATAGTTGCCACCAACCAGAAATACCTATATCTTGAAGTCTTCTTGATGTTACTGATATTGAAGGACATAAAATAATTACATTAAAAATCAAGGTCAATGGTCCAATTGGATTTTGCACACTCTCCCATTCTTTATCTCTTATTTCGATTCCGTATGTAAATAAAGTTGGATAACTTTCGATTGATAAAAATAGCATGGTCTCAAAAAAAGAAATCAAAAAGCTTACAATAAATACAGCCAAGCAAAAATACCAAAATTCGCTTCTACAAGCTCTTCCGCTAAAATTATTCCAGTTGCTAAAAACGGAAACGCATGCCTCTTTTATATTCATAAGAAAATAATAATTTATGTGTATGATATTAGACAGTGAAGAAGTATAAAAATTATTTACGTATTTCTATAAGATCTGCATTATTCTTTTGAAGAACTCTCTCTGCTCTGTAACTAGATCGAACCATTGGTCCTGAAACAACCTCAAGAAATCCTTTTTTAAGTCCTATCTCTCTATATTTCTCGAACTCTTCTGGTGTAACCCATCTCTCAATTGGGTGATGGTTCTTAGTTGGCCTTAAGTATTGTCCAATAGTAAGAATATCAACTTTGTTATCAATAAGATCATCCATAGTCTGATCTATTTCTTTGTCCGTCTCGCCAAGGCCTAGAATAATACTTGTTTTTGTTAAAACCATTGGATTAATGCGTTTTGATTCTGCAAGAACATTTAAGGTTTGTTGATATCCTGCTCTAATATCTCTTACTTGATGGGTTAACCTTTCTACAGTTTCAATGTTTTGAGCAAACACTTCCAATCCACAATTAACTAGAGTTTTAATTGAGGATGACAGTCCTTTAAAATCAGGAGTAAGGGCTTCAACAGCTGTATCAGGATTTAATTCTTTGATGAATTTTACAGTATTTGCAAAATGCTGTGCGCCACCGTCAGGAAGATCATCCCTATTTACAGATGTGAGTACCACATACTTTAGCATCATAGCCTCTGCTGCTTTTGCTATGTTTATTGGTTCGTCCTTATCAAGCCATCCATTGGGATTGCCAGTATCCACTGAACAAAACTTACAGGCTCTTGTACAAACTGATCCCATAAGCATAAAAGTAGCTGTTCCAGCAGACCAACACTCGCTGATATTTGGACAATGAGCCTCTTCGCAAACTGTATATAATTGTTTACTTTGAACTTGTTCTTTTACCTTATGAAAATTAGGATTGAATTCAGCTTTAACTTTCAGCCAGCTCGGTTTCTTAGGTGAAGGAATATCAGAATACTTATTAAGCTTTTGACCATTTCTTATAGCCTTAATACCATCTCTATTAGTAATTTTTGTAGTTGCTATTATTTCCATAATTAAAATACTTTTCTTAATAAATCTATTATGATTCCATGCAATTGTAATTTAGAAATATCTTTATTTAAATCCTTTATCTGAGTAACTTCTAGGCCTTCATAGCCACAAGGGTTTATTTGTTTAAATGGCAATAAATCCATATCAAAATTTAGACTTATTCCATGATAAGACTTTCCTCTTGAAATTCTTAATCCGATTGAAGCTATTTTCTTTTTATCAACATAAACGCCAGGAGCGCCATCTTTAAAATCACATTCTATTGATAATTTTAATAGCAATTCTTTTACAAAATCTTGAATTGTTGCAACGAGTTTGTTTGGGCCACAATTCAACCTCTTAACATCAAGCAAAAAATAAATAATTATTTGCCCCGGTCCATGGTAAGTTACTTCTCCTCCTCTGTCGGATTGGACGACAGGAATTTCCTTTGAGTCTAAAATATGCTTTTTATCAGCAGCAGTTCCTAATGTAAAAACAGGGGGATGTTCAAGTATCCATATCTCATTTTTAAAGTCATCTGCATTAATGTGAGCTCTCATTTGCTCTAGAGTCTCATGATAATTAACAATACCAAGAGATTTAAAAGTTAAGTCTTCAAGCACTATTTATTTCTTGATTCAACAAAGGCATCTTCAGATATCTCATGATATGCAGATACATTATTCTTAAAGTTTAAATAAGATTTATAAACTTTAGCTATTGTTTCATCTTCCTTTGCCAGATCATCAAGAATTTTGTTAGATATTTCTTTAAATTCTTCAATTACATCATCAGGCAATCTTCTTAATTCGACACCGTGAACCTCAACAAGCTCAGTAAGTGCCTGATTATTTTTTGCTAAATATTCATCAAGCATATCCTGATTCACAGCTTTTGTTGCAGTCTCGATAATAACTTGAAGGTGATTTGGTAGAGAATTCCATGCATCAATATTAATTAACAGTTCTAGCATAGGTCCTGGCTCATGCCATCCTGGATAATAATAATATTTTGCTGCCTGGTGGAAACCAAAGGTTAAATCATTGTATGGGCCTACCCACTCAGTAGCATCAATTACTCCTGTTTGAAGTGCGGTAAAAAGCTCTCCTCCTGGAAGTGTTACTGGAATTCCTCCAGCTTCCTTCAGTACTTCACCGCCAATTCCAGGAATTCTCATTTTTAGTCCTTTTACATCCTCTAAAGAATTAATTTCTTTATTAAACCATCCAAACATTTGTGTGCCTGTATTTCCTGCTGGAATAGGATAAATATTAAATGGAGCATAAATTTCTCTCCATAATTCCAAGCCTCCGCCTCTATTGACCCATGCATTAATCTCATCTGCAGTTAACCCAAATGGAACACTGGTAAAAAATTGTGCGGCCGGAACTTTACCTTTCCAGAAATAACCTCCACTATGTCCCATCTGATGAGATCCGCTTGATACAGCATCAAATACGCCAAATGCAGGAACTTGTTCTTCTGCACCATAAACTGTAATTTTCATTTGGCCATCACTCATTTCCTCAACGAGGTCTGCAATTCTTTCTGGAGCCATTCCAAGCCCAGGATAATTTTTAGGCCATGAAGTTACAAGGCGCCAATTAAAGGTTTCATTTTTATCGATTGATTGCGAATCAATATTTTCAGATTTATCAGAGCAACCAACTAAAAAAATTACAGAAAATATAAGAGTTATTTTTTTCATTATAGTTTTTCAAGATTTGCGTAGGCCATTACCAACCATTTTGTTCCAGAAGCATCAAAATTTACTTGAACTCTTGCTGAATCTCCTGAACCTTCGTAATTTAATACGATACCTTCACCAAATTTCTTATGTATTACTTTCTGGCCAAGCGCAATTCCGATTTCCTCCTCAAACTCCACTTTGGTTTCATTGAAGTCTTTTCTATTATAAGGAATATTGGTTTGTGCTCTAGGTCTTATTTCATCAATTAAGTCTTTTGGTATTTCTCTTAAAAATCTTGAAGGAGGATTAAAAGTATCATTCCCATGCAGCCTCCTTGATTCAGCATGTGTTATATATAATTTCTCCATTGCTCTTGTAATAGCAACATAACAAAGTCTTCTTTCTTCCTCTAATTGAGATGCGCTTTCCATTGATCTGCCATGTGGGAATAAGCTTTCTTCTAAGCCAGTAAGAAGGACTAATTTAAATTCTAGGCCCTTTGCAGAGTGCATTGTCATAAGTTGAGCAGCATCATCATGCTCAGCAGCTTGTCTATCGCCGGCATCTAGAGAAATAACATCGAGATAGTTTTCTGCAATTTCAGTATTTGTTTTATCTTCTTTAACACTTTGTTCAAAATTCTTAGTAGCCGTTATTAATTCTTCAAGGTTTTCTGTTCTAGTTTTGCCTTTCTCTCCTGCCTCTTTAGCATGGTAAGAATAAAGGCCAGATTCTTTAATAATAAGTTCCATTAAATCCGACAAACTATTGTCTTCAATGAAAGACTTACATCCTGCAACAAACTCAAGATAATCTCTCAATCCAGAACCACCCCTTCCAGAAATTGATCCCTCATCAATTAACTTAGCAGATGCTTTAATATAAGAAATATTATATTTTTGAGCTGTTTGTCGAATTTTGCCCAAAGTTTTCTCTCCAACTCCTCTGGTTGGATTTGATATTGATCTCTCAAAGGATGGATTATCATTATTGTTAAAAATAATTTTTAAATATGCTATTGCATTTTTTATTTCTAGCCTTTCATAAAAACGCAATCCGCCGTAAATCCTGTATGGAATGCTTATTCTTAATAAAGCTTCTTCTATAGCTCTTGATTGTGCATTTGATCTATATAGAACTGCTGTTTCTTCATATGCCCCACCTTTATTCATCCAGTCCTTCAGAACATCTGCAATGAATCTTGCCTCATCCTGTTCGTTGTAAGCCTGATAAAGAACAATTTGTTCACCCTCAAGTTTTTCTGTCCATAAATTTTTACCAAGTCTGTCTTTGTTATTATCAATTAATGCATTTGCGGCGTTTAGAATCACGTTAGTAGATCTATAATTTTGTTCGAGCCTAACAATCTCTGTATTTTTGTAATCTTCTGTAAAAGAATTTACATGTTCGACTTTAGCTCCACGCCAGCCATATATAGACTGATCATCATCTCCAACCGCTGTAACATTTGCATCTTCCGATGCTATTTCACGAAGCCATTTATATTGAATAGTATTAGTATCCTGAAACTCATCAATGAGAATTGATTGAAACCTTGATTGAAAAAAAGTCTTAACTGAAGGCGAAGCAACTAGTATTTCATATGACTTTAAAAGCAGTTCACCAAAATCAACTAGATCATCATTTTTACAAATTTTTTCATATTCTTTATATATTTTATTAACAGTTTCAGTGTAAAAATCTCCTTTTTCATCAACATCTTTACTTCTCAATCCATCATCTTTCCATGAATTGATTTGCCACTGACTTTGTCTAGCTGGCCATGTGGCTTCATCCAAACTCAGTTCTTTTGATATTCTTTTTACTATTCTTAATTGGTCATCTGAATCTAGAATGGTAAATCCACTTGAGAGTTCTGCCTCTTTATGAAATCTCTTAAGCAGTTTATGAGAAAGACCATGAAATGTTCCAACCCAGGAATCAATAATTGGAGATTGAAGAAGTTCTTCGATTCTTGATCTCATTTCATTTGCAGCTTTATTTGTAAAAGTTACAGCCATTATTGTAGATGGATTTCTTCCAAGCGCCTCTACTTCCCAAGCAATTTTGTGAACAAGAACCCTGGTTTTGCCAGAACCGGCTCCTGCCAAAACTAGGAGATGTTGCTTTTCAGATGTAACAGCGTTTCGCTGATCTTCGTTTAAGCTTTCTAAAATATGAGATACATCCATTTAGGGATTCATTTTTTTGTTTAAGTTAGATATTCTAACCTTATGTCGACTAAATTATTGAGACAAATTAAAAATTCTCTTCCTGATTTAAGAAAATCTGAAAAAATTGTTGGAGAGTATATCTTAGAAGATCCAAAATCAATTATTACTATGAAAACTGCAGAAGCTTCAGAAGCAATGGGCATTAGCGAACCAACATTAATAAGATTCTGTAAAGCAATTGGATTTTCAGGTTTTCAAGAACTTAAAATTAATTTGTCCCAGCAGCTAGCAGCTGACGATTATTTTGTTATGTACGAAATAACAGAAGACGATTCAATTCATGAGCTATGTGAAAAAGTTTTTGATACAACAATAAGTGAGATACTTAATGTAAGGTCACAGCTTGATCAAAGTATTCTTGAAAATGCCATTGAAGCTCTTGTGAATGCAGATAGAGTTGAATTTTATTCATTTGGTGGTTCAGCACCGGTTGCAATGGATGGTCAGCATAAATTTTTTAGATTGAAAATATCCTCATCATATATTTCTGACCCACACCTACAATTTATGTCTGCGAATTCTTTAAGCAAAAATGATATTGTCGTAGCAATATCTCAATCTGGAACAACTGCGGCCTTAATTGAAAGTGTCAAAATAGTTAGAAAAAATGGTGTTAAAGTTATTGGAATAATGCCAGGCGATACACCACTTGCAGATATTTGTGATTTTCCTCTAACAATCAATATTGGAATAAATAATAGAATTTCAAAACCGCTTACGTCCAGAATTGCTTATACAGCGGTAGTAGATGTGCTAACGATGGGAGTAGCTCAATTAAAACCTGAGGCACAGGATCACCTATATAACATTGCGGACAGCCAAAGGTCTTTAAAAATAGATAATTAATATATAGCTGATTCTCTAAACCAGAGATTTACTGCCCATTTTTCGCCAGAAATTACTGGAGATCCTGCATGAAGAGCATCAGGATTAATTTCAGTTGTTCCCTCAATACAATTATGAAAAACTACAACATCTCCTTTATTAGGTTTTACAGAAACATTTATCTCGGGGAAGTCAGTCTCTCCGCCCTCTTCAACATCATTTAAATATGCTAAAGCTGTTACCATTCTTTGTCCTCCAGGAAACCAATTGTTTTGGCCTTCTTTGGTAGTTTTATCAAACGCGTCAAAATGAGGCTTATATTCATTTCCTGGCCCATAATAGACAAGTTGAAATTGCTCTGCGTTATTAATAGGCATTTGGACCAAAACAGAAAATCTTTTACTTACTTCATGAATAACTTCATTTGCACTATGCTCAAGCCAACAATAGTCATTAGTTCTGCTTGAATGAACTTCGTGCTCAGAATCAGTTATTACAGTTGCCCTTTGCATCTTGCCTTTTCCATGCTCAACAAATGCTTCACATTCATCATTAGATAGAAAATTAGATACAACATACACAACCGGATTGGTTGAATACATTGTTACGTTTTCAGATATTTTTTTTGGTTCCATTTACGATTCAAATTATACTATTTTTGTACATTAATAATAATTTTTGATGAAAATATTTATATCAATAGCATCCTATCAAGATCCCTTGTTGGAAACGACCATTAACAGCGCATATAAAAATGCTAAACATCCTGAAAACTTAGTCTTTGGTATATGCGATCAGTCGTCAAATCCTATAAATATTGATTCTTTTAAGTTTTCTAATCAAATTAAATACGATCATGTAAATCCAATAGATTCAAAAGGTCCTTGTTGGGCTAGAGCAAGAATTCAAAAAAGCTTTAATGATGAAGATTTCTATCTTCAAATCGATTCTCATATGCAATTTGAAGAGAGTTGGGATTCATATTTAATTAAACATATTGAAAAAATAAGGGATATTGATTCAGAAATACATCAGAGTCCAATTATCACCTGCTATCCTCGTGCCTTCAATGTCATAGACTTAGAAAGAGGTGAATTTGATCTCAATAATGCCGAAACAAGAACTGATGCTATTTCATATAGAAGAGACAGCATGTTTATAAAGAATAATTTCTCAAGACAAATTGGCTCAATTGCATCCAAAGAAATAACTCATGGGTATTTAATTGCTGCTGGTTGCATATTTACTACTGGTGATTTTGTAAAAAAAATTCCTTATGATCCAGAATTTTATTTCTATGGTGAAGAAATATCCTTAATGCTTAGATCATTTACAAGAAACTTAGGAATTTTTCATATTCAGTCACTACCAATTTTTCACCTGTATGCTGAGCTTTCGAATATCAAAAGAAAGCTTCATTGGAATGAAGATGAAGACTCAAATAGAGATATTAAATGGTATCAAAGAGAAGAAAAAAGTATCAATAAATTAAATGCATTGATAAATGACGATATAGACGGTGCTTTTGGCCTTGGTGATAAAAAAACATTAGATGATTATGAGTATCTTTCAGGTGTAGATCTTAAAAATAAAGTAGTTACTGATGAAAATAAAGCATTTACAGCAAAATTTATTTCTACTCTAGATTGGAGAGAATCGCCTTTTAAATAATTCTTAAGAACAGATGTTAAAATTATCTAAATAATTCTGGAGAAAATATGAGTGAAGAAATAAAAAAATTCTTTAAAACCTATACAGATTTCGTAACCAAAGTTACTAGCGATCCGAGCATGGACCTTGAGTCTTTAAAACAAAGTTTTATTGATATTGAAAAGAATTCAGATATTAAGACTCCCAGGCTTTTAACAGCAGCATTGGGATTGGGAAGTGAAACAGGTGAGTTTGTAGAAATAGTAAAAAAAATGTTTCTCCAAGGAAAGCCTCCTTCTGAAGAAAACATATTTCATATGAAAAGAGAGCTTGGAGATATCATGTGGTATTGGGTAACTGCTTGTGCCTCATTAGGGCTTGATCCATATGAGGTAATCAGTGAAAACCAAGAAAAACTTGCTGCTAGATATGGAGAAAAATTTGAGGTTGAGAGAAGCGAGGTCAGAAAAGAAGGCGATCTTTAATTTCAAATATGGAGCATCTTAAGAATCTTAATATTGTGTTAGAGGTATCATAAGAATGATTACGGTATTGTCTTCAATATATTTTATTTATGGTTTTATCCTATTTTATACATACTCAAAAGGTTACAGTCTCTTAAGATATCTTCTAAAAAGAAAAAATATTAATGTCTATATCTCAATTGAGCTAATTTTTGTAATCTTATGCTCTTTAATTGTTTTTACATCACAGCCGTTGAACTGGGTCGTTGGACTAATAATGCTATTCCACGTAGCTGGAATAATATGGCTTATTTCTAATCCAGAAAGCTTTTATTCTATGGCAGAAGATCCTTCTATAGACATTGATTCATTAGAAATCTCATCTGCTATGGTTGTAATTGGATTGGGTGTATTTGTATATTTTTCAACAATATTTTAAAGATTATCTTTAAGCCTCTTATATAGACTGGATGTATCCCATTTCCCGCCTCCAGATCTTTGTATCTCTTTGTAATAGTCGTTAACAATTTTGGTGACTTCTAGACTTATGTTTTCATGTTCTGCTTTTTTAATAACTATGTCTAAATCTTTTCTCATTAAATCTACAGCAAAACCATGATCGAATTCATCTTCGAGCATTGTGTGCCATCTGTTTTCCATTTGCCATGATTGAGCAGCTCCTTTAGAGATAACTTCTAAAACATCTTTGGAATTTAATCCTGCTTTTTCTGAGAAATTCATTCCTTCAGCAAGACCTTGAATTAGACCGGCTATGCAAATCTGATTTACCATTTTTGTTAACTGTCCTGATCCACTTTCTCCCATATATTTAATAAACTTAGAGTAAGTCATTAAAATATCTTTCAATTCTTCATACAGCTCATTTTTACCACCTACCATTATTGAGAGTTGTCCAGATTCGGCTCCAGCCTGACCCCCAGATACAGGTGCATCAATATAATTTATATTCTTTGTGCTTAGAAGATCATTCATTTCTTTAGCTAGATCAGCTGAAGTAGTTGTATGATCTATAATGCAAGAGCCTGATTTTAAATGCTCTAAGGCTCCATCTTTATTGGAAATAATTTCTCTTACATCGTTATCATTACCAACACAAAGAAAAAGAATATCAGATACTTTTGATATTTCTTTTACAGAGCAACATTCAGATCCAGAATACTTCTTTATCCAGCTTTTTGTTTTTTCAAGTGAGCGATTAAATACATAAATCTTGTGATGATTTGATAGATGTCCAGCCATTGGGAACCCCATAACTCCAAGGCCTATAAAGCCAATGGCTTTATTCATACTATAAAATCTTGTCTGTCTTTTTTGGCAGTTCTTTTAGTGCCGTCTTTAGTTTGATACTCTGCTGTAATACCTTTTGTACCCTCAAAATTTTTTAATAAAAGCATATAAATCGCCGACATAACGATCCACATTATTGGAACTATGATAATTGATTCAATCATAATTATGCTTGCATTCTGTTTTTGAATTCAACAAAAGCTTCCTCATACTCTGACTTTATTCTTCCAACAAGGTCAGCCACGGAAGGAGAATCTTTAATTCCACCAATTCCTTGTCCAGACCCCCATATATCCTTCCAGGCTTTTGAGTCGGTGTTTCCACCTGAGCCGAAGTTCATTGCGGACTTATCTGCATCTGGAAGATTATCAGGATCTAGACCTGCATTTTTTATTGAAGGTTTAAGATAATTCCCTAAGACTCCAGTGAATAAAGAAGAATAGACTATGTCACTTGCCGCGCTCTCCTCTAACATTTTTTTATATCCAGGATCAGCATTTGCCTCCTCAGTGGCAATAAATCTTGTGCCTAAATATGCGTAGTCTGCACCAAGAGCAATTGCTGATGCTACTGAGTGACCATCACCAATTGAACCTGAAAGAATAATTGTTCCATCAAACCATTCTTTAACCTCTCTAACCAATGCAAATGGTGACAAAGCCCCGGCATGACCACCTGCACCAGCGCAAACTAATATAAGACCATCGACACCCTGCTCGGCTGCCTTTTGTGCATGTCTTACATTTATAACATCATGAAAAACCAGACCCCCATAGCTATGAGCAGCATCTACAACTTCTGAAGGTGGTCTTAAAGAAGTGATAATTATGGGCACCTCATGTTTGACACAAGTTTCCATATCCTGCATTAATCTATCGTTAGATCCGTGACATATTTGGTTGACTGCAAAGGGGGCAACTTTTGCATCAGGATTTTGCTCTTGATATTCTGCAAGCTCAGTTTTTATTCTAACAATCCATTCATCAAGAACATTTTGAGGTCTTGCATTTAATGCAGGAAAAGATCCTACTATTCCAGCTTTGCATTGTGCAATAACTAAGTCTGGTCCTGATACTAAGAATAGTGGCGCACCAATAACTGGCATTGTTAATTTATCTTTTAGTTGATTAGGTATGCCCATGTTTCCTCCTCTTATGAATTACCCATTGCTTCTAATATTTCTAACAGCAAGTTTATAATATCCAAATAGAGTATAAACGCCATTTCAAGTGCAGTTGCCCAGTCATTTTTGGCATAAATACTTGATTGCATTTTAATATAATTGAAATCAAATAAAAGAAATAAAGAAAAAAGAGTTGCACCAAAAATTGCAGATCTTCTCACAGCCTTCCTGCTAAATTCCATATAAAAACGCGCAAAGTTAAAAATCAGTAATCCAAATAAAGATATAATTAAGATGATTCCAAATAAAGAGCTTTCTGAGAAAGATATAAAATCTCCATAACCTATAAAACCGGTAATTAAAGTTACAACAAGTACTATTTTAAGAGCGGTAAATCCATCATTTTCATCCATCTCAAGCATTATTAAAGCGAGAAGAGGACCAAAGAATAAACTCGTTAAAGTGAATAAAGTCATTCCAACCCAGAGGTTAATAGAATCAACGGAAGTTATAAATGTTGTTGCAAATAAACACCCCATCCATAACCAGAACAGCAAACTAATGCCCCACGATGAACCCATCGGGGAATGTATGTAACCCATCTTTAATAATTCAATAACTTCATCCTGACTTTTAGCAACTTCATGAAGCACCGTGTCTTTATCTTCATGTTTTTCCATTGGTTTTGGAAAATCTTTCTTTGTTTCTAAATAAGGAATCAAATCTAATTTACCTTTCATGTTGACCGAGCCCCTAAATAACAGTCCCATAAAAGTTGTATTATTTTCATATGCTTTTTTTGCTCTATTAAGGCAATAAAAACACATCATCAAAACTACCCCCAGTTGTGCTGAGAGTATTACAAGTGTTTTAAATATTAGAGAAGTTTCTAAAAACATATACAGACCATATCATACGATATTTATAATATGTTTTTATTTAAGTATAAATTCTGATTACTTTTTTAAAAAAAGCTACTGAGTGATTTTCATATTCTCTATTTCCAATTTTTTTGAAGCCAAAATCCTCATGGAACTTTATAGATATTAAATTTTCAGGAAATGTGTTTACTTCACAGCATAGCGGTATTTCTTTTGTAATAGCAATTTTTTCAATAAGCTCATAAAAACTTTTTCCAATACCCTGACGTCTAAATGAATCTTTTATAGCTATTCTATCAATATAAAGAAATTTGGATTCTGTGTTACTAAAAAATTTATAGTTAGATGAATCATAAGAAGATTTCTCTCTGAAGCATATGATGAATCCTTTTATTTCATTGTCTTTAACTACATAAAATTGATATGAACTAAGTTTTATTAATTGTCTTAGGTACTCAATGGAGCTCAAACTACCAACTTCTGGAGTATTTTCTTGATTAAGTATAAAAATTTTCTCTAAAAATTCTTGGCTTGGTTTTGACGGAAAATTTTGAATTTCGTGATGAAACTGATTCATTCATCAAGAATCAAGTTCATTTATTGCGTCATCAATCTTTTTATGTGTTTCAGCTATGTAAAGCTCTTTTGTCATCGAATAAGCTGGATGCCCCATCGTCGATAGATCTTTTGCTTTTTCAAGAGCGGCTTTCATCAAGTTATCTGATTCAACAACTTCATCCATTAGGCCTGCATCTATTGCATTCTCTAGCGTATACATTTCCGCGCCCAGAACTGCTCTATATTTATGAGATTGAGCAACTCTAAATTTAATGAGCTCTAATATAGGTAAAGGTATGACCATATTTGTTCTCATTTCATTAGCCCCAAGCATGAAGTCCCCTTTTACTCCTATTCTATAGTCACAACAGCATAATAAAAAAGTTCCTAGGGCAATGCCATGACCTGAACATGCAGCGATAACGGGTCTTGGAAATGCAAATATTCTTGATAAGAGCTTAAAGCCATTTATTGTCATATTTTGAATAAGTTTCATATCTCCGCCTTGTATTGTTTTGAGATCAAACCCAGCAGAAAACATTCCCTCTCTACCTGTAATTATGAGGCATCCCTCTTCGGTAGGAACATCATCAAGACATTCATTTATATGCTGTGACATTTCTGGAGAGAAAACATTTGCCTTACCATCATCTAAAGTAAGTATTGATACGTTATCTTCTTTCTTAAGCGTAGCTAGTTTTTCTGACATAATAATATAATGTTCTTTAAAAGGAAATTTTATCATGATTAAAAAAATTCTTAAGCATACGAGAAATCTTTTATTGGTTACTTTTGGAGTTGGGTCATTATATTTAATAAATCTTTTTTTTATGAAGCCCTTCTCAATTGATCATTTTTTAGCAAAAGAGCTAATTCTTGATCTAGCAAGTTCGCCTGAAGAGTTAACTTATGTTGGAGTATTAGATGACTATAATTGGCTGACGAATCATAACTCCAAATTGTCAATTCCAAAAGAAACTGATATCGAAGATGGAATTGAGCATACAGAAAAAACTATTAAAACCTTATATAAGTATGACGACTCGAGACTATCCGATACTCAAAAAAGTACAAAGAAAATTGCAATTTTTGATTATGAAAATCATTTAAGAGAACTAAGAGATTTTCCTTATTTAGACTATCCGCTAAATCAAATTGGAGGAATTCATTTAAATACCATTGAGTTTATGAATGATATGCATCCTATTAGGAAGAAGTCTGAAGCAAACGATTTCATAAAAAGGACAGATTTAATTAAGGAAGTATATGAAGGAGTTCTTGCTGACCTTGAAAAACAAGCTATGAATGGTATCTATCCGCCTGAATTTGTATATGGTCATGTAATTAAACAGCTAAATGAATTTATAGAATATTCGAATGAAGAACATCCTCTTTATACCCAGTTCATGTCAAAGATAAATCAATTGGATTTAAATCAAGAAGATATAAATTATTTTGAAAATGAAATAAAAAGGTCCATTAGCGAGAGTGTTACGCCGGGTTTTGAAGTTTTAAGAGATTTTATGATAAGTACTCAAAAATATGCTAATAAAAATCATGGCATATGGTCTCAACCAGGAGGAGAAGAATACTATAAATTGAAAATAAGGACTTTTACTACAACAGATTATTCACCAGAGAAAATTCATCAAATGGGGCTAAGTGAAGTTAAGCGGATTTCTGAAAGAATGAGATACATTCTTTCGTCTCTTGGATATGACGAGAGTAAATCTGTTGGAGAGTTAATGAATGAATTAAATGAGAATCCAGATTTCTTATATGCAGATACTCCAGACAGAAAACAAATAGTTGTTAAAGACTATACAGAAATGGTTGAAGAAGCTTATGAGGTAATGAAAGGTTATTTCCATACTATGCCAAAGTCAAAAGTCATAGTGAAAGCTGTTCCTGAGTACTCTGAAAGAACTGCTGCTGGAGGATATTATCAGTCACCAGCACTTGATGGAAGTAGACCTGGTGTGTTTTATGCAAATCTATATGATATAAAGCAAACACCAACTTATAGCATGAGAACTTTGGCATATCATGAGGCAACACCTGGACACCATCATCAAATAGCACATTCTCTTGAAAATGAAGATTTAACACTTTATAGACGCTTTGGATATTTCACTTCTGCTTTCGCAGAGGGATGGGCTCTATACTCTGAAATCTTAGCTCTTGAAGCAGGTTTGGCTGAAGATCCATATGACGAACTAGGAATTCTTCAAAGCGAACTTTTTAGAGCAGTAAGATTAGTAGTTGATACAGGAATGCACTATAAAAGATGGACTCGTGAAGAAGCAATGAAGTACATGAAAACAAAAACAGGAATGTCAGATACAGAAGTTAGAGTCGAAATTGAAAGATATATTGTTTGGCCAGGACAAGCGCTAAGTTATAAAGTTGGTATGATCAAAATCCTCGAGCTTAGAAAAAAAGCCATGAACAAGCTTGGTGATAAATTTAATATAAAAGATTTCCACTCAGCTGTTCTAGATCATGGAAATCCTCCTCTCTTTATTGTTGAAGAGATGGTAAATAATATGATTAAAGAAAATTTGAACTAGTATTTTTCAGGATATTTTGCAGTAAAAACTCTGTAATAGTCCTTAAGATCGCTAATATCTTTCGTATTGTCACCCGAAGGAGTAAAAGCCTTACCAAGAAGTATTTCTTTTTTCGCAAAATCTAGAGATGCTGGAATTATTTTAGTATTTAATTCTTTTGCTATTCTTAAGAATCCTGTTTTCCATTCCTTTACTTTTGAACGGGTTCCTTCAGGAGATATTCCGATTAAAGAACTATTTATGTCTTTAATCTGATTAATTGCGTCTTTAATTATTCCCCCAGGTTTATTTCTATCTACGGGTATTCCCCCCATATATCTTAAAAAAGCTCCAAGCCCATACTTAAATGCAGTATGTTTGCCAATAAAAGTAACTTTTGCATCAAGGCCAGCAATTGCTGCAACCCCTAAAATCCCATCCCAGTTTGATGTATGTGGGGCAACAATTACTACAACTTTTTTTTCATTAAATTCGTCTGAAATTTTTCCATGAACTTTCCATCCGAGAGACGCTAAAACAAACCTACCCAGCCATTGAAGCGCTTTTGGTCGATATGCCCGAAAACTCTTCGGAATTTGTGAGCTTGAAACACTTTTCATTTTTAGACACTAGTTTTATTTAATTTATCTTTAATTAGATATAGCAAATATATTGAATAGCAAACAATTACAGCAAGAATATAGATATCAATCATATGGTATGGCGCATCTCTCATAAAACCTGTTACATTTAAACCAGGTGGTTTTTCCATAACATACCAATAATTTGCTGGTGGTCCAAGTAAATAATTAATTGGATACATCAAAATTAAGAAAAAAGTTAACACTAATAGAACTCTGTGTACGTCTTTAAAATAAGGTCTTTGATTATCAACTATCATTGCATAACTTACGCCTAGTAAAATCATTGAGTGACCAATCATATGACGAACATAATCAATATGTGGGAATGAATATAAAACGTCTGGAGTTAATATAGCCATCCCTGCTCCAGAAATTCCGGCAAAAAAAGCAAAGATAAAAAACTCTCTTCTATGAGTTATAAAATAGAGCATGATAGATACGCAAGAAAAATCACATAGGTGAAGAGGCAATCCTAGCTTTATTTGTTGAGTATATCCCTCCCTATAAAAATCCAAACCTTGGTTTATTAATATAAAAATGAAAATTACTGCTATTACAAGTTTTTTCCATGTATCACTCTTGTTCACAACAAATTTCGGTAAATAAACAATCATAGCAATGCATGCTATGGCAAAAATGATATGAGACGTATCTAATAAGCTAAATTCTGTCATTATTAGTATTAGGCGTAAACCTTGCCAAAATCATTGTTTAGAAAATCATCCCAAGATAAAGATTCTTGTTTTGTAAAACCTTTGTTTGTAATTTTACCATCAAGAAACATTTTAAGAGCGCTACATACCCCAGAGGCAGTCGTTAATTGAATAGCACTAAATTTTTCATCCCCGTATATTTTTCTTAAATAGGTTTTCTCTTGTAAAACTCCATCGATAAGTCCTATAACTTTAACAAAAAATATTATTACGTCATTTTTTGTCCTTGGGACTTCTTTGTCAAAAAGCTTCTCTAAGACATCTTTATTTTTTTTCAAGTGAAGATCATTGAACAAAAATTTCATGTGATTTAAATGGCCTGGATATCTAATTGTTTTATATGAAAGATTTTGAACTTCTCCTTCAAAAGTCTCACACATAGTCGCACATCCTCCGCTTGTATTAAATGCTTCGAAACTTTCGCCCTCAATTACAATTTTTTCAGCTCCCTCTAGGGGCATAACCTTTACTGATTTTCCTTCATAAATTACATCAGCTTCATTGCAATATTCATTAATTAATCCGTTTGTTGACCAACTTAAGTAATAGCTCATTTCATTAGTTGTAAATCTTGGCAGGGCTCCAACTCTCATAAGGACTTCATTAACAGAATCAAATTGGTTCATCATACCAGCTGCACATATGTTAATGGCTCCTGGAGCAAGGCCGCACTGTGGCATTAAAATATTTTCTGATTTAAGTGATCTTATGAATTCTGTCGTTTCAACGTCTTCAGTGAGATCAAAGTAAGCAATACCATTTTCTGCTGCTACGCTTGCAATGTTTTTGTTTACTGCAAATGGTCCTGCTGAAATTACTGCATCAACTCCTTTTAAAAAATCTTCTACCTGAGAAATATCGTTTGCATCAAAACCATCTTCTATATCGCCCTGCCTTAAGTCATAGTCCTTTTTAAGTAGTTGTTTTAACGCCCAACCTATGTTTCCACTGCCAACAATTGCAATTTTAGCTTTCATCAAATTCTACCCCCTGAGCAAGTGGTAAATCTTCTCCGTAATTTACAGTTGCAGTTACTCTTCTCATATAATTTTTCCAAGCATCCGAACCTGACTCACGTCCACCTCCCGTATCTTTTTCACCACCAAAAGCGCCACCAATTTCAGCTCCGCTTGTACCAATATTAACGTTAGCAATACCACAATCACTTCCAGATTCACTTAAAAATAATTCTGATTCCCTCATATCATTTGTAAAAATTGAACTACTAAGTCCTTGACTAACATCGTTTTGCATTCGAATAGCATCTTCAATTTTTTCATAACTCTTAACATATAAAATAGGTGCAAATGTTTCAGAAAGCATCTCATCTTCTATTTCCTTTACAAGGACTAATGCTGGTTTTACATAATATTCATCAGAATCTTCAATATCTAATCTTTCACCACCGATTACAGATACATTCTTAGCTCTTAGAGACTCAAGTGTTTTTTGCATCGAATTAAAGCTATCTTCAGAAATTAAAGGACCTATTTGAGAGGAATCCTTTGAGGGACAGCCTATTACTAATTCCTCAAAGCATTTTTCCAAACGCTCAACACAGTCGTCATATATATCTTTATGAACAAATAATCTTCTTAGCGAGGTGCATCTTTGACCGGTTGTTCCGCAAGCAGAAAAGGCAATACCTTTTATTGTTAAATCTAAGTCTGCTGAAGGACATACGATTGCAGCGTTATTGCCTCCAAGTTCAAGCAAAAGCTTACCAAGCCTAGCTGAAACAATTGGTGCCAACTCTTTGCCCATTTGTGTGCTTCCTGTTGCAGATACCAAAGATATTCTCTTATCTTCACAAATTAAAACTGCCTCTTCGTTACCACCTTCTATAATTTGAATTAAGTCAGAAAACTCACCACTTATCTCATCCCACGCTTTTTTTATTCCTTTTGCGCACTCATTTGAATGTGGGCTTGGTTTCCATATTATGCTGTTTCCACAAACAGCAGAAAGACAGAAATTCCATGCAAATACAGCCATTGGGAAATTAAAAGCTGTTATGCAACCAACAACTCCCAAAGGATGCCATAACTCTTGAAGTCTGTGATTTGGACGCTCACTAGGCATAGTTAAGCCATATAGTTGCCTGCTTAATCCAACAGCAAAATCACACATGTCTATTGCTTCTTGAACTTCTCCGAACGACTCTGTCTTTATCTTTCTGGCTTCTTTGGTTATGGTTTTTGCAAGGAGTTCTTTTTGAAGTCTTAACTGCTCACCAAATTGTCTTATAAACTCTCCTCTTTGAGGCGCTGGAATTTTTTTCCATTTTTCAGCAATATCTTGCGATCTAATAATTATCTTGTTGTACTGTTTTTTATCCATAAAGATTTACAGCAAATTATGCTCTCCCAATGAGTGCTATTTTACTATAGTTGTGCTTGAAGGTACTCCAATAAAATGTTTATTTTATTTGATCCACCAAAATATACTGATTCATCTTCATCAAATGTCTCTAAGCTTTTAATAAGACCTCTCAATGCATCAGGATAATCAACAATTTTGTTTAATGGTTCAAATAAAACATTTATTGTAAATAAAGAATAATCTTCATGAAATCTACATAAAGTTTCTTTTTCTGATCTGATATACCAAGACGAAGGATCTGTGAGTAAAGAAGCTTCTTCTTTTAAATGGAATCTTTTTGTATCTCCATGAATAAGCCAATTCTGCCTAGCAAAGGGTTTTTTAATAGGTGCCTGTCTTATAAAAGTTGTGATTCTCTTGCCTATCTTCTCGTCTAGAGATGTAACAGGATCATGAATTGTTTTTAGTGGCTTACCAATTTTTGTTCTTACATCCCAATAACTTGGCGAACAAATACTTGCCGCAAGAAGTTTTTGTTCACCTTGTGACTCCATTAAGCATAAATCATCTTGAATATTGAGGCTTAATTCAGCAATGAGATCAGGATACTTAGAATGCGTTATTCCAAATATTTTTCCTAAACAAATTTGTGCATCAATAGAATCTTCAGTTGCTGCAATAACCTTGTTGTAATCAGAATTGAGTAAGTTTTTTTTATGTTTTAAAAGATTTTCACCGATCTTTCTATTAAGCCATTCATCAAGCTCTATTGGCTTCAATCCTAGTCGGTATTTTTTTTCACCGGCACCCCAAGGAGGCTCAGTCCAAAAATTATTCTCAGAAGCCTCCATAAAAATATTAAATACGGGGTTACAAATTAAAAAATTTTATGTTTGCCTTGGAGTATTTCTAAATACATCTTGTAATCACCTATTAAGCTATAAAAAGGATATTTAAAGGTAGCAGGTTTATTTTTTTCAATAAAAAAATGTCCTACCCATGCAAACCCATAACCCGATAGGAGCGCATATAAGATAAATAAAAAATTGAATGACAGTATAAATTTAATTAAAAAATAGATGCTTATACTAGTTCCAATAAAATGCATCAATTTTGTGTATTTATGATCATGCTCAGAAATATAGTACGGATAGAAATCCTTAAAACTTTTATATCTTTCCATTTTAATTTCTACTTAGGAGCCGCTTCAGGTTGAAACATATAATAACCCTCAAAAGGAATCATTAAATGCGCATATGGTGTGCCTTTGAACATCTGATATGGCTCTCCTTTTGTGAAATCTGTTGTAAAGTTTTCTATAGTTTTTGTATCTTTTGGCATAAGCATTAAATGTGGACCTGATTCAATAAAATGATTCATCTTTATTGCATTCTCCTTATTACCGCCGTATAGAGATGAAACTCTATTGTCTTCTCCAACATCACCATGGAGCATCCATATATAAGCATCTCTTTCCATATTGGGACTAGTGCCATTTACATATGCCTCAACCCATTTGAATCCTTCAATATCTGCACATGACGCATTTGTATCTTGAGCATCTTTGTAACCATCCTCGGGCATTGGCCTTCCTGGAGAACATGTCCAGCCATTGCTACCCTCTTTAAGAACTTTTCCATCATATGTAGCAACTGAAGCATTATCACCTATAAATGATGGCGCAGCTGTAGATAGTGTCTCAATCATCCATGAATTTGATTTTCCGTCAGAAAAAGCACTAACGGCAAATACTAAACCAATTAAACTTAAAAATTTTGAATTCATTTTATCTCCTCATATATCCTTTCTTTAATTCTAAGAAAGAATCTTATTTAATACAAATATATTAATTAAATGTATTTTTAATATGTTTTGTTATAGAGCGAAACATAGCTATATGAGCTGCTTTTGAGTACTCTCTTTCTGATCTGAACCTATGGTTTGAAGATGTCTTTGCTATAACAACATTTGATTCTGGATTAACATATATGAATTGATTAAATATGCCGTGAGCAGTGAAATCAGTCATAGGATTCCCAGGGACCCACCATTGGTAGCCGTAACCCCATTCATTCGAGGAAAGTTCTCCTGAATTTGGCATTAGGTGAGGAGCATCCGGTGTATGAGATTGAGCAACCCAGTCCTTAGGAACAATTTGCTCACCCTCCCAACTTCCTTCATTTAAGTATAGCTGCCCAAACTTGGCAAAGTCCCGCAAAGAAGCGTTTAGGCCACCTAGCGCCATATCTGTACCAGTATTATCAGCAATGTAATAAGCCTCACTCTCTGTACCTATTTTGCTCCATATTCTTTTATATAAATACTCTCTTAATGGCATATCGGTTACAGATTCAAGAATCATGCCTAATACTTGAGTATCAAGGCTTACGTAGTGATTATATGTTCCTTGTTCTCTTCCATTTTTTAGTGTCTTAGCAAAATCTCTGAATGATGAACCTCTTGCAGTTGCTCTTGCAAACCTGTTTATATCTGAGCCAGGATCAGCATAATCTTCATTGAACTCAATGCCTGAAGACATCTGAAGAAGATTTTTAATTTTTACGTCTTCGTAACCAGTTCCATCAAAATCATTAAGATATTTAGAAACCTTATCATCAATACTATCAATTAGGCCTTCATCAACAGCAATACCAAATAAGGCTGATAAGTAAGATTTAGATACTGAAAAGGCTATGTGTTTGCTATCTTTAGTATTACCGTGCCAATATTTTTCAAATAACATTTTCCCTTCATGAAGGATTATGAGTCCATCTGTATGGAAATGATCTAATCCATCAACTAGTTTTAGTTCCTCTCCCTCAAAGAAATAAGATTCTGGTAAGTCGTAATCCTTTTTTTCAAAAACATATGGTTTTTCTGACGCGGGTATAGGTGAAGATGTTTCAAAAATTTTATTAATGTTTATAAAATTCTTAGCTATTGATTTTTCGTTATATAAATTAGCTAGTTTGTAGAGCCTTGCAATGTTTGGGCTATATATAACCAAGCCTAAAAGTATTAATGCTAATGTCGCGATTAAAAATTTACTCATAATTATTGTCTCCCCACCCTATATCCATTGATCATTTGGAGCAGTTAGTTCATCTGTTTTATCGCCGGTATTAACTACTCCTCTTGGCTCAACCAACATTATACAAGCTTCATCGTTTGCAAAAGGTCTGTGTTCTGTCCCTTTTGGAACAACTATCATTTCTCCTGCTTCAAGCTTTATCGTTTCAGTTTTAAATTCAATAAACATTTCGCCTTCAATAACAATAAATACCTCATCGGTATCAATATGCTTGTGCCAGATAAAATCATTTTGAATCTTTACTAACTTAAGTTGATAATCATTAAGTTCCGCAATCACTTTAGGCGACCATTGATCTGAGAACTTTTTAAACTTGTCTTTAAAATTAACCTTTTTCATTAAAGATTCTCCTTCAGCTCGACCTTTTTTGTTCCATCGTCAGTAAGCGTTACCGTTATTGGTTTCCATTCTTCATGGCCGCACATTCTCAACAAACAACCCTCAATTTTCAAATTCCCATTTTGTAATAAATAAATATTTGATTTAAAAGTTCTTCCCCTTCCTGGGTCATAAATCCTTCCACCAGATAGCTTTTTTGCTCCATCAATATATTCAAAACCATCTATTAAGTTAATTCCGACAAGCATTCTTTCTCTTAAAGATTTTTGTTTATTGTTATTATCAAGTATTGATTTTTGGTCTATTCCTTCTTCAACAAAAATATGTTCAATGGTTGCGCATAACTCATTTTCACACTTACTAACCAAAACGATAGATTGGGATGTCAACCAATATCCAATCATAGAATGACTATTATCAGCATCTAAATTTGAAGATAAAAATATTGCAAAAAAAGTTAAGTAGATATTAATTAAATTTCTTTTAGCCATTTGATGTCCTATTTAATATATTTTTAATCTTTTTCTCTAATACATTTTTAGATAAACATGTTCTGTAAGGATTGTCGCTGTAGACAGGATTACCTACCAATAATTCTTTTGGTTTATTAGATTTAAATCTCCATCTTGTTCCTGTCTCTTTTGAAAAAAAAGTGTATCTGATCTCATCATTATTAATTATGTATACGTTGTCTTCATTTACTATTTTAAAGGTTATAACAGCTTCTAAATATGAGCCAAATATCCTATCAATATAATTTACATAAATCTCATTATTCATAAATCCACAATCAATATATTTACTTATTATTTCTCCTTCAAATTTGACTTCGTTTGATGAAAAAAGGTTTATTTCTTTATTAAGTAGATTCGATAACTCATCGCCAACACTTTCAAGAACTTCAATTGAATAGGCATTGCTGCTTTTATCTATTTTTGTGGAAGTTTCTATTGAGGGCGGTTTATAGATATTTTTAGATTCTTCAATTTCACAAGAATAAAGAAATATTATTGCAGATAGAAAAATGAAAATATTACGTGAATGTAATCTCAATCTTCCATTACCAAGATCCACTCTCTGACCATATCAACAGCCTCGGTGTGTGAAAGTGCTCTTCCAGATTCTGGCATCATCACTCCTGGATCGAGAGAAATCATTCTATGTAATAAAATTGATTCGTCCGGTTTGCCTGGCACTATTGAATACTTTAAGCCTCCACTGCCTCTACCAGTTGCAACAGGCTTTTTATACAAACCCAAATGAATATCTCTTGTTTCATCTAGGTGAAGATAAAGGCCGGTTGAATTTGCATTTCCTGTTGGAGAGTGGCAATGCCCACAATTTACATCTAAATAAGAACGAACTCTGTCATTAATATTTTGGCTTTCGTCTGTCCAATCAACTGGAGAAACTAACTCCATTGGATAATCATCTATTATTTGTCTATTCATCCAATAAGTTAACTGATTAAATTCTCCATCATTAAATTCAAACTTTTTATTTAAGTTTCTGGCTTTTGGCCCAATTGGTGTGATCTTATCCTGAGCTGCATGACATTCCTTGCATTGATTTACGTTTGGCACTCGATACCTAACATCTCTATCGTTGCCCATAAAATCAGTCCAAGAAACATTAATTGTTTTTCCAGCAACTTTTTTATATGCCTCGTTTTGTTCCTCATTCCATGCATAAGATACAGCTTCCCAGCCATTCTCTTTCCTTAATAAAAGTCTTGTTTCTAAAAGATTCATTCCAAGATCTGGATTTCTTTCATCAACAGGGTAATAAAATGTTTTTATTAATGCAGAGCCGACAGGAAAATTAAAAACCCAATTCTCTTCATATTGGGCTTTCTTATTGTTGGGAACATATACCCATCTTTGCTTATATGAGTAATCAGAAAATAAAGTTGATATCAGCTCGTATGGTATTACATTCTCATGAGGTATTTGTGCTGAATCATCTAGAAAAAAACCAAACTCTGATAATTTTGGTGGAAAAGATTCAGAAATAATTAGATTATCATTAATCGCAGTTAGCCTGGTGCACAGGATAAGCACTAGCAATATTTGAAATTTCTTTTTCATTATCCCTATATACCGTCTATTACAATCGGCTCAAGTGGATTAATGACCCCTTTAAATTCTTTCTTTTCTGTTCGTATAGGATTTGAAAACCCTAACATGTACTTTATTGGACTGATCGTTAAAAAACTCACATCGCTATTTTCGTCTACCTTTAACTTATCATCATCTGGTTGCCCAAATATCATTTGAGAAATTGGAACAACACCATCCCAAAAAATATCTGGCATGTTCCCATCACTTATTTCATATAATGCTTTTGCCAAATCACCTGTTTCAACATCTGGATCAAATCCTACAGGACCATATATATTGTTATGAACCTGAATCCTTCTTGGATGGGGATAATAATTTGGATCATCTGTTTCATCAGAATAAGAGACAATCGAGAGGTTTACTGTTCCATTTCCACTCATTTCATTATTAAAAACCTCCACATCAGAATTAGCCATAATAATAATTCCTGTGCCTCTTGGAACTTCTCCAACAATATTACCCTCTGGGGCGAAGTTATCAGTATCATTGTCTATTGATTTGTTATCAAAAACTCTTATGTGATGACCGCCTTGTTGAGGCAAATCAGGTAAATCAAATATTAAAATGCCGCCAGTATTATGTGAAGCAAGATTGTTGTAAACATCTGCATAGTAAGAATTTTCTATTTCAATCCCAGCTACGTTATATTGAGCAATACTATTTCTAACAATAATGTTCTTAGATTGCCCTACGTATATTCCAGCATCTGATGCGCCTATGGCAACACATCCATCAATAAGCACATCTTCAGACTCAACAGGATAAAATCCATATGCACCATTTGTGCTCTTTGGTCCACCTGTCCACTCTGTTCTTAAGTTAATCATATTGATGCTTTTTGATCCTATTACCTTTAGTGCATCACCTTTTGCGTCCAATATTGCGAAATCTTTTAATGTCACTTTGTTTGAAGTTACTAAGAATCCTTGAGCTCCAGACTGTTGATTTTTGAAGTCCAATATAGTTTTATCCAAACCCTCGCCAATTATTGAGACATTATCTACATCGAGAGAAAGCCCATCTTCAAATAAATAGTAACCAGACTTAATCAAAAGAGTATCCCCTTCTGACATAAGTATTAGAGCTTCTTGCAGTTCCTCTTGTGCATTATCTCCTGGGTTTATCACTATTTCTTTTGCATATAGCTGAACGCAATAAACAGCTGTGAGAATGAGAATACATGCCTCAAATAAAAAATTATTTTTAACTTTCTTTAAAAAAATAATTATTCCCCTATGTGTAGTACTAATTGTATTAGAAATGTCTTTGAGAAAAAAGAAAAGCTTTAACTATGGCAATATTTCAACATTAATAATTTCTGAAAGAATTGGGTTGTATTTTTGGTCTGACCTATTTCTATTGATGGGTTTATGCTCGTAATCGCCTATTGCAAGTTGTAGAGAATATTTTCCAGGAGGAAGGGAGAGCTCTGCTTCTTTTTGACCGCCACCAAAATGGAGAATATTTGCTCTATATGGTATCGGTTGATTTTCAAAACTCTTAACTTCATAGGCATTATTAATAATTAAATGATGATGCCCGCTAACTATACAATTATCTTGTTTCTCAACAACTACACCGGCAGGGCTAATATTTATATTTTTCGTTCCAAACTCTACCTTTAGTTTTTGATTCTTACTAACAAAACCATCTTGTGGACTTAAAAAGAATAGCTCAATATCATCACAATTTTCTGAGCTTTCAAAAGAAAAGGCTAAGGGTGATACAAAAAGAAAATATAAGATATGTTTCATAATTAATTTTTAGTTTTTGGTGGTCCTAATAAAAAATATATTGCTTCGCTAAAGTTCGAAGCATTTTTCATATTTTTAAAAATATCTATCCATCCCATAAAAGTTATCTTCGTTGGATTAAAAGTGTTTACATTTCTTACTAAACCAAACTTTACTGGCTCATCTTCCGATTCAAAGGTACCAAACATTCTATCCCAAATAATTAATAAATTTCCATAATTTTTATCTATATACTGGCTATTAGCTCCATGATGAACCCTGTGATGAGATGGAGTATTAAAAATCCATTCAAGCGGACCAAGCTTGCCAACAATTTGTGTGTGTCCAACAATTCCCCATAGCGTGCTAACTACACCTGCCACTGCAATTATGGTTGGATCAAAGCCCAATAAAGGCAACACCATAAAAAATGGTAATTTTGATATTGGGCCAAACCAAGCCTGCCTAAAAGATACAGCAAAGTTCATTTCTTCACTTGAATGATGGCTCATATGAATGGCCCATAAGAAATTTACTCTGTGAGAAATACGGTGATAAAAATAAAAAACTAAATCTATCATGACAAAAGTGAGAATCCATAAAGCCCAAACTGGTATCAATGCTGATAAGTTAAACAACTTAAATTGGAATAAGTAAAAATGTAGCGCTAATGTAACTCCCTTTAGAGCAAATACCATAAGAATATTTCCTGTTAAAAGCCCAATTGTGCAAAGGGTGTCATCTTTTTTATAAAGATTTTTGTTATAGATGCTGGAGAAAAATACTTCAATAAGAATCATAGCCAAAACTATTGGAGCTCCAATTGCGTAAACTTGGTTTATTGTTAAATCTGTCATATTTATTATTCTTCTGATTCCGCTAAAACTTTTTTAGGTAAATCAAAACCATTTCTCTTTAGTGTCCATTCTTTTTTAACATTTTTTATAAGTAATTTACCATAAAGATGTGCAAATTTTCCTAATCTGCTTCCTGATTTAGCCTCTTCAAAAACTATTTTATTTTCAATGGCATTTTGATCTATCTCTAGCAAAATAACCTTCTTAGAGTTTTTAAAATATAAATGAAGTGTCAAAGCAAGCTGTTTTGATGTTGATAAATGTATAAAGCCATCATCATTATCTAACTTGGTTTCTACATAACCAAGGGAGATTGCATGTTCCCACTCTTCTTCTGTTAAAACTTTATAAATCGAGCTCATTTAAAACAATATAATTTATAACCTTCGTTGTCATATTATGTCTATAATTGATAAAACAAAACAAATTTATTGGGGTCAAAAATGTTTGATGTTTATCACTCTTCACTTACAGGCATATGGTTAATGTTGGTAACTATGATCATTCAAGCAATGGTAGCAGTAAGAGCTCATCGAAGACAGAAAGAAGGATACAGTCCTGGAATAGTGAAGCCTGAACTAGGACAATCATCTTTTGTATTTAGAAGTCATAGGACATTTCATAATTCTCTTGAAAATATTATTCCGATATTAGGCATGACATTTTTAGCAATGTTCTCAGGCTATAGTCCATTAAAGCTTTCAATAATAATATGGGTTTATGCTTTAGCAAGAATTACTCATATGATTTTGTATTACAAAATAGCAACAGAAAAAAATCCAAGCCCTAGAAGTATATTTTGGGCAATAGGGTTTCTGGCAAATGTCTATTTGGCTATCGACTTAGGGATCTTTTTATTCTTTTAAAGTGCTTATAAAAAGATCACTGCAACCTTTTTAAATTACATGGGTGTATAATTTATATTAAAATTTAGTATGGCCGAATATTTAAAAACATCTAATTCGAGCATTGTTGCTGTATCCACAGTAGTTCCTTCAAACAAGGTTACTAATGATCATTTTTCCTATTTAAGTGACGAAAAATCATTAAAAAAATCTTTTGATATGATAGGTGTCAAACAAAGATTTTGGTCTGATGAATCAATTACCGCAGCAGATTTATGTATTAAAGCTGCTAAAGATATATTTGACCAAACAAATAATACTCCTGATGATATAGATGCGGTATTATTTGTGACACAATCTCCCAATTATCAAATGCCTGCGACAGTATTTGAAATACACAAGAGACTTAAAATCAAAGAATCAGCAATATGTTATGAAGTAAATCTTGGCTGCTCTGGATATGTAAATGGTATTTTTTTAGCAAAAACTCTAATATCAATGGGTTTGTCAAAGGTGCTCTTATTGGCCGGAGAAACTCCAAGTAAATTTTTAGATATGAAGGATACTGGAACTTCAATATTATTTGGTGATGCTGGATCAGCCTCAATTATAGCGAAAACTGATAGCGATTTTGACTCTACTTTTAGATTTAATTCTAGAGGTGAGGGTTATAAAACAATAAGTATTCCATCTGGAATTCATAAAGTTATTGACGTTGCGGATCAAAAAGATTCTTTGTATATGAATGGTCCTGATGTATTTAACTTTACTATAAAAGAAATACCAAAGTTTATTAATGAGCATGTTGAAAATATATCAAAAAAAATATCTGATTATGATTATGTTCTTCTTCATCAAGCGAATCTGTTTATGCTTAATCATATTTACAAAAAAATTGGTGTTTCAGATAATCAAAAATTAATCAATATTGATAAATTTGGTAATACTTCTTCTGCAACAATTCCACTTTTGTTAACTGACGAAAATTTTATTAAAAAAAATGATAGTAATGTTCTGGTTGCAGGTTTTGGTGTCGGATTATCATGGGCATTAGCAGATGTTAAAATTTACTCAAATACTTATCTGAACCATATGGAGTATTAATGAATTTTTTAGTAATGGGTGGGACCTCTGGAATTGGTCTAGACTTAGCAAAAAAACTATCAAAAGATAATCATGTTTTTGTTTTGGGACGAAATTCTGAAAAACTAGAGGCTATTAAGTCTAAGAATATTCATTTTCTTAAACATCAAGTAACATCATTTGAACATCTTGATACTTTTTTTAAAAAAAATCTATACAAAAAAGTTTCATTTGATGGTGCAATCAATTGTATTGGTGCTGAGAGATTTAAAATGACAAAGCTTATTTCTGAAGTCGATTTTAATGAAATTTTTTCTCCACCAATAATTTCATTTATGGTTCTTCTTAAATATTCCTCTAAAAAAGGATTTATTAACAATAATGGGAGTGTTTTAACTATGTCATCTGTTAGTTCAGTAAGAGGGAAAAGTGGCATGATGCTTTATGGTTCTGCTAGAGCTGCTATGGAATCAATGGTACTTCATTCTGCTTCAGAGTTAGCGTTAAAAAATATTCGAGTAAATGCTATTAGGGCTGGAGCTGTAGATACACCAATGCATGAAAGATCAATAAAAAATATGACTGATGAATCTTTGAAAGATTTTAAAAAAAAACATCTTCTGGGTTTTGGGAAGACCTCTGATATTGTTTCAATAGTTGAATTTTTGCTTTCGCAAGAGTCAAGATGGATTACTGGGACTACTATAAATGCTGATGGTGGATATTTATCAGAGTAAGGTTTTTAATTTGACAATCTAAGTCTTTTTCTAAACCAAATAATTTTTTCTTCAGTGTCCGCAAGAGGTCCTATAAAATGCTTGTCTGTTTTAACTATTTTTGAACATATGTCTGCATCTTCCTCAAAAATTTGTTTATTTATTTTAATTGTAGAGTCAAAAAAATTCTTCAATATTTTTTTCTTTGAGTCATTAACAGCTTTTGATGAATAAACTCTTGACCTAAAATGAGTTTTAAACTTTTCGTTTGATGGAAAAAAAGTTTGTATTGAAAATGAAAAACCAAAAGTTGAAGATATAAAAAAATATGGAAAAACATATGTTGAATGATATTTCTCATTGAATTTATTTGAAAATAATTTTTGCATTTTTTTTAATCCACTTACCATGTTTTGATTTTTTATTGCATGATTAAATATAACACTATTGTCATATTCTTCATTTTCAGACTTGCCTAAGTCTAAAGTATCAAGAGTTTCTGGATGAATATCTTCAAGGTGAAGTGGCTCTAGAGCATTTTCAATTGCGACCTCCCATCTACAATCATAGTAATACTGAGTATCGGAAATAGGCTCATCGATTATTTTTGAAATACTCTCAAGATGTTCAAATGTTTCTTTACCTAAAAAGTCAGCAATTTTATTATTTTCATCATCATTTTCAGAAAAAAATATGAAGTCTCCGACCTCAGATGCATGATATTTATTTAGTCTTATCCTATCTTTTGATCTTCTTAGGCCTTTTTCTTCAACATTTACAGGAAAGCCATTCTCATAACATACTCCGTGATAAGGACATTTCTTATTCCATACGCCATTTTTACCTTCAACTAATTTTGAACCTCTATGCATGCACATGTTCTCAAAAACATTAATTGAGCCATCTTCATATAATGCAAAAATCTCTTTACCTTTAAAAGAAATATTAACGTAACTATTCTCTTTCTTGAGCTCAGATTTATGGCATAAGTAATGCCAGTTATTTTCTGTTTTTAATTTTTTTTGCGACATTTGGCATTAAAATATCAGATTTTGATGTATTTCTTAACACTACAACTCCAGCCCCAACTCGAGTATCTTCAGCAACTTTAATACTCGGGACTGTTCTAGATCCACTTCCAAAAAAACATAAGTTAGCAACCTCAACATTACCTGTAATATCAACATGTGCACTAAGAGTGGTAAAACCTTTGAGCTCGGCGTCATGTCCAACAGCAGAGTAACTATTAATTACGCAATGTGGTCCAACTTTTGAATTATTTGCCAAAATTGTATGAGGATATAAAAAACTACCTTCTGATAAAATTGCTGTCTTTGAGACTAAAGCTGTTGGATGAATGAAAGAATAATAATTTAAATCATACCTCTCAAGATTTTTAAAGGTTTTATATCTTTCTCTTGGATCACCTATGCCAATAAAGAATTCACAATCAGTAAAATCTTCAATTTGAGATATGTTCCCAGCATAATATGGTTTTAAATCTTCTCTAATTTCATCAATATCTATACTATCTAGAAAGTTTATTTCTATGTTCTCACAAGTGCTTATGTAATCATAAGCTTCAGCGGCAAATCCGCCTGTACCAATTATTATTAGTTTCTTCATCCTGACTCTTTCAACATATTATGAACTTCCTCTAAAGTTTTACACTCTGATAATTCATCTCCATCAAGAAGAATGCCAAATAAGTCATCAAATTCTGCTAAACATGATACAACCGCGATAGAAGACCAATTATCTTCATCTAATTGAAAACTTAGGTCATTGACATCTTCTTCAAGAATCTCTGACATCACATCAAAGAATACTTTATTGTCAATCATAATGAGGCTCCAAATTGTCTGAAGAATATCATACTATGTGTAATATTTAAACAAAACTACACCGCTTTAAGTCTTTGTATAATATAATGTGCGCATGCAAATGCTAGAGCAACAAATTCATGAATTTCTTTTGGATTTTGGCTTCAGTTCTGATGAAATTAATGATGATATTATGCTTATTGGCGATGACGCAAAAATAAAATCTCGAGATCTTGTAGAAATATTACTTATAATAGAAGACTACTTGGATGACGAACATGGCATAGAGTTCGATTGGGCTTCTTCAAATGCAATGTCAAACGCTAGTTCAAATTATAGAACTTTAGGATCACTTAAAAAATACGTTCAAGAAATAATAAAAAGTGAGTAATCAGAATAATATCATTGTTACCGGTTCTTCTTCAGGTCTTGGCAAATTTATATGTGAGCAAGCAACGAATGAAGGTTTTAATGTCATAGGTTTGGCCAGATCAGAAACAAAAGATGCTAAGTTTAAAACTTTTCAATGTGATATATCTGATCACAAAGAAGTTAAGAACGTTTTTAAGCAAATTAAAAAAAATTTTGAGCCTCATGTTCTTATTAATGCTGCAGGCATTGCTTCTATGAATCTTTTTCTAACAACCCCACCATCAAAAATGGAGCAAATAATTAGTACAAATGTTCTTGGTACTATGTTCTGTTGTCAAGAAGCCTTGAAAAATTTCGCGCGACAGAAAAATAAAAACTTTATATTAAATTTTTCAACTATCGCTGTTTCTTTATCATTAAAAGGTGAGAGTGTTTACGTTGCTTCAAAGGGTGCAGTAGAATCTTTTAGTAAAACTCTCGCCAGAGAAGCGGCTGATTTTAATTGCAACGTTAATGTTATTGCGCCTGGACCTGTTGACACAAAATTAATATCGGGTATTCCTGACTCTAAAATAGAAGATATAGTCAATGCACAAATAATTAATGAAAAAGCATCTAAAGACGATATATGGAGAATTTGTAAACTTTTAATATCTGATAATGCTAAAGATATTACTGGACAAATCATTAATGTAAAAGGTGTCTAATGAGTCTTATAAATCTTTTACAGGAAAGCTGTTCTGATCCTAATAAAGGCTTCTTGTTCGCAGACAACTCAAGCATTTCTTTAAATGATGTTCTCAATCAGGAAACATCATTGATAGATGAAATTCCAAATAAAAGTGTAGTTTCATTAGTCGGAGATTTTGACCCTATTTCAATTTCAACATTAATTAGATTAATTGACAAAAATTGCATTGTGGTTCCACTAACTATTGATACTCAGGCTATGCATGAATATTATTTTGAAAACAGCGCATCAGAATTTGTAATCAATGAACAAAAGATCACTAAAATTAAAAGCGAAAAACATCATTTCACTGAAAAATTAAAAGAAGAAAATAAACCTGGTATTGTTTTATTCTCAACAGGTACAACTGGTCGTCCAAAAGCAATATTGCATGATTTTTCTAATTTTTTAGAGAGATTTAAAACTAAACGCACACCACTAAAGACCATAAATTTTCTATTATTTGATCATATTGGCGGTATAAACACATTGTTTCATACAATCATTAATAATGGTGAGGTTTATGTGCCCAATGAAAGATCTCCAATGGGTATAGCTAAAGAAATATATAAAAATAAAATTGAGTTGCTTCCAACAACGCCTTCTTTTCTAAGAATGATGTTGATCGAAAAAGTTTTTGATACTAATTATTTGAAATCTTTGAAATTAATCACATATGGAACAGAAAAAATGGATTTAACAACTTTAGAGACAATTACTAAAAAAATCGATTGTGATGTAAGACAAACATATGGAATGAGTGAACTTGGCATATTCAAGGTTATAACAAAACAAAAAGATGATTTATGGATAAAAATTGTGGGTGATGGAATTGAAACAAAAATAATAGATCAGGTTCTACATATCAAGAGTAAGATTAAAATGATTGGCTATTTAAATGAAGATAGTCCTTTTGATCAAAATGGTTGGTATGACACTGGCGATATAGTAGAGACCGATGACGAATGGATCAAGATCGTTGGCAGAAGTAAGCAAATCATTTCTACAGGAGGCCTAAAAATACTTCCCTCAGAGATTGAAAATTGTATTCTAGAAATTAACGGTGTCAAAAATTCAAAAGTATCGGGAATTGACAATCCTATTCTTGGTCAACACATACTGGCTGAAATTGAACTTGAAGATGGTGTTGACCTATCAAAACGAGAGATAAAAAATATTCTGAAAGAAATGTTACCAGAATATGCAATACCTCATAAAATAAAGTTTGAAAAAATAAAATACAATCATAGGTTTAAAAAATCGTGAGCAGCATAGATTCACATAACATGAGTATAGATTCTATTTATACAATAACTCCAAAAACTTCCATTCATAGCGAGGAAATAGTTAAAAAGTGTAAAAAGGATGAACAAGATTACTATAGAGATAGTTATAAAAAATTTGGAGTTGAAAGTAGATTTATTGCTAAAGAAAATGATTGTTTTGAGGATTTGGCATCAAAAATTGCAACAATACAGATAAAAGACAATAAAATTGAAAAAGAAAACATTAATTGCTTAATTGTAGTCTCTCAAACTACTAGCTCAAGACTTCCAAATGCAGCACATTTAATACATAAAAAACTTAAACTGAGTTCAGATTGTGTAGTCATTGATATGAATGACGGCTGTAATGGTTATATTAATGGTCTAGAAATCGCGTCAAAGTTTATATCTAATAACTCAAATAAAAAAGTTCTTCTTATCGCTGGAGATTTAATGAGCAAACACACAGACTATGATGAAGTATCAAATAAATTGTTGATAGGTGATGCAATCACTTCCTCGGTTTTGTCTTTTAAAAAAGACTCTATTGGGCATAGCATGATAAAAAATGATGGTAGCAGTGCTGAAGTAATATCGTTATTGAAAGTCAACAATAATGAGGTTTTCAAAATGGACGGATTTAAAGTATACGCTTTCACAATGCAAAAAGTTCCAAAATTATATAAAGAGTTTATTTCAAAGTATTCATACGATAATCTTGATTTTGATAACATTATTCTTCATCAAGCTAATGAGCTTCTAAATTCAAATATCATTAGAAGATTAAAATTAGATCCAAAGAAGTTTCCATCATCATTGAATAATTTCGGAAATACTGGGCCAGCATCAATTCCAGTAACAATTAGTAATATGAGTTTTTCAAAGAAAAATAACTTATTACTTATCGGTTTTGGGGCGGGATTATCTTGGGGAGCTATCTCGTTCAGCAACTGTCATCCTGTTGTAAAAGTCGTTTCTTGAAATGTTTTCTCTATGAAGTGAAACTGCAATACATTTGTCCTTGTAAGGTATTAGTTTTGAGTAAATTTTTTTCCCATTATTAGTTGTAACATACCATTCTTCATTTTTATTAAACTCATACAAAGTGAAATGACTTTTGGTATTTACACATTTAAAAGAGGACTCCATTAAGACCCATAACTCAATAGGCTTCAAATTTAATTTGATATTTTTCGATAAAATTTTATTTATTAATGATTTAGAAATATGTCTAGAATAGTCTTCAATATCTATTCCGATTTTAAATTTATCAGAGTAAGCTAATGCCGAAATATCGTCACAATGTGACTTTGAAAAATAAAACTTTTTTGTTTCGAAATCTACTATTAGGTCATCAATGTTTTTCTTAGATGACTTATCTTTTCTCTCGTTATTAAAAAGCAGTATTTTGATATTTGAAGGCTTTGCATACAAATTAAATTCTTTTTTTAACATCCTTTAATTAAACTTCCTTCGTAATCCAATTCACCCAATCTTTTATAATAAATTTTCGATTAAACCTTTCCCTGGCAATTTTTTTTGAATTTTTTTTCATTTCATTATGTCTTTTTGAATCATTTTTTAAATTTATTAAAGCATTTGCAAAAGCTTTGTGATCCTCTGGTTTGACAGCTATTCCTGATTTTTCTTTTTCAACAATTTCAGCTACCTCACCTGGATAATTGACCAAAACTGGGATTCCTGCTGAAAGATAATCATAGAACTTATTTGGAGAAGTGCCGTTATAAAATTCAGGTATATTTTTTAATATTTGAAGACCAATATCTGAGTTTTTTAAATAAGAAGTTATCTCATTTCTTGAGACTGGATCCCTAAAAATACAATTATCTAATCCTCTTTCTTTTGTTTTTAAAATTAAGTCTGGTTTACACTTACCATCACCTATCAACAAAAACTTAATTTCCTTTTCATTAATATCCTTTAAGTATGATGCTGTATCAATTATTTCGTCAAGGCCGTTCGCAACGCCATGCGCGCCTGAAAAAATTGCAATAAAAAAACCTTTGTTAAAAATTTCATCGGGTACATCGTTGTTACTTAAATCAAATAGTTCTATGTCACAACCATTTGGAAGTAATTTAACTTTATTTCTAGGTATTCCTCTCTTTACAATTCCATCAACCATTCCTTTTGAAAGGCCAACAAGGCGATCTGCTGATTTATATGTTAATAATTCAAGAAGTGACATCGCATATATGATTAATGGGTTTTTAATGACGCCCATTGCGACAGGAAGTTCCGGCCATAAATCTCTTACTTCAAATATAAAAGTCTTTCTTAGAAAGAGCTTTGCAAAAATTCCAGGGATTCCAATTGTAAGCGGAGTGCTCGTTGCAAAAATTACATCATATTTCTCTGTAAATACAATACTTATACTTCTGATTGCGAACATAAAAAAGCTCATACTCCTTCTGAATAAAGATTGATGATTAGAGTATTTGGTATCGAATTGAATTATGTCGATACCATCAACATTGCCCCTTCTTTTTCCCCTAATGTATTCATTATTAAGTCCGCTTTGTCCGTCTCCACATACAACTGTTACAGTGTGTCCAGCATTTATTAAAGCTTGAGCGTTCTCGTAAGATCTTGTGCCGCCATATCCCTCTCTTGAGATAAAGTACTGATGGTATAGCAATATATGCATGATATTTTAATACTATTAATTAAAAGATTTTAAAATAGTTTTTATTCCAGCAATGACGCCTGGATTTCCCTTATAACACTTAATAGTCATATCGGGTCTATTCCAATCATCAGCAGATCCTGTAAAAAAATTTGAATCTATATTTATCCAACTTGAGTCATCAAGAGTACCGGCTTTAACATATATAATTTTCGGCATTTCCTTAGCATAGCTTAAAACTCCTGATCCACAATTTGGACAAAATCCTCTTCTGATATGTGACCCCATAGATCCAGTGGTTTGAAAATATTTTAAATCCCCTTTTAAATTAAAATATTTTTTTGAAATGAATAAAATTGTTGCCTTTCCTGATCCTGTAGATCTTTGACAGTCTTTGCAATGACAATGGTGACAAGAAATTACCTTATCTTTTCTTAATGAATAAGAAATGTCGCCACATTGACATCTGCCAGACTGATTTGAACTTTTATCTTTCATAAATTCTATTTTACTTAATCAAAAGCCCAGCGCATAACTTATTTCCAGTTGGGTCTCTTAAATAAGCTAAGTACATTTTAAATTTTCCATAATCTCGAATACCTGGTTCTTTCTCAATGGAGGTACCTCCATTTTCTATTCCTGCTTTGTGCCACGCATCACCTTGTTCAATATTTTGAATATTAAACCCCACAGTTGCGCCATTTGAAACTGTTGCAGGCTGACCATCAATTGGCTCAGTAATACAAAAACTCGTTCCATCTAAATTATAAAAATATCTTTTTTGTCCTGTGAGATTTGGATATAGTTTTCCTGGTCCTACTCCGAGGACCTCAAATATTTTGTCATAAAAGATTCGTGACTCTTCTATATTATTTGTACCCACCATTACATGACTAAACATATTCTCTCCAGTTATATAAATAGATTAATTGTTAAATATGAAAACACTAACGCGATTATCCATAAACTAAATGCAAATAAAAAATTTTTCAAATTTATTTCTTTAATAGCTCCAAGTGTTATTTGAGTTCCAATACAGAAAAGGGCTGAAATTAAAAAAATCTTACTAATTGAATCTATGAAAAAAATTGTATTTTGATTGAATTCAAGAATAGTACCTGCAGCTATAGCAATAATAAATAATAAAATAAAAATTGGAAATTTAGGTTTTGATCTATCTTGATAAAGAATTCCTAAGATTATAATTAAAGGTAACAACCAAATAGTTCTGCTAAGTTTAAGTATTGTTGCTGTCTCAACTGCATCGCCTCCAAAAGCTATTGCTGTTCCTATAACAGAAGCTGTATCATGAACAGCCATTGAGGACCATGCGCCAAAGCTCTCAAAATTCATCCCGGTTGCTGCTCCAATTAGAGGAAATATTCCAATTGCTATAGCGTTAAATACAAAAATTATTGTTAATGCAGCGAATAAATCTTTTGGCTTTGCTTTAATTATTGGAGAAATTGCTGCCATTGCAGTGGCGCCACATATAGCAGTTCCAGAAGCAATTAATATTCCTAGGCTTCTATCAACTTTAAATAGATTTGCTAGAAACAAGCCAATAAAAAAAATTATTATTACAAATGCAGATATGTAAGGAAAATATTTAAAAGCTATTTCTGAAGCGCTTGATGCGGATATCGTAAGGCCAATTAAAATTATTCCAACCTGCAAAAGATTTGTAGTAACTGATTTACTAATATGATCACTTGGAAATTTAAAAACGAGCACCAACAATGACCCCATTACTAATGCTATTAAAGGAGATCCTAAAAGGATTGAAAAAAAAGCAAGCAAGACACCTATTGTGAATTTCATTAAGTATGTTCTATTAACAGAGTTGGAACGTTGTGAGTATGAGACTTTATGGTGGCCACTAAAGTATTTTCTTTCAGGCCCTCTTTTATTGGAGTAACATCAACACCCTCACTTATAAGTCTTTTATAAGCTTCCTCAATTGATTCAACTTCCCATGCTAATCCCCAAAGGCTGTCTTGAGAATCATCTTCATTTTTTCTTTCGATAACTTCGATTGTAGTTTTATTAACCCTAAAGAAAAGCATTCTACTTTTCCAATGTTCAATGACTTTATCCAAAGCCAATCGAATATTAAAAACATCTTCATAAATATTTATAAACCCATTTGCATCATTAGTATTTATTACAAGATGGTCGAGTTTGTTAATTGTAGCTCTGGAGTATTTGTTTAAGCTTGGTAGTGCTCCTTCTGAATGCTCAATGATAAAAGAAAAAATTCCTCTAGTGAGTTCTGGGGGTAAAAAAAGATTTTTCCATTTTCTTACTTTTTGAGTATTATTATCAATGCCTTCACCCTCAGTTGGCTCTGTTACTAAATAACCGGATTTTCTTAATGAAGAAAATGCCTCTTCAATATTATTTGTTCCGAGAACTACTCCAATAAGTCCGTCTCCCTGCTCTTCAATTGCGCCATTAACCAACGCAGCTCCAAGACCATCCCCATTCGCAGACAAAAGTTCGCAATAAGTATTTTTAAAATTGAAGATTACATTAGCGGTTCCAAGTGCCTTATGTTCTCCTTTCCAGACAGGCTCCATTCCAAAGACTTTCCTGTAATTTTCCTCAGCATCATTAATGTCTTTTACTGCAATTATTAAATGATCGATAGAAGATATCATTGTGTTAGTTCTTAGATTTTAAAAGATTTCTAAAGAATGGGAGAATCCATATGATTTTTAGAAAACTTTTAGGAAAAAGTCTGCTCATCAAATCATAAAAATGTGCATCTATGCCAATTAATATCCTTTTATTTTTCTTTCTTATATTTTTAAGAATAACTTTTGCTGCATGTTCTGGTGAAGAAGGTGCATTTTGCTTAAATTGAATGCCTGCCTCCTCTTTTGTATCTGCATTTGCTCCAAATATAGCAGCGCCCGCATCATCCTTTTCAAAACTTTTAAATTTTGCTGAAGAGTAAATATTTGTTCCTATGTGGCCAGGAAAAACACAATAAGCTTTCACATTAGACCCAGCCATTTCTAATTCATGTGACAGAGATTCAGTAAAAGCCTTGACTCCAAATTTACCAACATTGTAAATCGACTGTTTTGGGACACTAAAAAGACCAAATATTGAAGAAGTATTTATAATTGCAGCCTCAGGTCGTTTTTCTAAATGAGGGAGAAAGACCGTTGTCATTTGAATTACAGAATTAAGCAAAATATCTAGCCCCCAATTCCAATCTTTCTCATCTACCTCATTTACTCTTCCCACTATGGATAATCCTGCATTATTAAATACTAGGTCTATTTGTTTATGAAATTCGATAACTTCGTTAGGCAAAGCTTGTACTTTTTCTTTATCGCTGATATCAAAATTATGTGTTGATACAGCGATATTTTTTTTCCTTAAAAGTTCTTTGGTTTCTTCAAGAGATTCTTTGTTCCAATCCACTAGCGCTAAATTACAACCCATCTTTGCAAGCTCTATTGATAGCGCTCTGCCTATTCCAGAACCGGCTCCAGAAATTAATGCTACTTTTTGTGAAAAATCTTTCAATATATATCTGTCTTATAAATATTAACAATAGTTACACCTATGACTATAAGAAATAAACCAGCAATTGTCTGCCAGTTTATGGCTTGTTTATAGAAAAAGTAACTTAATATTGCTATCGTAAATATCCCAACTCCTGACCATGAAGCATAAACTATTGAAAGCGGAAGTTTTTGAGAAACAATAGCTAAAAAGTAAAATGATATGGCATATGAAAATAATAAGATTGTCGTTGGCAAAATTTTTGTAAAATTTTGTGACGCAGGCAATAGCATGGTTCCAAATACTTCAAACAAAATTGCAGAAAACAATAGTATGTAAACATTCATATATTTTTTATGCTCTCTTCAAAATTTATTCCATCAAAATAAATGACTTCTTTAATTTCTGGTGGGTCATCCACACACTTAAGGTTAATGCTATACATTCCAGGATGAGACCTTGGTTGATAAAAGGATTTGATTCCGCATCTTTTGCAAAAAAAGTGTTTTGCTGATCCGCTCTCAAACTTATATTCTAAAAGTAGATCTTCTCCAGCGATAAGTTCAAAAAGTTCATGCTTTACGAAGAGGTGCTGATAGTTAATCATGTCGCAAATGGAACAATTGCAATTCCAAATTTCGACTGACTGATCTGATTTAAATTTATATTTAACTCCTCCACAATGACAGCCTCCAGTATATTCTTTCATAAATATTTATAATAAATATCCTGTAGCTACAAACATCCAGAAAGCCATCATTCCAATAGTTAAAAATAAAAATATTTGTGCTTGTTTGACCTTATTCATCTGATATAGAGATATACAAAAGATTGCTCCAATGAATCCTATTGTTAATGCTACGAACAAATGAGCTTGATAGGACATTAGATTAGATCCATCTTCTTGTTTTATTTTTGTATTTTTCAAATTCATCACCAAAGAGTTTATTCATTACAATTTCTTCTGGAACGATTTGAAATTTTGTTATGTAGCAAGCGAATAGCAAAGTAAGAACAGTTCCCCCTATTAGATTAAATTTAAATGATATTGAAAGAAGAATTAAAACCATCCCTAAATACATTGGGTTTCTTGAATATTTAAAAACTCCTGACACAACCAATGAGGTTGCTTTTTCAATATTTATAGGATTGATAGTCGTTTCTTGGACTTTAAATGATCTGGCTGCTGATATAAGTGTAAGTGGGCCAACTATTACCAGCAATAAACTTAAAACATTTAAAATTACATTACTAAACTCAGGGAATAAGGGTTTAGAAAAATAAATTGCTAATCCGAATACTAAAGTAACTATTGGTGGAGGTATCTTATTATTCATACTATGAATTCCATTATAAAATTTGTTTTATAAAGTTTAATGTATAATTCACTTAATAATGAAGTCAAAAATAAGTAAAAATAACCCCTTTCCTCCTAAAGCCCCACATTCCTTGATGTGGCAGTACTTATACGACAACAAAATTTCAGGAGATTTTCTTGATTATGGTGCTCATGATGGAAAAATATTAAAAATTCTTGCAAAGGATGGTTTTGTAAAAAATGGTGTTGGCCTGGATGCTAATAAGTCAGTTGTAGAAAAAAATGATAACAACCTTCCTGAAAATATAAAGTTAAGACTAATTTTAAAAAATTCTCCTTTAGAATTTGATGATAATACTTTTGATGTTGTTACCATTCTTGGGGTCATTGAACACGTCTATGATCAAAAAAAATTACTCGATGAGCTTTTTAGAGTTTTAAAGCCTGGAGGAACAATTATTGCTCTTGTTCCTGGAAAGAACCTTTTTTCTTTTCTTGATTTAGGAAATTGGAAATTTGTTTTTCCAAAAGTTCATAAATTATTTTATACAATTGCTTTTTCAAAAGAAGAGTATGAGAAAAGATATGTTATTTGTGAAAATGGTTTAATTGGAGATATTGAGGTAGAAAAATCTTGGCACCAACATTTCTCTCCAGTAGAATTGAAAAATTTAATGGAAGATTCAAATTTTAAATTTAATTATGCAGATGGTAGAGGTTTATTTTACAGACTTATAGTTGTTTCTAATTTATTAACTTTTAAAATATTTAATTTTTTGTTTAAACCGCTGCTTAACTTTGATTCAAGAGTTTTCTCACAAGATGAAATCATGATTTCATGCACAAAACCAAAATAACAAATATGAACAACACATCAAATTGGCCAATCTTCAGACCCAATATCTTTCACGAGCCAAATGAAATTTTGAACGAATTTGAAATGGTTGCTGAGGGACTTGTTGGGCCAGTATTCTCAGATAAGCTAGCATGGAATGGGGTTTGTGTGTTTCATGAAAAAGAAAATATTTGGGAGAAAACACAGCATAAAATAAATCTAGATAATCTACCAAAATTAAAAAAATTTATTAAAAATTACTTTGATTTAGATAGGATTAGAATGATTAATGTCTACAAGTTAGAGCCTGGCGCATGCCTACACCCCCATCGTGACATGGAGGGAAATTTAATACTCGGGATGATAAGAGTACATTATTGTCTTAAAACAAACCCAGAATGTATGTTGCTTGGTGAGCACTTAAAATCTGGTCATTTTTTAAGCTTTTCAACGTCGGAACTTCATAATGCAGAAAATTTAGGAGAAACAGATAGAATCCATTTAGTCGTAGATATAAAGACATCTGAAAAGAACAATAAATTTTTTCCAAAGTTAACTCTCAACATTTGTATAAAGCTAGTTGATCGAACAATTAGAATATTCTTACTTTTATTAAGAGATGTTCTTAAGAGGCCATCTTCGGTGATTTCAAGAATTAAATCATTAATTAAAAAATAGATATGCCTTCTGAGGCTGTTGCTGTTGAAATGATTATTAATTCTACTACTCTATGGCAGATATATTTAAATAAACCTTAAAAAAGATTTTTAATATTTTTATATAGGCTTGGTCTTTACTTTGATCAGCAAGAGCACTCGCAGCAATCGCAACAATCACACATAATGGAAGTATACATCATTTTAGTTGAAGATTTGTTTATACTACCAGACTAATGGGGAGTTAAAATTTTGAAGAATCTTCTAACAAACATTGCTCGAGTATTCCTTGCACTATACTTTCTACTTCCTGGAATAGGAAAATTTATTGCCTGGGATGATCAAGTTGCGCTTATGGAAGCTCATAACATGAAAATGATTCCTTTGTTGCTTGCAGTTGCCGGAGTTATCCAGATTATTGGAGGCATAAGCTTATTATTAAAAAAATATGTGGTGGTTTGTGCGCTCGGTTTTGCTGCAATGACTATTGTAATTAATGTAAATTTGCATGATTTTTGGAATGTTTATGAGGGGATAAATGCTGAACGTGAGACTCAGAATTTTTTTAAGAATTTAGGAATTTTTGCTGGCCTTTTATTGCTTGCAGCAATTCATATAGAAGAATCAGATTAATAAGAAACTTTTTTATGTATTGGTGGTTGCTTACAAAATAAGTTCAAAAAAGAACCAAAGAATAATTCCCCACATAATTGCATTTACAACAATAGATCTTAAAAAGCTTTTTACGTGTTGCTGCATTTTCTTTATTTGTGAATAAATTTAACGCTCAGAAAATAGTATATTACAGATAAGATTAAACTAATTTGCATGACTATTGGCCCAATATATTCAAACAATGCAAAAGTGGTTGAACCTAGAATAAATATGTAACCTATTTCTCTAGCGCTACCCAAATATCCTTCACTTAGAGCTGATTTAAAAATTAAGTAATTAACAGGTAGATAGAGCAGAATTCCAGTAATGGCGCCAGGACTAAAGTCTAAGAAATAAAAACTGAAAAAAACATGAAAAAAAGCATTTACAACTTGGGTTGTCATCAAAAAATAGAGCAAAATATGAGCGCTTCCTTTATTTCTTCTAATCGAATGTAGGAATATAAACACTAACATTACAGCTAGAAGTCTTAAAAGAACTTCTTCTGTTGAAAGAGAGTTATTATCTAAAAAATATGTAAGCCTCCATTCTCTAAAATTAAAAATTATATGCTCTTCAAAATGATGAAGCACATATACAAGAGGACTTAAAATTATTAGATTTCTAAAATCTTTCATTTAAATTCTCACAATTCCATGCATAACCACTTATTTTAAATCCTGCTTTAGAGCTTAGTTGATTTGAAATAATGCCAGCATTTCCTCCCTTCTCGACTATTTTATTCTTAAATTCAGTTAGAGCATTTCTTCGATCAGCATCTGCTGTCATTGATTTTTTTCCAAACGCATCAATTGAATCAATTTCTTTACAGTTTAAGTCTTTGGTTTGTTCAAAGTTTATTATCTTTACCTGTGAAACGGTATCGATGGGTTGGGTTGAAATGCAGCCAAATAATAAAAACATAAAAGAAGTTATCAGTATATTTTTCATGTTTTGTTTCATCGCCTTAACAATATAAAGATCCACCGACTGAGGTTTAAAATATCGGCAAGCGCAGCTGATACGTATGTGAGGGCTGCTGCCCTTAGAACATGACTAACGGCTTTTTCATTTGACTGCGATACATAATTCCCTTCCCTTAATATAGGTAAAGCTTTAGAAAAACTTGCATCAAATTCAATAGGCAATGTCACTGCATGAACCATCATGCGAGCAATAAAGCCAGATAGTCCTAGAAATAGTAATAAAGAAAATGGCATTGGATGACGCGTAATAATGCCGATTACTGGCGATAATGAAATAATGGCAACACTACATCTGGCCACCATATCAACAATAGGAATCATCTTTGTTCTTGTAGCCAAGCGTTTATCGCCCTGATGATCCTGAATAGCATGTCCAACCTCATGAGCAGCAATAGCTACTGCGGTTAGCGATTTTGATTCATAATGCTCTCGTAAAAGTCTAACCTTTTTTTCAATAGGATCGTAATGATCTCCTAACTCAGTTATTTCGACCTCAACATCTTTTAATGAAAATCTCTCAATTAGATGCTTTGCTAGATCTCCCCCAGTTCCTGGCATTTCAGGCTTTTCAGATGAATATCTGCTCATAACCAGCTTTACCCATAAAGATGGTCCAAATATCACTGCAAGAACTATAAGCGCACCCGCCGCTAAAGCCATGTTTTATCCTCCAAATAATTATTTAGGTTTTGGGAACCAAATCATTGCTGACTGGAAAAGTATTATGAATACATGCAAGTAAGTTAAGAGTTCAGAAAAAGAGCTATCGGACACAACTCTTACGGCAATTATTGAAACCGATATGCAATAAATAGAACATAAGACTTTGGGTATAACTCTAACTGTGTCGCCCCTGTTAATTGCTGCTCTAAGACCTTGAGCTAAATTGAAACCATAGCAAGTAAATAAAACCATGCTTAGATAAATTAGTTCAGTACTTTCCATAATTAAATTCTACTAAAAAACTATTTAAGTTAAAAATTATTCTTTTACTTGTTCCTTTCTGAGAGAATATCCTGCTAACAAAGCTAAAATAAATAAAGCTGGTATGTCACCTAAAAAATGTCCCATTTCATGGCTATCGATGGCCGCTTGATAAGCCATAATCCCTCCATGAACAACACTGCTCCATACTACAAACCAGACAAACATTGAATGTCTTACTGGGTCGTTTGAGGCAATTATCATCATAACTCCAAGGGTCATATAGACTCCTTGAATCATCATTTCGTATTCCCATTGAGCAGGACTCCAGGCCCAACCACCTAAAGGATCTAATTTCATCATTGGGATAATAAATATAAAAGCTACGCCAAAGACTCTTAAAGTATTCTTTAATATCGATAAATTGTTCATATCTTTCTCCTTATATTAACAAAGAGGCAAGTTTATGCCTATTTACCTTACTCTTTTACTAACTTCTTTTTTTAAACATTTTTGCTTAAATCACTGTTTCCTTTATCTCCACCATCACTGATTAGTTTTAAACCTTGATTTAACTCTTTATTTTCCAGTTGATATATTTATTGGAATTATAGCGATCTTTAATTTCCAATAATCTCCTCTTTTTATTAAAGTTAAATTTGTATCTGTAGATATAAGTTCAGCATCTTGATTGTTAAATCTAGTGAAGTTAGTTTTATATATTGCAAAATCTTCTTGTGAAACTATTGGATCTATCGAATTAATTTTTGAATATGCCCAACCTTCTTTTTTTAAGTTTTCATAATTAACAATTTCACTGTAACTTTTTGCAACTACTATTTCATCACCAACAAAATAAGTAATTGGTAAATCCCATAGTTCATTAATTTTATTTATATCCATCTCATTGAAATGATAGAAAAAATCTTCGATCACTTTCTCTGGGTTGTTGTTTGCGTCTTTTGCAAATAACAAAGAAGAAAATAAAAATAAAGTTAATAAAATGTTTCTAATATAAATCACTGTTTTCTTCTATTCCACCGTGACAGAGTGTCCGTAGCAACATTAATCATCTAGTTTTTTTAGGAGTTTTTTCCTTAATAAAATAATACATATTACCCAAATTACTAAAAACACCCATGGGAGTATTTGTTTTATCGCTTGATCTTGAAAAAAAAGTGGGACAATAAAAACAAAAGTACAACCAAAGAAAGTAGTTAAGTTTACTGCCCAAGGGAATGACCGTTTCAGTAAATATTCATCTTTAATAAACTTTTTTATAGCATCTAGCATAATTTATTCGAAGGTTCTTATTAAGTTTAGTTAGTCGTCTTCTATTAATTTATTTTTATATAATCTTGTTCCAACTAAAAGGTCGCTGTTATATTCTCTTACTTTATAGATTAAATTGTCTTTAAACTTAAAAACCCAAACATATTTATTATCGTATTCACCATTTATGCCCTCAGCATCTCCTTCTTGAATTAGCGCGACACCTTCAGTATCTGCAATTGTGTCAATGGTCTTTAATACTATTCCATTTGGTAATAGCTCGCCAACAACTGGCCAATAATCTGAAAAGAAATCCTCTTTCCCGTAAGAAATTCCCCCTTTACCATATGGCCCATTTACATTTTCAGTTATACCCATATAGATAAAGGTAAATTCTTCGTGCATTGAATTTTTTACATCATCCAAGTTGTTTGACAAAAGATTGTCTATCCAATTTTGGGCTAATTCAATATTTTCATTAGTAACTTTGTCGACTTCGATATATTGCACATTTGAATACTCACATGAGAATAAAAACATCAAACCAAAAACTAACATGTAAATTTTTTTCATAATTAAATCCACTCTCACTTTCATATATCCTAAATAATATTTAATACATAATAAATTATATTTAATAAGTACATTTTTTATACTTATTTTTAAAACTCACACATAATATGAGGTTATAGCGAAAAACCGAGAAAACTTGCTCTACAGTCACTGATTAAGTTTAAACAGAGAATAAGATTTTTGAACCTTTTGTCAAACAACATATAAAACTTTTTATGCTTATCTTTCATTGTTATCCAAATAATATGTGATGAAAAAATCTTCCTGGCATCAAAGTAAATGCACCAGCAATCAAAAGTGCCCCAACGTAAACACCAATCATCGAATACATATGTGAGTATTTGTATCTTTCTATTTTTGTTTTTTTATATTTCTTTATGTTCCAAATTGAATAAATCAGAGAAACCAAAGTGAAGGGTATCAAAAGATGAATCCATGAATATTGTCCAGGGTTAATTGTTTGAATAAATATTGCTGTCAAAGAAACTATTATTAAAAAAGTTACCCAGATTCGTCCGAGCATTTTATGTTGCTTTGTGCCCTTTTTAGTTAGGAAGATGTAAAGACCAAGTGGAACTGCAAGTAATGCTAACGTTGCATGAACATAAATTATCTGCATATTTTATATTTTAATTCTCTGTTCAAACTTACTCTACAGTCACTGAGTAGATTTAACTGTCTACTTGTTGGTTTATGGAATCTAATTAAAAATTCTATGTGCCTTTCTTTCATTAAACTTCTATGTTGTTTTGCTGAACTTCTTGTGAGTCAATGTAAACAAACCTGCTCCGATTATAGTCCATAGAATATCATTCCAATCGAAGACACCTCTTCCAGGTGTAAAAATTGTAATGAACTCATTGGCAATTAATCCCAATATGGAGATTCCTACTGACCAATAGAGTCGATTTTTAAATAAAGATGAATAAGGTTTGGATACTTCTGGAATCACCACATATAACAGAGCAGGCAATCCAATTCCTGGCAAGAAATTTGGAGCAACCCCAAGAAGATAAATTATTATTTCATTAGCACCATCATAATTTGGTCTTATGTAATCCTGGACTATAGAAAAAAGCAAAAAAGAAATAGCAAAAATAATGTAATAAACGAACTTTCTATTCATTTTTATGTTTTATCACTAATATTTAATATCCACAATCTTGTAAAAGTGGACAGTTCTATCTACTCAGTGACTGTAGAGTAAGTTTGAACAGTGATTTGATTTTTTATCCATAATTGTCTGAAAAATATTTTTCTCTATCTTCTTTATTCATGCCAACTGTTTCGTTCATAAAATTATTTCTATCTTCTCTAGATTTAAAGACCCATATACAAACAGTGTCCTGTGAGTGATAGATTGCTTTTAGTTCATCATCTATTTCACAGATTTCTTTAGGGATTTCTGTCTTAATACAAATCACGATTCAAATCTACTCAACGGTTACTGACTTTGCTAAATTTCTTGGTTGATCGATATCGGTTCCTCTTAACAAAGCTACTTCGTAAGAAAGTATTTGAAGAGGTATCGTATAAATGATCGGCGTCAAAAGAAAGTCGCACTTTGGCATATTGATGAGTCTTCCAGACTTTAAATCCATTGAAATTGAAGGATCAGAAAATACATATAGAGTTCCGCCCCTAGCTTTAACTTCTTCGAGATTAGAAACTAACTTCTCAGCTATCTCACTCTCCGGCGCTAAAGCAATAACAGGCATTTCTTCATCAATTAAAGCGAGTGGGCCATGTTTTAACTCGCCAGCTGGATAGGCTTCAGCATGAATGTAAGAAATTTCTTTAAGCTTTAGTGCTCCCTCTTTTGCAATTGGGTAAAAAATACCTCTACCTAAGAACAAAGCATTATCTTTATTGGCTATTTCAGGTGCTATTTCTAAAATTGTGTCTTTAAGTTTTAAAGTTTCTTCAACCGTATCTGACAATGATCTTAATGCGGTTATTACTCTTGATCTTAGCTTTGGATTTTTTCCTCTGCTTTTTGCAAGAGATAAAGCTAGCAGCATTAGAGCTGCTAGTTGAGTTGTGAAGGCTTTTGTAGATGCAACTCCAATTTCGGGACCGGCGTTAGTAAAAATTGAATACTCTGACTCTCTTGCAAGAGAGCTCGTAGGAACATTGCATATACATAAAGTCGACAAATAATCTTTTTCTTTTGCATATCTTAATGCAGCAAGAGTATCAGCTGTTTCTCCAGATTGAGAAATTGTTACCAGAAGAGAGTCGTCGTCCACATGAGGATTTCTATATCTATATTCAGAAGCATAATCTATTTGAGTAGGAAGTTCTGAAATTGCTGAAAACCAATTAGCTGCAACTCTTCCAGCATGCAAGCTTGTACCACAAGCCACTATTTGAACTCTCTTAACTTTTTCAAGCATTTCAGATGAGCCAAGACCAAATATATTATCTAAAACATCATCTCCACCCACTCTTCCATCAATGGTCTTAAGAATTGCTTCTGGTTGTTCGTAAATTTCTTTTTCCATAAAATGCCGATACTCGCCTTTAGATGTGGCCTGGCTTGAAATATCTATTTGAGAAATTTCTCTTTCAACTTTTTTCTTAGACTCATCAAAAATGGTATAACTCTCAGATGATAATTCTGCAACGTCTCCGTCTTCTAAAAAAATAAACTCGTTTGTCAGTTGGCCAATTGCCAGAGGATCTGAGGCAGCCAAAAATTCATCCATTCCAATCCCTATTAAAAGTGGAGATTTGCTTCTAGCAATAATAATATTTTGATCATCTTCTTTGTCTATGGCTGCTATTGCATATGCACCATCAAGTTTTTCTTTGGTTAAATACATCGAATCCAACATGTTGTTTCCTTGATTAAGGAAATATTCAAGAAGGTGAGCTATTAATTCAGAATCTGTTTGAGATGAAAAAGAATAACCTTCCTTTTTTAAAAAATCTTTGAGATCTAGATAATTCTCAATTATTCCATTGTGAACAATATAAACTCTTTCATTTGACATATGTGGATGTGCATTTTCTTCTGATGGTTCTCCATGAGTTGCCCATCTAGTGTGAGCAATACCAAGCTTGCTTTTTGGCTTTTCAGCAATCATTTTTTCTTCAAGTAGTTTTACTTTTCCTAGGGTTCTAAGATGAGCTATTTGATCTTTTTGATGTAGGGCAATTCCAGCAGAATCATAACCACGGTATTCCATTTTATGAAGCCCTTGAACAAGTAATTTTCCAACATTACGATTTGAGGCAGCAGCTATGATTCCACACATAATTTTTTAGCCCTTCTTTTTAGACCAATTTTCTTTGTTATTTTGCTTTGCCCTTCCTACACCTAGAGCATTATCAGGAACATCTTTTGTAATTACAGATCCTGCTGCAACATAAGCATTTGAGCCAATTGTTACCGGTGCAACTAGTGATGAGTTTGTTCCAACAAAGCTGTTATCTCCAATCTTTGTTTGATGTTTTTCCTTGCCATCATAATTACATGTAATTGTTCCTGCTCCTATATTGGAGTCACTACCAATATCAGCATCTCCTAGATATGCAAAATGATTAGCTTTAGACTCTTTACCAACTTTTGTTTTTTTAGTTTCAACAAAATTTCCTATTTTTGCTGAATCGTCTATATGACTACCCTCTCTTAATCTTGCATATGGGCCAATAGAACAATTATTCCCGACTTTTGATGATACTAAATGAGAAAAAGCCTCAATTTTTGAATTATCTCCAATCTCAACGTCTTTTAAAATTGTATTTGGGCCTATAGACACGTTATTGCCTAATGATACATTACCCTCCAAAATTACATTTACGTCAATAAAACAATCTTTGCCAGCTGAAACATCTCCTCTGACGTCAATTCTAGATGGATCAGATATAGTTATGCCCATATTTAATAGCTCGTTTGCTTTCATTTCTCTATATATTCCCTCTAACTCTGACAATTCTTCTTTTGTATTTGCCCCCTTTACTTCATCATTGGGGACAATACATGTATTAATTCTAAACCCTTTTGTATTTATTATAGAAACAATATCTGTTAAATAGAACTCTGATGCAGCATTATCGTTATTTACTTCATTTATTGCCTCTTCAAGTAATTTTTTATTACAACAAAGTATCCCTGTAAAAATTTCTTTTATCTTTTTATCTTCCTCAGACGCATCTTTTTCCTCAACTATTGATATTGCCAATCCATTTTCGTTTTTTTTCACTCTTCCATAGCCAGTTGGATCTTTAAGTTCTGTGCTCAAAATCGTTAGGCTGTCATCTGTCATTGAAATTAGATTATTAAGTGTTCCTTTTTTTATTAAGGGAACATCGCCATATAAGACTAAAACCTTTGAGTTTTGTTTTATGGAGTCTAGTGCAGATTTCACTGCATCTGCAGTGCCGATTGGCTTTTTTTGTTGACAAATATGATTTATTCCAGAAAATTTTTCTATTTCATTAGTCACAGAATCTTTTTCGAAACCAACTACAAAAGAAGTTTCGTCTGTTAAATTTGAAACAGTATCATAAATGCGCCTTAGCATTGAAAGTCCGCCAACAGGTTGAAGAGATTTTGCTTTGTTTGATAACATTCTAGAGCCCTCTCCAGCAGCTAGAATTACAGTATGAATTTTCACAATATAAGGCTAAATAGATACCTTACTGTTTTTTTCGCAATTTTTGAATAGTCTTAAGTCTTGCAACAGCTTCTGCAAGTTGAGCTGAAGCTTTAGCATAATCAATTGTGGTGTCTTTATTTGCAAGTTCCTGTTCTGCGACTTCTTTTGCTTTAATCGCTTCGGACTCGTCCAAGCTTTCCGCCCTTTCTGCAGTATCAGATAGAACAGTTACTAAGTCAGGTTGAACCTCCAAAAAACCACCAGAACAAAAAAATGTTTCTTCATCCGATCCATTTTGAACTCTTACAGGTCCAGCAGCTAGTCCAGTTAAAAGAGGTGTGTGGCCTGGTGCGATTCCAAGCTCTCCTAGAGTTCCAGTAGCAAACACCATAGTTGCTTCTCCAGAATAGATCTCTTCACTTGAAGAAACTATATTTATTTTTATGGTATTCATACTTATAAAGTCTTAGCTTTTTCTACAGCCTCTTCAATAGTTCCAACCATATAAAATGCCTGTTCAGGAAGATGGTCGTAATCTCCATTAAGAATTCCCTTAAATGCTTTAATAGTGTCCTCAAGCGAAACATACTTTCCTGGAGTTCCAGTAAAAATCTCAGCAACAAAGAAAGGCTGGGATAAAAATCTTTGAGCCTTTCTCGCCCTAGCTACAAGCCCTTTATCTTCTTCAGAAAGCTCATCCATTCCTAGGATTGCAATGATATCTTTAAGCTCATTATATCTTTGTAAGATCTTTTGAACTCCTTGGGCAACTTCATAATGATCATCCCCGACCACGAAAGGATCGAGCTGCCTACTTGTTGAGTCAAGAGGATCAACAGCAGGATATATTCCTAGCTCAGAAATTTGCCTTGAAAGAACAACGGTAGCATCTAAGTGAGCAAACGTTGTTGCTGGTGAAGGGTCTGTTAAATCATCTGCTGGCACATACACAGCTTGTATTGAAGTAATAGATCCTGTCTTGGTTGATGTGATTCTTTCTTGAAGAGCTCCCATTTCCTCAGCCAATGTTGGCTGATATCCAACAGCAGATGGCATTCTGCCTAAAAGAGCTGACACCTCAACACCTGCTAAGGTATATCGATAAATATTATCAATAAATAACAAAACATCTTTACCCTCATCTCTGAAGCTTTCAGCCATAGTTAATCCAGTTAAAGCGACTCTCAATCTATTTCCTGGTGGCTCATTCATTTGTCCGTAAACCATCGCAACTTTTGATTCGCCTAGATTATCAATATTTACAACTCCTGATTCTTGCATTTCATAATAAAAATCATTTCCTTCTCTTGTTCTTTCGCCAACACCAGCAAAAACAGAAAGACCTGAATGTTGAAGGGCAATATTATTTATAAGCTCCATCATATTTACTGTTTTACCAACACCCGCTCCACCAAATAAACCAATTTTTCCACCTTTAGCAAATGGACACATAAGGTCAATAACTTTAATGCCGGTTTCAAGGACCTCATTAGATGCTGATTGATCTGTATATGAAGGAGGTTTTCTGTGAATTGGCATTTTTGATTTTTCACCAATAGGCCCCTTTTCATCAATAGGATTACCTAAAACATCCACAATTCTACCCAATGTTTCCGGTCCAACTGGAACTGAAATTGGAGCATTAGTTCTTGAGGCAGTAAGTCCTCTTTTTAGACCTTCAGTTGCTCCCATAGCAATAGTTCTAACTACACCGTCACCCAATTGCTGCTGAACTTCAAGGGTTGTACCACTCTCATCAACCATAAGCGCTTCATAAACTTTTGGAATGTTATCTTTATCAAACTCTACATCGATAACCGCTCCGATAATTTGTGTAACTGTTCCGTTGCTCATATTATTCTCCTTAAACTGCTGACGCACCCCCGACTATCTCAGAGAGCTCTTGAGTTATAGCCGCTTGTCTTACATTGTTGTATAAAAGTTCTAATTCTTTAATCAAATCGCCTGCATTATCAGTTGCGTTTTTCATAGCAATCATCTTTGCAGCTTGTTCGCATGCATTATTTTCAATAACAGCCTGATAAACGAGTGACTCTATATATCTTGTTAATAAGCCATCAAGCAATTCTTTTGCTTCGGGTTCATAAATGTAATCCCACTGCGAAGGTGCTTCTTCGCTTTGCTCCTCTGGCGCCAATGGAATTAACTGAACAACATTTGGTTGTTGTGTCATTGTATTAACAAAACTATTTGAACAAAGATACGCTTGATCAATGTCGTTATTTTTATGCATATCTAAAACAACCTTTGTTAATCCTATTAAGTCATCTGGATTTGGCTTATCACCAAGCTTTTCTGCAACTGCGATAACCTCACCACCAACACTTTTAAAAAAGCTTGAAGCTTTTGTTCCAATCAAGGCGAAGCAAGATCCTATTTCTTGTTGATTTAATTCAGCAGATTTTGATATAACTTGTTTGAAGAGGTTTATATTTAAACCGCCGCATAGTCCTTTATCAGATGAAACAACTATAAAGCATGCCTTTTTTGGCGCTCTTTCTTCATAAAAAGGATGAGGATATTCAGAATTTGCTAAAGCAACATGAGAAATAACATCTTTAATTTTTAAAGAATATGGTCTGCCCTCAAGCATAGTATCTTGAGTTTTCTTCATCTTACTTGCAGCCACCATCTCCATAGCAGAAGTAATCTTTTGAGTACTCTTAATACTCGCAATCTGTTTTCTTACTTCTTTAGTGTTAGCCATTATTTATAATTTAATAAGTTTGTGTTTTCTTAAAGTCTTCAACCAAAGCCGTGAATTGTGCTTCAATATCATCGTTCCAATCGCCTGTTGAGTTAATTTGCTCTTCAAGATCACCTTTTTCAGAGGTCAAATATCCATGAAGGGCTTCTTCAAAATCAAGAATTTTTTCAACCTCAACATCTGCCATGTATCCTCTGTCAGCTGCAAATAAACTTAATGCTTGTTGAGCAACACTCATTGGCGCATATTGTTTTTGTTTTAGAAGTTCTGTGAAAGCTTTACCATTTGCAAGTTGCTGTTTGGTAGCATCGTCTAAATCAGAAGCAAACTGAGAGAAAGCAGCTAATTCACGATATTGAGCTAACGCAGTTCTCACACCACCAGCTAATTTTTTCATAATTTTCGTTTGCGCTGATCCGCCAACCCTTGATACAGATAAACCTGGGTTAATCGCGGGTCTTACGCCTGAATTAAATAATTCTGTTTCTAAATATATTTGTCCGTCTGTAATGGAAATTACATTGGTTGGAACAAAAGCCGAAACGTCTCCAGCCAAAGTTTCAATAATTGGTAATGCGGTTAGTGAACCTGTCTTACCTTTAACTTTTCCACCGGTAACTTGTTCAACATATTCGGCATTTACTCTCGCAGCCCTCTCAAGCAACCTTGAGTGAAGATAGAATACGTCTCCAGGATATGCCTCTCTTCCTGGAGGTCTTTTAAGAAGCAATGATACCTGTCTATATGCGACAGCTTGTTTTGAGAGGTCATCGTATACTATTAGAGCATCTTCCCCTTTATCTCTAAAATATTCTCCCATTGTGCATCCAGCATAGGCTGACAAATATTGCATAGGTGCTGGATCAGCAGCTGTGGCTGAAACAACAATGGTATGCTCCATAGCTCCATACTCTTCTAGTTTTCGAACAACATTAGCAACAGTTGATTGTTTTTGACCAATAGCAACGTAGATACATTTAATGCCTGTACCCTTTTGATTAATGATTGCGTCAATTGCAACAGCTGTTTTACCAGTCTGCCTGTCACCAATAATTAACTCCCTTTGGCCTCTTCCAATTGGAACCATAGCATCAACAGCTTTTAAGCCAATTTGAACGGGTTGATCTACTGACTGACGTGCAATAACTCCAGGAGCAACAACCTCAACTGGTGAGGAGTGTTCAGCATTAATTTCACCCTTACCATCAATAGGTGCACCCAATGTATTTACAACTCTACCAAGCATTGCCTCCCCAACAGGCACCTCTAAAACTTTTCCAGTACAAACAGCTTTTTGACCTTCAATAATTTCAAGATAATCACCAAGAACAACTGCGCCAACAGAATCTTGTTCTAAGTTAAGTGCCATTCCTTTTGTGCCATTTTCAAATTCAATAACCTCACCATACATGACGTCACCCATACCATGAATTCTTACAATACCGTCTGAGACACTTACAACTATGCCTTCATTTTTTCTTTCAGCTGATAGATCAAGGCCAGCAATTTTCTCTTTTAGAACGCTGGAAATTTCTGATGGATTTAATTGGCTCATATTTTCACCTTAAAAATTTAATTGGTTTATAAGTTTTTTAACCTTACCTTTAATGGAAAGGTCTAATGTCTCATCTCCTATCTTTATTGATAGGCCGCCCATCATTGATGGGTCTTTAGAAAAATAAATATTGGCATCTTTGCCATAGGTTGATTTTAATTTGTCTTCAATATTTTGTTTGGCCTCTTCCCCAGGATCAACAGCTACAAAAACTTCTACTGATTTTTGTTCTTTATGCTCTTCTAAAAGTTCTTGATAAATTATATAGATTGATTCGAGAAGATTTAGGCGTTTATTTTCTGATAATATTTCTATTAGCTTTTTTGAGGTATCAGAAATACTTTCATCAAATATATCAACCAATACAGTTACAACATCTTGTCTTGATAAGACAGGATTTTCAATGGTATTAATTACACCATCGGTTTTTGATGCTAGCGCCATAGTTTTTAACTCAGACGCCATTTCGTCAATGTTTTTAGATTCTAATGCCGAGGCAAATAATGCTTTGGCATATGGTCTGGCAAGAGGCGTTAACTCAATCATTTTTTATAATTCCTCAGCAGCTTTTTTGAGGATTTCTTCATGTTTTTCCTTTGATATCTCATCCCCAAGAATTTTTTGAGTGGTATCAATTATTATGTCTGACATCTGCTGCCTCAATTCCTCTTTAGCTTTATTGGTTTCATTTTCTATTGTTGTTGATGCTGAGGTTAGTATCTTTTCAGCTTCTGCCTCTGCTTTAGATGCAGCATCACTTACAATTTGAGATGCTCTAGCATTTGCTTTATCAAGAATTTCTGCTGCTTCGGCCTTTGCCTGATTGAGTTCTTTATCAAAGGCAAGCTTGGCTTCTTCTAATGAATCATCAGCTTTTTTTGCAGCCTCAAGACCGTCAGATATCCTTTTTTCTCTTTCTTTCATAACTGAGAGAATAGGAGGATAAATATATCTCCAACAGATTGCTACAAATACAATCATTACAACTGCTTGGGCAATTAAGGTTGCGTTTATGTTCATTTTTTAGCTTCTATACTTTTTATATTGCAAATAACATGTACATTCCAAGGCCAACACCAATCATTGGAACCGCATCAGTTAATCCCATCATCAAAAAAAATCTTCCTTGAAGAAAGGGTGCTAACTCAGGTTGCCTTGCAATACCTTCAATAAATTTGCTACCTAAAACTCCCACACCAATTCCAGCTCCAATAGCTGAAAGACCCATGGTAATTCCGGCTGCTAAAATACTATATTCCATTTTTTTCTCCTATAATTTGAGGATTAATGCTCCTCAGTTTCATGCGCCATTGCTAAGTATGCAATAGTAAGCGCCATAAAAATAAATGCTTGCAATGCCACAATTAAAATGTGGAAAAGCGCCCAAACCAGATGCAAACCAAATCCAAGTACTCCAATTGGTATGCTACTAAAAAATAACATTAATGCAATTAAGATAAAAATCATTTCGCCTGCATATAAATTTCCAAAAAGTCTTAGGCCGAGCGATATTGGTTTTGCAATAAAGTTAACCATTTCTAAAACAAAATTGATTGGTATCATGTATTTGCCAAAAGGATGTAGTGTAAGTTCAGCAACAAAGGCCTTTAATCCCTTAACTGTTATGCTGTAGTAGATGGTGAGAATAAAAATTCCAAAGGCCATTCCCAGAGTTATATTTGGATCTGTGGTTGGTACAACTTTAAAATAAAGAGACTCTGGGCCTTTAATCCATTCTACAGCATCACCAGCAATTGCATATGCAACATGCCCTGCAAGCACCGGTAAAAAATCTACTGGAACCAAATCCATAAGATTCATAAGCAATATCCATACAAAAACAGTCAATGCTAATGGCGCAATGAGTGTATTTTTTACTGATCCAAATAGTGATTGAACGTTGTCTTCTACAAACTCAATACTCATTTCAACAAAATTTTGCATTCCACTTGGTGCAACACTAGCATCAGAGTTTTTTGATATAGCCTTTCTAAAAACAAAAACAAATAAAGCGCCAAGACCAATTGACCAAAACAAAGAATCAACATGAAAAGCCCAAAAGCCCATTTGGTCAACCTTGTATGGGTCACAAGTCCAACCTTCAGAAGTTTTTCCACATGTTAAATTGGTTAAATGGTGGCTGATATATGATTCTGTGGTTAGTTCAGATGCCATGATTATTGAGCGCCTTTTTCTTTAATAAAATCTGATGGATTAATGGTGATATTAAACACAATAAACATAAGTAAAGAATACAAGAAAGCATCAGGTAAATAAACACCTGTAAGTGTTAAGAAAATAATAAAAACCGTCCATTTTGAAATCCATATGTAACCAACATTGACTATAAAGTCTTTAATTTTGGTTCCTAAAAAGTAAATCATTAACATTGATGCAATATAACCAGATGCAATAATTGCAAAATAAGTATTTGCAAGCGTTCCGAGAGTAAAAACCACAAGATTTAACAACAAAATTATCTTAATTCTTTTACTAATATTAATATTTTTCAAACTCAGGCTTTGGGATATATTTATATATTTTTTCTGGCGAGAATTATAGAAACATAATCATTGATAAACAAGTTGTTTGTCAGTTATTTTTTTATCTTTGCAATAATATTATCAAGTTCATCAAGACTTTTGTAAAAAATAGTTACTTTTCCAGATTTTTTATTCTTGGTTTCTATTTCAACCTTATGTCCAAATGATTCAGACATCTCTTGTTCTATATTCAACATATCGGTATCTTTTTGTTTGGATTTTGGTGAGTTTTTGGATTTGTTTTTTTAAAGAAACGTTACTGAGATCTTTTACGGTCAATCTTTCCTTAATTATTTTTCTTGCCATTTTTTCCGCATCAGAGGGTGGCATTGATGCTAAAAGTTTTGCATGTCCCTTTTCAATTTTTCCCTCTGAAAGCAAATCAAGAACCGATGTTGGTAAAGATAATATTCTAAGTGAGTTGGCTATTGTGCTTCTTGCTTTGCCTGTTGAAGACGCCACTTCGTCTTGTGTAAGTCCAAACTCTCTTTTTAGTCTATCAAGACCTCTTGCCTCTTCAACAGGATTAAGGTCTTCTCTTTGAAGGTTCTCTATAAGGGCCGACACAAGGGCGTCTTGATCTTTTTTTTGATCTACCAAACAAGGTATCGTTAATAGTCCCGCCATTTTTGATGATCTTAACCTTCTCTCGCCAGCAATAACCTCATACTCATTAAGACCAAGCTCTCTGACTAAAATGGGTGAAAGAACTCCTTGTTTTTTTATCGATTCAGTTAATTCCTGAAGCTTTTCATTATCAAAGTTTGATCTTGGTTGAAACCTACCTGGTTTAATTTTTGATATTTCTATTTCTTTTACAGATCTTTGGTTGGTATTAGATTGTCCCAAAAGCGCATCTAGTCCCTTGTTTAGTGTTTTATTTTCTTCAGACATACTCCACCTTTCTAATAAGCTCTCCTGCTAGCGCTAAATATGCTCTTGCTCCATAAGAATCTGGTTTGTATTTTATACCAGATATTCCATGACTTGGGGCCTCGGCCAGTTTTACATTTCTGGGAATAAGGGTATTAAACACCAAGCTTTCAAAGTGTTTTTCAAGCTCATCAGAAACCTCTTTTGCAAGGTTGTTTCTCATATCCACCATTGTTCTTACTATCCCAAGGATCCTGTTTGATGACATATTTTTGTTTGATATTGTTTCAATAGTATTCATAAGCCCTGTTACTCCTTCGAGTGAGTAATATTCGCACTGAAGTGGGATAAGCGTTCCAGAGGCACAAAACAAACCCTCGATAGTAAGTTGGTTTAGGGTCGGGGGTGTATCAATAATTGTATAGTCATAGTTTTGAGAAATTGGTTCTAAGCTTTTAGACATGAAACCTTGTTTGTTATCATTTCTTATTGCTATTTCGAGGGCAATGAGCTCCTCTCCTCCAGGTATAATTTTATAACCGTCGCTGCTTTCATAGACGCAGTCTTCTATTGAGGTATTTTCAAAGTAGTGGTTGTAAAGGTTTGTGGTGGCGTTTTCCTTAATACCTGCCGCGGTTGTGGCATTCCCTTGTGGGTCAAGGTCTATTAATAATACTTTTCTTTTGGTTGCGGCCAGGCTTGCGGCGAGGTTAACTGCTGTTGTTGTTTTGCCAACCCCTCCTTTTTGGTTAGCAATTGCAATTACTTTATTCATCTTTGCTTAATAAAACTATGTTTCTTTCTTTTGTTGTATCTTGATTGATTATTTCATATCTGAGCATATTTTTGTCGATATCTTTTAGCTCCTTTTTAATATTTGATGCTTTTCCTTTAAGTAAAAGGTATTTTGTGTTTTCGTGAGTGTTTGTTTTTGTGAGGTTTATTGTTTTTTCAATAGTGGCAAAAGCTCTTGAGGTAATGATGTCAAACTTGCCTAGCTTGTTTTTTTTGGTGATTGTTTTGTTAATTATTTTTGTATTCTTTAGGTTCAGCTCGTAGGATACTTTTTTTAGAAAATAGCACTTCTTGTTATTGCTCTCTAATAAGTTTATTTTGTTTTCTGGTTTTATTATTGATAATAGTATTCCTGGGAAGCCCCCTCCCGAACCAAGATCTAATACGCTTTCATTCTTTTTTATATAATTAATTAGTGGCTGGCAGTCTAAAATATCGTTCTCATATACCTCGTCATAGGATTCTCTTGAAAAAATGTTGTGGGTTTTGTTGAAGTCTAGAGCAAGGTTTATAAATGTTTTTATTTTGTTTTCTTGTTCGTCTGAAAAGACTTTAGGCATGTTGTTTTAAAATTTCTTTTTTCTTTATTTGAATCAATATAAGGTTTACTGCTGCTGGTGTAACGCCTTCAATTTTTGATGCGTGCCCTATGGTTTCGGGTTTATGTTTGATAAGTTTTTCTTTAACCTCGTTGGAGAGTCCGGGTATGTTGTTATACTTAAGGTCTTGGGGTATTTTTTTGTTGTTTTGTTTTTGTGTTTTTTTAATTTCTCTTTTTTGTTTTTCAACATAGCCAATGTACTTTGATTCGGTTGCGGCTCTTTTATAAAGGTTTCTGTCTTTCTTTTTTGGTTTAAAAATTTTTGTTGTATCAATATCTGTTCTCTTTAAAAGCTCAAAGACGTTTTTGCTTTCGTTTAGTTTTAGTGTTTTGTTTTTTCTGTCTATGATTTTCGTTGTTTTGATTTTTTTTATTGCTTCTAGGAATTCTTTATATTCCACTTCTTTGGTTGTGAAACTGTTTTTTCTTTCGGCATCTACAAGCCCAGCATTAAACGCTTTTATTAAAAGTCTTTGTTCTGCGTTGTTTTGAGAAAGCATAAGTCTGTGTTCTGCTCTGCTTGTAAACATTCTGTAGGGCTCTGTAATTCCGTGTGTTGTTAGGTCGTCTATTAAAACTCCTATATATGCTTCGCTTCTTTTTAAAACCATGGGTTGTTTTTTTTGAATTGATCTCACAGCATTAAGGCCGGCTATTAAACCTTGGGCGGCGGCTTCTTCATATCCTGTTGTTCCGTTTATTTGTCCCGCTAAATAAAAATTGTTAAGGAACTTTGTTTCTAATGATGTTTTTAGGTTTCTTGGGTCTACAAAATCATACTCTACAGCATAGCCAAACTCGGTTATGATCGCCCCTTCGAGACCTTTAATAGAGCGTATAAAATCTTCTTGTGCCCTTCTGGGCAGACTTGTTGATATTCCATTAGGATATATTAGGTTTTTGTTTATGCCTTCGGGTTCAATAAATATTTGGTGGCTTTCTTTGTCACTAAATCTATTTACCTTGTCTTCGATTGATGGGCAATACCTGGGCCCTATTCCTACAATATCTCCAGAATACATAGCTGACAAATGAGTGTTTTCTTTTATTATTTCATGGGTTTTTTTATTGGTTCTTGTTATAAAGCATGAGAGTTGTTTTTGATGTTTTTTTGGTCTGTTGTATAGGGACATCCATGGCGTAGGTTTTTCACCGGGCTGCTCTTCCATGAAGGATGTTGAAATGCTTGAAAGCTTTATCCTGGCTGGGGTTCCTGTTTTTAATCTTCCCATGGGTAGTTTTAGTGAATAAAGTTTTTCAGATAGTGGTATAGCCGTTCCATCACCCATTCTTCCACCTTTGGTTACTTCATTTCCTACATACATCTTTCCGTTTAAAAATGTACCTGTGGTTAAGATGGTTCTTTTTGCTAATATGATTTGGTTGCTTGTTATTACCCCGGTTACTTTATTGTTTTTAATTAAAATATCCTCAACCTCATCTTCGTATACATCGATATTTGTTTTTTTTAGTATTTTTTGAACTGCTTTTTTGTAAAGATCTCTATCACACTGAACCCTTAAAGCCTGAACCGCATCTCCTTTTCTTGTATTAAGTGTTCTATATTGGATACCTGACATATCAGTGGCTGTTGGCATCAAGCCACCCATAGCATCAATCTCTCTGACTATATGTGATTTACCCAAACCCCCAATTGCGGGATTGCAAGACATCTGACCTATGGCATTTTTGTTAAAGGTGACAAGAGCGCATGACATACCTAATCTGTATACAGCGTATGCTGCCTCAACCCCGGCATGACCACCTCCAACAACTATCACATCGTATTTGTTCATTAATAATTAAACTTTAATATCTATATTATATACTTTTTGTTATTTCTATTGTGTTGATCGTTTTATGTTAAAAACCCCTGCAAACCCTTTCTTTATATAGGATTTTTTAATTTATAAAAACGGTTAAGCTTTGTTTAGAAACATGTAACAAATACTTAACAAGTTGTTAGCAAAAAAAACAATACAAAATTATTAACAAATAAATAACAACCTATTTACCAATACAATAATTACTAAATATATCTCCCAATAATGAATCAGAAAATTTTTCACCAACAAGCTCATCAAGACACGATCTTGCCAACCTAAGGTCCTCAGCAACCAAATCCAAAGATAAATTCTCTTTTAAACCTTTTTGAGCAGAGATTAAGTTTTTAACAACATCCTGAAACAACTTATTATGCCTATCTCTTATCATAAATTTATAGTCATCTTTTTTAACACCCTTATTAAAAGAAGATAAGATTAATTTTTTTAGATCATCAAAACCATCACCGGTTTTAGCCGAAACACAACAATCAAAACACTCTAAGTTCTTTTTATTAATATCAGTTTTATTTTGAACAGATATAAAAGATGTGTTCTTTGCTAAATCCTTAAAACTTTTGATTAAAGCCTTATCAAACAAATCAAAAACCCCCATTACTAAATCCGCACTTTTAATTTGAGACAAAGACAAATCAATACCCACGCCTTCAATTTTATTATTAGTTTCTCTTATACCAGCAGAGTCCTGTATGGAAAATACATTTGACTCATAAAAAAGCTCACTGCTAATAATATCTCTAGTTGTTCCAGGGGTGTTTGAAACAATAGCCCTTTCAAAACCCAGAAGCCTATTAAATACAGAAGACTTACCCGAGTTAACAGGACCAACCAAAAGAACATTATTTTTTTGAGAAAACATATTTTTATTAATACATCCAGATATAAAAGACTCAAACCTGTTTATAAGGCTGCTCAAATCATCAACCAACCCCCGATCCATATATTCATTACCTTCATCAGAAAAATCAATTTCAGCCTCTACCCGCACCCTAATCCGATCAATCTCATCTGCAAAAGAAGATATGCTTGAAGACATATCACCGAACAAAGAACCCCCAGACAACAAAACACCCCTCTCGTCAGTAGCATCTATAAGGTCTCCTAAAGCCTCAGCTTCATTCAAACTCATTTTATTATTTAAAAAAGCTCGTTTAGTGAACTCACCCCTAGCCGCCTCATCAAAACCAACGCTTTTAAACAAAGAAACAAATGAAGACATAACAGCAAGGCTCCCATGTGCATAAACCTCAAAAGAATCTTCACCGGTATAACTATTAGGACCTTCAAAAACAACAAGCCCAGCCCTGTCAATTAAAACATTTTTATTATAAAAACTCCTGACATGAAAACGACCAATTTCAAAACCTTTATTTTTAATGAGTTTTTTAAGCCCAGAATGACAACCAGCACCCGAAACCCTAAAAACACATATTGCTGATTTAGCTGGTGGTGTAGCTAAAGCAAATACCGCCGACACGACTAAAACGCACCAGGCCCTTGACCCGAACCCAAAGCCCCATGCTGTTTATATAAATAGGTTTGTTGCAAAAGTTGAACCCCCGTGTTGACAACAGTGTATAAACATAGAGCGGCAGGAAAAAACAGAAAGAAAACTGAAAACATTACTGGCATATATTTCATAACCTGCGCCTGGGTAGGATCCATACCAGCTGGTTGCGGGTTAAGTCTTTGTGTTAACAACATAAGCAGACCAAACGCCGCAGGTAAAACAAAATAAGGATCGGGAGCAGAAAGGTCTGTCCAAAAAACCAAGGGACTAAACCTCAGCTCAACCATTTCTCTCAGAGCAAAAAAGAACCCTATAAAAAAAGGCATTTGAATAAATAAAGGCAAACACCCCCCAAGAGGGTTGGCGCCATTTTTTTTCATAAGCCTCATTGTTTCTGTTCCAGCAGTCTGGCGATCATTTTTATATCTCTCCTTTATCTCATTTAGCTCTGGAGTGATTTTTCTTAACGCAGCCATAGATTTAAAGCTTTTAGCTGTAACAGGCCAAAACAACAACTTAATCAATATAGTAAATATAATTATTGTTAAACCCCAACTATTAACATATCCATTAATAAAATCCATCACAAACACCATGGGTTGTGCTAAAAACCAAAACCAACCCATATCAATTGCTAGCTCTAAATTGTCAGCTCTTTCCATTAGATCTTTTCTAATCTTTGGGCCAATAAACAGCCTATGCTCATGACCATAAACTAAGTTGCTTGTTGAGGAGCCCTCTACTGTATAACCCATTCTGTAAAACCCAGACTCCTTTGGAAAAACATAATAATTATAAATATATTCATCTGACCCAATAATCGCCGCAAAGAAATATTTTTGAACAAAAGCTACCCAACCAGACTTTGACAAAACCTCAAGGGGCTCATCAACCGACCTTAACCTCGATGTAGAATAAGGGTCAAGTTCTGTGCTTATCGCAACACCCTCATAAGAGCTGTTGTTCATCATTCCACCCTCAAGAGCGCCTCTTTTTAAATCAAGAGCCCTTCCTTCAGAACGATACAAACCCGCAAACGACTTTCCACTAACCCCACTAGCCGTTGAATCATAAACACTTACTTCGTAACTAGCATCAGAAAAAGATATTTCCTTAGATACACCAAGCTCTGGATCTAATAAAACCACATAATCATCACCCCTCTCTGAAACCTCATAAACCGGGGTGATTCCGGTAAACCCACTCTTAAAATAATATTGAAACGCAGAAGACTCTGAAGACCCAAACACCCTAAATCCCATAGAACCACTTACATTTTCAACAGGATATTTTTTTAACCTCGCCTCAACAATAGAGCCATTAGATATTGAAACAACCAACGAAAGTTCATCGTTTTCAATTGAAACAAACCTACCATCATCTCCATAAGAGGAAGACCCAACCATATCAAGGTGCTGCTTAATTGATTTTGATTTTTGTTCTGAGTTCCATTCATACAACAATGCCAAAGAAAGAAAAACAATCAGAGCCAAATAAAAACTTCTTATATTCATTTTTTATCCATACTATCAGCAATAGATCTCGCGGCTGAAGAGATCTCCATCACCGCCTCCTCATATGATAACTCTCCAAAAGGCCTAAATACAGAAAAAACCAAAATTCCTTTTGGCATATCTATTGATAATTTTCTAAAAATTTCTTTTATCCTTCTTTTTGTTTTATTCCTTTCAACCGCAAGCCTAAAAAACTTTTTCGAGATTGATATTTCAAGACCATTATTTTTTGATCGCTTATAAAATATTCTAAAAAATTTACAGGAATATAAACACTCAAGCGAGGCAAACTGTTGATTGGAATTGGACAAATTAAGCGCTAAGAACCTTTCTACCCTTTTTTCTTCTGTTGGATAAAACAGCTCTTCCAGCCTTGGTTGACATTCTCGCACGAAAACCATGGGTTCTTTTTCTTTTTAAGTTGCTTGGTTGAAAAGTTCTCTTCATAATATCTAATGCTAAAAGTGATGAGGATTATAGCGCAATAAGTTTTTAAAACCACAAAAATTGCTGTAAAACACAATTTTTTTTATATACAAGTTATCCACAACAAATTCCTATATTTATTCTGTAGATATCTTGTGGATTTTTTAATAGACTATGAATCAAATAGGAGATAATAATTGGAACTTTGGAATAAGTGTTCTGAAAAGCTTGAAAATACCCTTTCTCAAGAAGATTTCAACACCTGGATTAGGCCATTAAAGGCAAAAATAGATAAAAATACCCTAGAGCTCGTTGCACCTAACGACTTTATTTTAGACTACATAGAAAAAAACTATTCCAAAGAAATCAAAAAAATTGTTAAAGCACAGTCAAAGTCAAACATAAATCTTGTATTTAAAACGCTCACAAAAGAAACCTTTATTGATAAATATAAAAACAACCAAAACTCAGAAATAAAACTAGTTGACGGATATACTTTTGATAGTTTTGTTGAGGGAAAGTCAAATCACCTTGCTTTAGCTGCAGCCAAACAAGTCGCAGCCAATCCAAAAGGAGACTATAACCCGCTTTTTATTTATGGCGGGGTTGGTTTGGGAAAAACACACCTAATGCATGCTGTTGGTAATGAGATTCTAAAAAACGAACCAAAAAAAAGGATTGTTTATGTTCATTCAGAGAAATTTGTGTCCGATATGGTGAAGGCACTTCAATTAGGCGCAATGAATGAGTTCAAATCATTTTATAGAAATGCCGACGCTCTTTTGATTGACGACATTCAGTTCTTTGCTGGCAAGGAGCAGTCTCAAGAGGAGTTTTTTCATACTTTTAATGCTTTGTTGGATAGAAACAATCAAATGATATTAACATGTGATAAATACCCGAAAGAGATTGATGGCTTGGAAGAAAGGTTAAAATCAAGACTTGGTTGGGGCCTGCCTGTTGTTATCGATCCACCTGAGCTCGAAACAAGAGCAGCGGTTTTACTAAACAAGGCAAACTCAATGGGTATTTCTCTTCCTAACGATTGTGCAATATACATCGCCCAAAGAATAAGATCTAACATCAGGGAGCTTGAGGGAGCATTAAAGAGGGTTGTTGCAAATGCTAGATTTACAAATCAAGAAGTTGACCTTGCTCTTGTGAAAGATGCACTAAAAGATCTTTTTGTAATCTCCGCAAAAATGATAAGCGTAGAGAATATACAAAAAACAGTTGCAGAATACTACAACATTAAACTTTCAGACCTTCTTTCAAAAAGAAGAAGCAGGTCGATAACAAGACCAAGACAAATGGCAATGGCATTAACAAAAGAACTTACAAACCACAGCCTTCCAGAAATTGGAGAAGCATATAATGGAAGAGATCACACAACCGTTCTCCATGCTTGTAAAAAAATCAAAGAATTAAGAAAAGAAAGTCCCTCACATGAAGAGGACTACAGAAATTTAAATAGGGCCCTAACCAACTAATGGATTTCTATATAACCAAAGAAGAGGTTGTTAAATCACTAAATCTAACACTTGGAGTAGTTGAAAAGAGACAAACGTTGCCTATTTTATCAAATGTTTTGTTTGAGGTTGATGAATCATCACTAAAACTTACTGCCACTGACTTAGAGAGTGAAATATCAACAACTTCAACAATATCGAATTTCAAGAGCGGTGGAAAAACCACTGCTCCGGCAAGAAAATTAAGTGACCTGTGCAGGCTTATGCCAGACCTGGCTGAAATTCATTTTTTTCTTGATGGGGATAATTTAAAAATAGAGACCGAGTCTGGTAAGTATAATCTCTTAACTCTTCCAAGCGAAGATTTTCCTGTTTTTGAAACAGAGGACGCTCAATCTCAAATTAATATTTCATCTCAGAATTTGAAAAATTTAATTACTAAAACATCTTTTGCTATGGGTAATCAGGATTGGCGTCATTACTTAAACGGTCTTTATATGATGATAGATGATAAAGTTATTACCACCGTAGCAACTGATGCTCATAGACTTGCCATGGCAACCTCATCACTCAACGAAGCTTCGCCTGAATCAACATGCGGAATTGTTCCAAGAAAATCTATTAATGAAATTGGTAAGCTTGTTGGTGACGAATCTGAAAATGTTGTGATTCAACTTGGGCAAACCTCAATTTCAGCAAATGTTTCTGGTACTACTTTTGTTAGTAAACTAATTGAAGGCAAGTTTCCAGACTATGAACAAGTAATTCCATCTGGTGAAAGTTCACTTTTAGTTGTTGATAGAAAAAATTTTTCAGAAAGTCTAAGCAGGGTTAGTGTTTTATCAAGTGAAAAATATAAGGGAGTAAGAATAATTACTAAAAAAGATTCTTTAAATATATCTGCCAATAATCCTGAGAAGGAACAGGGTGAAGAAAATCTTTCATGTGAATATCAAGGTGAAGAAATTGATATAGCTTTTAATGTTAATTATTTACAAGAAATATTATCTACTATTAATTCTGAAAAAATAGAAATTAATTTTTTTGGTTCAGAAAAAAGCTGCTTAATAACAGATCCAAATTCTGAAAATCTTAAATATGTCGTAATGCCACTTCTTATCTAAAAGTGTCTCTAACAAAAATCTCTATTAACAATTTTAGGTGTTTTAAAAATGTTGATTTACAACTGTCACCCGGCATAAATTTTTTCTTTGGTAAAAACGGTTCTGGAAAAACAAGCATACTAGAATCCATTTTTATTTTCTCAAGTGGCAAATCTTTTAAAAGTTCTAACCTGGCATCACTTGTCAATTATGAAAATGATAGATTTACTTTAAAAGCGTTTGATAATTTAAAAGGATATATTGTTGAGATTGAAAAAAACAAAAACAAACCAATCTCAGTTTTATTAAATAATAAAAAAATAACTACAAGTACACTTATTAAAGAATTTCCATGTACACCGATTCATAATAATACTTTTTCATTCGCTGACGCTTCTCCAGACTTTAGAAGAAAGCTTCTAGATAGGTCTATTTTTATATCTGAAAAGTCCTTTTCTGAGTGCTGGTTTTCTTATTATCGATCTTTAAAACAAAGAAACTCTATATTAAAAAATAACCGCATATCAGATATTTATACATGGAATACCAAGCTCTCAGATGAGGGAATTAAATTGAATAATATGAGAAAAAATTTTTTTACGAAAACCAAAAATGAGTTTTATTATTTAATAGATCTTATTCAGCCAAGCACAGTATTTGATTTTTTTAATCTAATAGAAATAGATTTTTTCAGTGGCTGGGACGATAACAAAAATCTTAATGATCTTCTTCAAGAAAATCAGGACATTGATCTAAAACGTAAATCTACAACACAAGGACCACATAAATCTGATATAAAATTTCTAATAAATAATATTGATGCAAGACAAATATTATCCAGAGGTGAGCAAAAGTTTTTCTCGATATTATGGTCTTTGTCTCAACACGAGGTCTTAAAAAAACAATATAAAATTAATGCAACATTAATTGTGGACGACATAAAGTCTGAGCTTGACGATAGAGTTTTTAACTTATTTATTGAGACACTTAAACATATCGAAACCCAAGCAATCTTTTCCTGTATAGATGATTGTTTTAGTAGTAAAATAATAGCTAGTTTAAATGAGTTTAAAAAGTTCCACGTGGAACAATTAGGATAAAAAAATGGCAAAAAAATCTAAGGAAGCCAAATACGACTCAAGTAATATTCAAGTTCTAAAAGGTTTAGAAGCGGTTAAAAAAAGACCAGGTATGTACATAGGTGATACAGATGATGGGTCTGGATTACATCACATGGTTTTTGAGGTTTTAGATAACTGTATTGACGAAGCAATGGCGGGTTATTGTTCAGACATTCATGTCATAATAAATAAAAATGGGTCTGTAACAATCGAAGATAACGGAAGAGGAATACCTGTTGATGTTCATAAAAAAGAAGGAGTATCAGCCGCGCAATTAATAATGACCACCCTTCACTCTGGTGGTAAATTTGATGATAATTCTTATAAAGTTTCGGGGGGGCTTCATGGTGTTGGTGTTTCTGTTGTAAATGCTTTATCAAAGAAACTAACTTTAGAAGTTCATAGAGATGGTGGTGAGTATTTCCAAGAATACGCAGATGGCAAACCAAAAGCAAAATTAAAAAAAGTTAAGAGATCTAAAAAGACTGGAACAAAAATTACTTTCTTCCCTTCTGAAAAAATTTTTACGTCCGTAGATTTTGAAGTTGAAAGAATTTATAAAAGGATTCAAGAGTTATCATTTTTAAATGCTGGCGTAGCTATTAATGTTGAAGATAAAAAAAATGACAAGTCGAAAAAATTTAAAAACACAGGAGGCCTTTCAAGTTACGTTACACATTTAAAAGGAAGGAAACAGATAGTCTCTGAAATATTTGAATGTTCAGCAACAGAAAATGATGTGGGGGTTGAAATAGCAATGCAGTGGACAGACTCATATAGTGAGAATGTTCTTTGTTATACAAATAATATTCCCCAAAAAGATGGGGGAACTCATTTGGCAGGTTTCAGGGGAAGTTTAACAAGAGTACTAAAATCATTTATAAAAAAAGAAAATGCAAAGAAAACTCCAACTGATTTGCTAGGAGAAGATGTAAGAGAGGGTTTAATTGCAATAATTTCAGTAAAAGTACCAGATCCTAAGTTTTCATCACAAACAAAGGAAAAACTTGTCTCATCAGAGGTAGAAAGTGTTGTAAGTACACTTTTTAGTAAGTATTTTAATGAATTTCTACTAGAAAACCCGAAAGACGCAATGAGTATTGTTGGAAAGGTATCTGAAGCAGCTTTAGCAAGAGAAGCTGCAAGAAAAGCTAGAGAAATGACTAGGAGAAAGGGTGTGCTTGAGATTGCTGGATTGCCCGGAAAGCTTGCAGATTGTCAAGAAAAAGACCCAACATTATCTGAAATATATATAGTTGAGGGTGATTCAGCCGGAGGATCAGCAAAACAAGGAAGAAATAGAAAAAATCAAGCAATTCTTCCTTTAAAAGGTAAAATTATTAACGTTGAGAAAGCAAGAATTGATAAAGTCTTAGGTTCAGCTGAAGTTGGCACACTTATTAAAGCCCTTGGTTGCGGTATTGGTAAGGAAGATTTTGATATTGATAACTTAAGATACCATAGAATAATAATAATGACAGATGCAGATGTTGATGGGTCTCATATTAGGACACTACTCTTAACATTCTTTTACAGGCAAATGTATGAAATTGTTGAAAAAGGGCATGTTTATATCGCCTTACCACCTTTATATAAGATTACTAAAGGTAAGGAGTTTGTTTATGCTTCTGATGAATCTGAAAAAGACGATGCTATCAAAAAACTTTCAAAAAATGGCACTAGAGGCCTAGAAGTTCAAAGATATAAAGGTTTGGGTGAAATGAATCCTGAGCAACTTTGGACAACAACCATGGACCCTATTAATAGAAGAATGATGAGGGTCGACATCAAGGATGTTCAGGATGCTAACGAATCATTTGAAATACTTATGGGAGATGATGTTGAGCCAAGAAGAGAGTTTATAGACGCTAATGCTTTGTCTGTAAAAGAGTTAGATATTTAATGAATTTCTTTAAATTTTAATTTTATCCAATCATATGCTGCTTCTGTCACCATTTTTGGGTCGTTACCATATATTGGTTTTCCAATATGAACTTTAACTTCACCTTTATGTTTTAAAAATTTCTTATTTTTCCAATATAGGCCAGAATTGTGACAAATAGGTATTATGGGGACACTATTATTAACCGCAAGATAACCACAACTGTTTGAGAATTTTTTAATACCGTCTTTAGGGTTTGTTCTAGTGCCTTCGGGAAAAATAATTATAGAAGTGCCCTTTTTAAGCTTTTTAGCACCATCTTTTATTACTTTTTTCATACTTTTATATTTCTTAGATCTTCTTAGGTGGATAGGTTTCAAGCATGCTAATGCCCAGCCAAATACTGGTATAAATAACAATTCCTTTTTTATTATGCTTGAAGATGGAATTAAGAGTGTTTGTAAATAAAATGATTCCCATTGGCCTTGATGATTTGAGACAAGAATACATGGATTTTCTTTAATATTTTCAATGCCTTTAACCTTCCAAGATACGCCGCATAAATACTTAAGAAGATGCAGAACTGCAGTTACCCAAAGTGAAGCTATATTTTGTAAAGATATAGTACTAATAAACGGATATAAACAAATGATAATAAAAGATACGATAATAATACTAATATAAAATATGATATTAAAAATTATATTACCTAAATATTTCAATATCAGTGATTTATTAAATTTATCAAATAATTGTTAAGATCATTAATATCTAACCTTTTTTGATCCATCGAGTCTCTGTCTCTTATTGTAACTGATTCATCTTCAAGCGTTTGAAAGTCAACCGTAATACATACTGGCGTTCCAATCTCATCGTGTTTTCGGTAGCTTTTACCAATATTTCCAGTATTTTCAAAAATAACCCTTCCTAAACCAATTTTTTGAAGTTCATTCTTTATTTTTTTTGCAGCTTCAACTAATTCTGTGTTGTTTTTCTTTAAAGGTATAACAGCTGCCTTTATTGGTGACAAATGAGGTTTTAGTCTTAAGACTACCCTAGTTTTATCATTTTCTAACTCCTCAACAAAATAAGCTTCATTTAATATTGCTAGAAAGCCTCTTTCTACACCTGCTGATGGTTCAATTACAAATGGCACAACCCATTTACCAGAATTGTCCTGTACTGCCATTTTACTATTTGAGTGTTTGTTTTCTTTTACAGATGACCCGATACTTAATTCATTTTGCTTCTTAGAGTGTGAACCCAAATCAAAATCAGTTCTGTTTGCAATACCTTCAAGCTCTTCAAGGCCATGAGGAAATTTATACATTAGATCAATAGTTTTTTTAGAATAATGAGCAAGCTCTTCTGAGGGTACATCGTAAAGCTCAATACTTTCTATGGGTACACCTTGGTTTTTCCACCATTCTAGTCTTTTTTGTACCCATATATCATGACATTTTTCGTCTTCACCTGGCATGACAAAATATTCTAATTCCATTTGTTCAAATTCTCTTACTCTAAAAATAAAATTTCTCGGTGTTATTTCATTTCTAAATGCTTTACCAATTTGTGCAATTCCAAATGGAATTGGTTTGGATGTTGAATCAATGACATTTTTAAAATTAGTGAATATCTGTTGAGCTGTTTCAGGCCTCAGATATGCAAAGCTTGAACCATCGTCTATTGGACCTACATTTGTCTTAAACATCAAGTTAAACTGTCTTGGCTCTGTCAAATCCTCTGTTTTGCACTCTTTTGGTACTTGATCAGCTCTAAATCTAAGACCACATGACTTACAATCGACCATTGGATCTGAAAAGGTGTCTTCATGGCCTGAATACCCAAGCACAAGTGGGTTTGTAAGTATAGATGAATCAAGTCCCTCAATATCATCATTTTCATAAACCATTGCTTCCCACCAGGCGTTTTTGATATTATTTTTTAGTTCTACACCTAGTGGTCCAAAATCGTAAATTCCCTGAAGACCACCGTAAATTTCACTAGATTGAAATATAAATCCTCTTCTTTTACATAAAGAAACTAATTCTTCCATATTTTTAGCTGGCAATTTTAAACTCCATAAAAATTAACATTTGTCCCTTATATAAAGAGGCATATTTTTTACATTATCTGTGTATAATTAATGCTTCTATGATTATATATCAAGCTTATAAATTATTATCATGATATTTGCACTATTTTATGTTCTTTCTTACATTCCTAGATTTATCTTTGTTTTTTTTATTGATTTATTTATTTATTTGCGTCTATATAAAGTTACTAAGTCTTATAAAATAACAAAAATTAATCTTAAAATAGCTTTTCCAGAGCTAAGTTTGTCTAATATCGAATTGTTATCAAGAAGAAGCATGAGAGAGTCAATAATGTCTGGGTATGAAACAATATATTCATGGGGTAGAGTATCTTCAGAATCAAACAATTTAATTTTTAAAATTGAAAACAATTTTTTATTAAAAAGAAATATTTTAAGAGATCAAGGTTTAATTTGTGTGGCAATACATAACAGAAGTGTTGATATGTTGCTAACGTGGATCAATTCGCAAACATCAACAGTGAGTCTTTATAAGGAGATTAAAAATAAATACATTGAGACATTTGTAAAGAATAAAAGACAAATAAATAACTCAATAAGTGTTAAGACCTCAATCTCTGGAGTTAGAACAATTTTCAAAGCCTTAAAAGAAAAAAAAGTAATATGTTTTGCTGCAGACCAGGTTCCCAAAAGAGGCTTAGGAGAGCATATCAAGTTATATAATAAATTGGCATATACAACCACACTTGTACAAAATTTAGCATCAAAAACTAATAGTCCGGTAATATATTTTTGTATGAATTCAAATATTAATGGTTTTCTTTCTGTATCCATAAAACACTGTAGTAATGATATTTATGATAGTAGTAAGCACTTACAACTTGTAAATAAAGATATAGAAAAGTTAATTAATAGAAGACCAATTGATTATTCATGGGAATATAAAAGGTTTAAAAGAAGCTTGCCTGAAGAAAAAAATTTATACAGTGGTATATAGTTATTTTGCCCAAAACATTGGAGTCAAGATTACTAACAATGTAAATATCTCCAATCTTCCTAATAGCATTGCAAAAGCTAAAATGCTTTTTGTAAAAGCACCTAGATTATAATAATTTTCTGATACCGCTCCTAATCCAGGACCAAGATTGTTAAGGCATGCGCCTACTGCTGAAAATGCAGATTCTAAATCGAGACCCGAGGTTAAAACGGCAAGTAAAAGTATCATAAAGGAAATTACATAAATAGAAAAAAAGCCCCATACAGATGTTGCAATTTCATCATCTACACTTCTCGAACCTATTTTTAAAGATACTACTGAATTAGGATGAACTATCTTCATAATATTAGAGTAGGCATGATTTAACATTATCATAACCCTCCAAGACTTTACTCCACCCCCAACTGAGCCTGAGCAAGCTCCAATAAAAGCTCCCATAAGTAGAAGAAAGGATATAGATAGCGGCCAGTTTGAAGTATCAGAAATTGAGAAGCCTGTTGTCGTTATCATTGAAACTGAATGAAAAACAATTTCTTTATAGCTAGGACCATTTTCATAATTAGAGAGTAAATTTATTACAAACGAAACAATTAAAACTAATAACAGTATTGATAAGAAAAATCTAAATTCTGGATCATAAAAGTACTTCAATGGCTTTCTTCTGTAGATTGCAAAATAATGAAGCGTAAAACTAAATGCAGATAAAAGCATAAATACAATGCATATAATCTCAATCGTTGTGCTATTAAAATATCCAATGCTTTCGTTGTGGGTAGAAAATCCTCCAATTGCAACTGTTGACATTGCGTGTGATGCTGCATCAAACAAAGACATGCCACCCAAGTAATACAAAAGTGCACAAATAATAGTAAGTCCAAGATATATAGACCACAAGGCTTGAGCAGTTTCCTTTATTCTTGGCGTTAGTCTTTGTTCGCCCATAGCGCCCGGTATTTCAGTCTTATATATCTGACCACCGCCAATGCCCAATAATGGCATAACAGCAATTGCAAGAACTATAAGACCCATTCCACCCATCCATTGGAGCATTTGTCTATAGAATAGAATAGATTCTGGTAGGGCATCTATATTCGAAATAACAGTTGCTCCAGTAGTAGTAATTCCTGACATTGACTCAAAAAAAGAGTCAATTATGCTCATTCCGCTGAGGTAAAATGGAATTGAGCCTGCAACGGAAAGAACAACCCAGAACATAACTATAATTACAAAACCATCCTTTTGAGATAATTCATTATTTATATTTCTGGTTAACATTAAGCCAACAATACCTATCAAGCTTATCGATATTAACGTTTTTAAAAAAATATAGATGGCACCGTCATTAAAAATAATTGATATAAAAATAGGAAAAATAAATGAAAAGCTAAAAAATAAAACCAAGATACTAAAGAGGTTTAATATTGATTTAGGATTCATTATTGTGTTTTAAATAAAACCTCGATGTCAGAAACCATGTCTCTATTTGCTAGAAATATAATTAAGTGATCATTTAAGCAGAGCTCAACATTAGAATCGGGCATTATTAGATCACCATGTCTTACGACTGCGCCAATTGAAGCACCCTCAGGCAAGGGTATTTCTTTTACTGACTTCCCAAATAAATTAGATGTAAATTCATTTGCATGAACAACACCTTCAATTGCTTCTGCCCCAGTATCCATTTTTAATAATACATCTTGAGTAACATCACTTTCTCTAAGGTCTTGAAGTACTGAAGAAACGGTTAGCCTGTAGGGTGCTATATATATGTCAATAAAGCCTGGTACTAAACCAAGATATGATGGATTATTTAAAATAATCATTGTTTTTTTTGCCCCCATTTTTTTAGCGAGAAGGGAAGACATTAAGTTTGTCTCATCATCGTCAGTTAGAGCACAAAAAATATCAATATTTGATATATTTTCGCTTTTAAGGAGGTCCTCATCAGTTGCTGATCCACTTAGGACTATTGTTTTATCAAGTTTCTTTGATAATTCTTTACATTTTTGTTTATTTGAATCAACTAATTTTATCTTGTAATCATTTTCTAGTTCTTTTGCTAATGAATATCCTATCTTTCCCCCTCCAACAATCATTATCCTAGAATAAACATCGACCTTATCTCTAAATTCATTAACAATTTGATCAATATTTGAAACAGAGGATACAAAATAGACCTCATCACCTTCTTTTATAATAGTTTCACCGGAAGGGATAAAGGGCTTTCCTTTTCTATAAATGGATGCAACAAAAGCATTTGCATCTGGCATGTCATCTTTAATGCCCTTTAGCTCTCTCCCAACAAGCTTGCCCTTCTTTTTTGCCTTCACACTGACAAGATTTACTTTTCCGTCAGCAAATTTTTCTATTTGTTCTGTCCCAGGGTGTTTTATGAGCTCTTTAAGATGGTTCATAACCTCTTCTTCAGGGCTAATAACAATGTCGACAATGTCAGCACCAAATATACCTAAGTTTTCAGAATAAGTGTCTTCTGACAATCTACATATTGTTTTCTTCACATTAAAACTATTTTTTGCTATCTGACAAGCAATTAAATTTACTTCATCATTTGAGGTAACTGCAATTACAGTTGTAGATTCGTCAGCACCAGCTTTCTTTATTGAAAGAGGGTGTGAAGCATGTCCCTCTACTGTCAAAATATCCAACTTATCCTCTAATGCAGTAAGAGAAGATTTATCAAAATCAACAATTGAAACATCATAGTTATTGTTTACTAATGCAGTGGCAAGACTTCCACCAACTCGACCAGCACCTAAAATTAGTACTTTCATAGTGTGTAAATTAAACCTCTTTTTAAATAAAGCAAGACTTATCGTATAAATTTATTTTTTATGAAAAAAATTCTCTATGTGAATTATAAAGATCATTTGATGAAATAATATTCTTGTTTTGGAATTGTAAGTAAGTAATCACTACTACCTTATCACTTGTATTTATGTACAATCCTGTCTTTTCAATTTTATGGATAGTCCCAGGAACATCACTACTATTTTCGTTAGTTTTTTGAATTTTATGTATTTTAATAACCTTATTTTTGTATTTGAAAAATATGCCTGGCCATTCAATATATGCTCTATATTTATTAATAATATCTTTGCTGCAATCATTAAAATTTATTTCTGATTCATGCTTTGCAACTTTATTGCAATAAGTCGCTTTTGAATGATCTTGAGATGAAGCAATCAATTCATTTGAATTAATTTTTTTAAGAATATTAAATAGATTCACATTACATAATTCAGTTAATTTTTTTTCAAGTGAAATTTTATCGTCATTTTCATTAATATTTTGTTCAAAGACCGAATAGATGTCACCTGAGTCAAGTTTACTATTTATTTTGATTATTGATATTCCAGTAGAAGTTTCGCCATTTAAAATTGACGATTGTATTGGTGACGCTCCTCTATATTTTGGCAAGATAGAAAAATGAATGTTAATTGGAGAAACTGTCGGTAAATTTAATAACCAATCGGGTATAAGCTTTCCATAAGCTACAACAATTAGAAATTCAACCTTTAGCAATGAAAGTTCAGCTTTCAAGCTATCGTTATTTAAATGTTCTGGTTTAAAGGTTTTAATATTTAAAGATTTTGCTTTACTCGCTACGGCAGACTCAATAAGTTTATTCCCTCTCTTTCCTTTTTTGTCTGGCTGAGTAATAACTGCTTTAATGTTTATATTTGATTCATTATACAAAGACTCTAAAATTTTAGAGGAACTTTTAGGACTTCCAGCAAATAAAATATTCATATCACCATCTTGTTAAAGTATTTAATTAGTTCTTTTTTAATGTTTTATTTGATTCATTAGATAAATAATTTATAGATTTATCTAATTTATAAGAGTTTTCTGTAAATAAACAAATTATATTCACATCTATAATCACTTAATTTCTTTTAAATTCTTTTAAAAGTTTTGATCTTACGCGATCTCTTTTTAAAGCACTGACATAGTCAACCATTAATTTACCCTCTAAATGATCAATTTCATGCTGTATACACACAGTTAATAGGCCTTCAGGGGTATCCACATGTGTTTTACCCTTTAAATCCTGCCATGAAAGCTCTATTTTATCAGGCCTCGTTATGACCTCGTTAAATCCAGGAATTGACAAGCACCCTTCTTCATAGTCAAACATTTTGTAACCTTCAAGAATCTTGTAGCTTGGATTTATAAATACTCTTGGTTCATTTCTGGCTTCAGATAAATCCATAACAATTAATCTAATGTGATGATCGACCTGAGTTGCTGCTAAACCTATTCCATTAGCCTCGTACATAGTATCAAGCATATCAGAAGCTAATTTTTCTAGACATTTGTCGAATTTAACAACTTTTTCAGCAACTTTTCTTAATCTAGGGTCAGGAAATATTAAAATTTTTAATTTATTAGCCATTCTCTCTTTTTTTTTATTATAATTTCGGGATTATAATCCAGTTAACAATCTAAGAGTACATAAATATGACAAATGAAACAGTTCAAGTAGCAATTATAATGGGTTCTGACTCAGACCTACCTGTTGTAGAGGCAAGTTTTTTAATATTAGATGATTTTGGTGTTAAATATACCAAAAACGTCATGTCTGCTCATAGAACGCCGCATGATGTAATGGAGCTAATAAAAAACTCTGAGGAAAACGGATGTAAGGTTTTTATAGCAGCGGCTGGTATGGCAGCTCATCTTGCCGGAGCGGTTGCAGCTCACTCAACAAAACCAGTAATAGGTATTCCAATAGAATCAGGTGGCATGGGTGGAATTGATTCCTTGCTATCCACTGCTATGATGCCACCGGGTGTTCCTGTTGCAACAGTAGCTGTTGGAAAAAGTGGGGCAAAAAACAGTGCAATACTTGCAGTTCAAATTCTTGCAACTAGTGATGATGATCTTGCACACAAGCTGGTTGAATATAAACAAAAAATGAGATCTGAAGTTTTAGAAAAAGACAAAAAACTTAATTCATAATTGAAAAATAATTCTTTAAATATCAACTCATCTGTTGAGTGGTTAAATGCCGGAAAAATTCTAGCTCATCCAACTGAATCAATTTGGGGTTTGGGTTGTGATGCATTGAATGAAGAAGCAGTGAATCTTATTTTTAAGATAAAAAAAAGAGATAAAAAAAAGAACTTTATTTTGCTTGTAAAATCACTCCAATCATTTGAAAAATATTTAGAAGAAATAAATGCGGAAGATAAAACTTTTTTAAATAAACATTGGCCTGGACCATATACTTTCTTAATAAAATATAATGAAAAACTCCCACCTCATTTAAAAAATGCATCTGGTAAAATAGCATTAAGAGTGAGTAATCACTTACCTATAAGACATCTATTTGAAAGTTTTTCTGGCTTTATTGTTTCAACATCAGCGAACATATCTGGTGAAGAAAATATTAATGATCCAAACCAAATTATGAATTATTTTGAATACGAAGAGATGGCATATTATGATGAAATATTAGGTAATAATAAAAGTCCTTCAACTATTATTGATTTAGAATCTAGAGCAATTATTAGAGAATAATATGTTAATAAATTTAGAAAAATCTTTTAAAAAAATTCAATCATTAATCATTAAAAATTTTAAACTTCTAGAGGGTTCATCTTCTGCAGAAATTTCATCTGATGCATGGAAAAGACCTGAGGGTGGTGGAGGGAAAACCTTCGTAATATCTAATGGTAATTTCTTTGATAATTGTGCTGTAAATTTCTCGTCAATATATGGTAAAAATATGCCTACAAGCGCACTTGGAAAAAAATTAGCCAAAAAAATTGATCATGGCTATCAAGCCATGGGTGTTTCTGTGATCTCTCACCCAAAAAATCCATATGTTCCAACTAGTCATATGAATGTTCGTCTATTCGGAATATTAGACAAAAATAAAAACATAAAAGATTGGTGGATTGGAGGCGGGTATGATTTAACGCCTTATTTATCTTTTTCAGAAGACAATATTAATTGGCATAACTCAGCAAAAGAAACCCTTGATAAATATAACAAAAATTTTTATAGGTCATTTTCTGAGAATTGTAATAAATATTTTTATATACCTCATAGAAAAGAAAGAAGGGGTGTTGGAGGTATCTTTTTTGATAATCTATCTAGCTTAAGCTTAGACGATAGTTTGAAAATGCTAAATTCTATTGCAAGCACCTATTTAAATTCATATTTAGATATTGTTACTAAAAGAAAGAAAATAAAGTATTCCTCAGATGAGAAAGATTTTCAGCTAATTAGGAGAGGAAGATATGCTGAATTTAATCTAATATATGACAGAGGAACGTCATTTGGGCTTCAATCAAACGGAAGAATTGAATCAATCTTAGCTTCACTTCCAACAGAGGTTAAATGGAAGTATAAAAAAAATAAAAAATACAAATTAATGGAAAGAGCTCTACTTAAAAATCTTAATAGAAATTGGAATGAATAAAAAATACAAACTTGGTGTTGTTGGGCGGCCTATTGAGCATTCATTATCTCCGTTTATACACTCAAGATTTTCAAGGAATGAAAATATTAATATTGAGTATTTGCCCTATAAAGTAGATGAGTCTGATTTTGAAATCTTCATAAAAGAATTTTTCTCTGATAAAGATTCAAAAGGATTAAATGTAACTCTTCCATATAAAAAAAATGCTGCCAATCTTAATGGAAATATCTCATCAGAAGCTAAATATATAAATGCAGTAAATACACTGGTTAAATCAAATGGAGAACTTTCACTATATTCAACTGACGGCAAAGGCTTCATTAACGATATTAATTCAAAAGGCTTTGATTTAAAAAATAAGAAAGTTCTGATGATTGGAGCCGGAGCAGCTATAGAAAGTGTATTGTATAGAGTCGTTAAAAGCAGCACTAAAAGTATTACCTTATTTAATAGAACTGAAGAAAAAGCAAATAGGCTGATTAGAAAATTTTCTAATATGGGAAAAATAGACTTATTTCATGAAGAACAAAATTCTGCTTTCGATGTTGTTATAAATGGATCATCAGCAGGATTAACAGGCGAATTTAAGCCAATAGAAGAAATCTTTACAAATTCTAATACTTACTTTTATGATTTGAATTATTCTTTAACTGAAACGCCTTTTTGTAAATGGGCTAGTGAAAATTCTAAACATGTATTTGATGGCATAGGGATGCTCGTGTATCAAGCAGCATTCTCTTTTGAAAAATGGTTTGATGTATTTCCTGAAACAGATAGTGTTATTAGTGATCTTGAGGAAATGAGAGAATGAAACGATTTGTACAATTCATAGCTGGAGCAATCTGTCCTGAATGTAAATCACAAGATACTATTGCTCTTAACCCTGCAGATGATGAAATTTATTGTGTTAATTGTGATTTTGTTGAAAAAAGACCTAAAGAAAAATCTAAAGATAACATCAATGAAATTAAGGTGGTCAATTTAGAAGATTTTAAAAAAAATAGGGAAGAAAATCGATAGAAATTAAACCCTCAAACATATATCATACGTAGCACAAAAAAGTGCTTTTTTACTTGGTTGTATATATATAAATAGCTTATAATGTACTATAACTAAATTTTATTATTATAAGACACACTTATTTGGGCGGATAATGTTATTTAATCTTCTTAGCTTTTTAAAGAGAAATACCTTTCTTATAGCTTTACTTTTGCTAGTTTCACCATTTATGCAAGCTGATTGGTTTGCATTAAATATGACTAGAGGTAGTACCGATATAAGTAACGAAGTTTTTGAGTTACACATGCTAATTTTTTGGATATGTGTTGCAATCGGAGTCATAGTTTTCAGCGTTATGTTCTACTCGATGTGGGCTCATACAAAGAAAAAGAATCCAGTACCTGCTAGGTTTCATGAAAATCATAAGCTTGAAATAGCTTGGACCATTATTCCATTTTTGATCCTGATAGCTATGGCTGTTCCAGCATCAAAAACGCTTGTCAAAATTTATGATGATGAGGCAGGCGATATCAATATTCAAGTAACTGGATATCAGTGGAAATGGCAATACAGATATCTTGAGGACGATGTAAGCTTCTTTTCGAACCTATCAACTGATTTGGATGAAATATACAACCTAGTTCCTAAGGGAGAAAATTACTTACAAGAAGTTGATGAGATGGTTGTAATTCCTGCTGGCAAGAAAGTAAGATTTTTAATAACAGCTAATGATGTAATTCATTCATGGTGGTTGCCTGCATTTGCAATTAAACAAGATGCAATACCTGGATTTGTAAACACAGCTTGGACTATTGTCGACGAACCTGGAATCTACAGAGGCAAGTGCACCGAGTTGTGTGGAAAAAATCACGGCTTCATGCCAATAGTTGTAAAAGTTGTTGAACAAGCTGAATATGACGAATGGGTTTTTGCTAAAAAACAAGAAGCAATCAAATTAGCTGAGTTAACAACAAAAGAGTGGACGGCTGCTGAGTTGGTTGAAAGAGGTGAAAGCATTTATGAAGTAAATTGTGTTGCTTGTCATCAAACATCTGGTCAAGGCATATCTGGAATATTTCCGGCGCTTGCAGGAAGTGACATCGTCATGAATAACAAAGATAGAAATATTGAAATTCTCATGGAAGGTGTTCAAGGAGCAGCCATGAATTCATTTAGCTATCTTTCAGAGGTTGAACTTGCGGCAGTAATTACTTACACAAGACAATCATGGGGTAACGCTGAGAAGGGAGATGGAGAAATCGTAATACCCAAAGATATCGTGGATTATAAGGAACCAAAGATTTAATATAGGAAAATATTATGAGTGCAGTAATAGAGAATCACCATGACGATCACGATCATGGCCCAGCAAAAGGAATCACTAGATGGTTATACACAACTAATCATAAAGATATAGGAACACTATATTTATGGTTTAGTTTTGCAATGTTCCTTATAGGCGGAGCAATGGCGATGATAATAAGAGCTGAGCTTTTCCAGCCTGGCATGCAAATAGTTGAGCCTGAATTTTATAACCAAATGATAACGCTTCATGGTTTGATCATGATATTTGGTGGCGTTATGCCGGCGTTTGTTGGACTCGCTAACTGGTTGGTTCCAATGATGATTGGGGCACCAGACATGGCATTACCGAGAATGAACAATTTGAGTTTCTGGATATTGCCTTTTGCTTTCTTTATTCTTTTATCATCCCTTTTCATGGAGGGCGGAGCTCCTAACTTTGGATGGACATTTTATGCACCACTTTCAACAACATATGCACCGCCAAGCGTAACGTTTTTTATATTTTCTGTTCACATAATGGGAGCTTCTTCAATTATGGGTGCAATTAATGTGGTTGTAACAATCATGAATATGAGAGCACCAGGCGTAACCTTAATGAAAATGCCATTATTTGTATGGTCATGGCTAATAACTGCATATTTGTTAATAGCTGTAATGCCTGTTTTGGCCGGAGCAGTAACAATGATGTTAATGGACATCCACTTTGGAACAAGTTTCTTCAATGCAGCTGGTGGCGGAGATCCTGTTCTCTTTCAACATATTTTTTGGTTCTTTGGCCATCCTGAGGTTTACATAATGATTCTGCCAGCCTTTGGAATTGTCTCCCATATCATTGAGACTTTTTCCAGGAAACAACTATTTGGTTATTCTTCAATGGTTTGGGCTATGCTTTCAATTGCAATCCTCTCTTTTGTGGTATGGGCTCACCACATGTTTACAGTTGGTCTGCCATTAGCAGCTGAAATATTTTTTATGTGGGCAACTATGTTGATAGCGGTGCCTACTGGTGTAAAAGTATTTAATTGGGTAGCGACTATGTTTAGAGGATCTCTAACATTTGAAACGCCTATGCTTTTTGCAGTTGCATTTGTTGTTTTATTTACTATCGGAGGATTGTCAGGATTGATGCTTGCTATTGTTCCTGCTGACTTCCAATATCATGACACATATTTTGTTGTTGCTCATTTTCACTATGTTTTGGTTCCTGGAGCAATATTCTCTATCATGGCCGCTGTTTATTATTGGATTCCAAAATGGTCTGGAAATATGTATGACGAAAGACTCGGCAAACTTCATTTTTGGCTTTCATTTATAGGTGTAAACGTTACATTCTTTCCACAACATTTTATTGGTTTGGCTGGAATGCCAAGAAGATACCCTGATTATGCTCTAATATTTGCTGACTGGAACATGGTTTCTAGTATTGGAGCATTTCTATTTGGGTTCTCTCAATTACTGTTTTTATTTATTGTTATCAAGACTGTGATGGGTGGCAAAAAGGCAACAGATCAAGTTTGGGAAGGCGCCAAAGGGCTTGAGTGGACAGTTGCTTCACCAGCTCCGTACCATACATTTTCAACACCACCAAAGGTTGATTGATGAAGAAAGAAGCTAAGAAAACATTAATTAAATTAGTTGTGGCTGTTCCTTTGATGTTTGCTTTTGGCTTCGCACTTGTTCCTCTTTATGATGTTTTTTGTGAGGTTACAGGGATCAATGGAAAGGTTTTTCAATCCGAATATTCTGAAGAGCTAGTTACTGATGATGGTAGAACTATAGCAATTCAATTTATATCTACAAATAATGAGAATATGCCGTGGACATTTAAACCATCCGAACAAGTTATGAAGATTGAAACGGGCAAGTACCATGGCGCGACTTTTTACGTTAAAAATACAACTGATAAAAAAATGACTGCTCAGGCAGTTCCAAGTGTTGCTCCATCAAATGCAGCTGCACATCTAAAAAAACTAGAATGTTTTTGCTTTGAGCAGCAAGAACTTATGCCAGGTGAAGAAGCACTGCTTCCAGTCAAACTATTGGTTTCAAATGAACTACCTTCAAATATTAAAAACATAATTTTATCTTATACAATTTTTGATATAACTGATTATGATGATGAGGTTTTAGCTCATAATCAAATGGCGATGGAGTAAAGCAGATATGAGTGGGGGAAGTTATTACGTTCCAGATCAAAGCAGATTTCCAATTTTTATGGCGGTTTCTTTGTTTCTATTGGTTATGGGAGCTTCAAGTACGATAAATAACTTAGATGACCCAACCAGCAACTCTGTATATATACTATATTCAGGATTTGCATGTTTATTTTTGACCATGTTTTTTTGGTTCAGACAAGTAATAAAAGAGCATCTTGCTGGACTAGATTCTAATCAATTAAAACAATCTTATGTATACGGAATGGCATGGTTCATTTTTTCTGAAGTCATGTTTTTTGCTGCATTTTTTGGTGCTTTATTTTATGTTAGAACTCTAGCAGTTCCTTGGTTAGCTGGCGAAGGATCAAAAGGAGCAGCAATTACAGCCATTGAACTATGGCCAGCCTTTGAGTCTTCATGGCCGGTTATGACCACACCGGATCAAGGTAATGAGTATGATTTGGCTGACAAGAGCATGGCATGGCCAGGATGGAGTAAGGCTCTTTTATGGCTGCCTTTGTGGAACACAATTGTTCTTTTGAGTTCATCATGGACTGTTCACTTAGCCCACCTTGGTTTAAAAAAAGGAAATAGAAAAAAGTTTAATGTATATCTTGGAGTTACAGTTCTTTTGGCTTTAATTTTTGTTGGACTGCAGGCTCTTGAATATTATGAAGCTTACGCACATTATGGCCTTAAATTAAATTCTGGAATATATGGATCAACGTTTTTTATGCTTACTGGTTTTCATGGCTTCCATGTGATGATGGGCGGTTTTATGTTAGCTATTATGCTTGCAAGATCAGTTTTTGCAGGTCACTTTGAGCAACACGATCACTTTGGCTTTGAAGCTGCATCATGGTATTGGCATTTTGTAGATGTTGTCTGGCTAATGCTATTTATATTTGTTTATATTTTATAATTAGGAATCTTCCCAAGGAACGCTGTTACCAAGTTCGCCAGTATATAAACCAATTGCAATTAAAATGATTAAAACTGTAGCAAAGAAAACTCTAAGACCAAGCAAGTAAACTGTTCTTTTTCTTCCTGTCTCGCCCTTATCTACAAGTAGAAAAAAAAGACCGCCAGCAAGTGAAAGAAGTAACAGAGGTATTACGATATAAATTAAGGTAGTAATCATAATAAAATTTTAATGCATATATACTTTTATAGATATGAAAAAAAATAAATTTAATCCAGGAGCAAGAATTACAATTTTTTTTGTTACGTTTGCAATTATTTTTTTCTCATTAGGATTGTGGCAAATCGAAAGAGGACAAGCAAAAACATTATTGCTTGATGAATTCGATAAAAACTCAGTTATAGAACCCCAAGAGATCAAACAGGATTCAAAAAAATGGGAAAGAGTATATGTGGAAGGAACTTGGTATGGAGCCAATCAAATATTAATTGATAATGTAATAAATGGAGGTATTGCTGGATATAAAGTGCTTACACCTTTCAGGCTAAACGAAACAGGTGATCTAATCCTGATAGATAGAGGATGGATAAAAAGAAATAGAAATATGTCAGACTTACCAAATATAAGTATTAAGGATATTAAAGAAAGAGTAAGCGGGATATTAGAATCACCTGAACTTGGGCTTGTTCTCTCAGACGAGCTAGTGTCTAGTGAATGGCCAAAAATATCGCAAACTAAGAATATTGATGTAATATCAAAAGAGTACAATGAATCAATATATCCATTAATTCTTTTAGCAGACCCAATAAGCAGATATAGCTTAGAATATATTAAAATTAATCCAACAAACATGACGCCAGTAAAACATTATGGTTATTCAGCTCAATGGTTTTTAATGTTTATAGTTTTATGCGGCATGTATGTCTGGTACGGATACAAAAAAAATGAGAAGTAAAATTTTTCTTGCAGTTTTGTTGCTTACACCAATACTGGTTGTTACTTTCTCGACCTTATATTTTTTATCAGGCATGTCTCCAGAAGGCACTAAAAACAATGGCGTATTTTTTAAAAGCTATTTTGATTTAAATGACTTTAAAAATATAGAAGGTAAACAAGACCTTATTAAGTTTGAAGATGGTAAATGGATATTATCTGTATATGTTACAAATATAGATAGCAGCGAGGAATCCATATACCTTGCAAGACAACTAAATGTCGCACTTAATAGAGATATCAATAAGCTTAAAAGAGTAATTTTTTATTCAAATAAATTACTTGAACCCAATCTTAAAGATATTAAATTACAATATCCACGAGTTGAAATTATCGAGGATAAAAACGGGGTATTGTTAAACGTTTTACAAAGAAATTCATCGCTTGATTTTAATATTGAAAATCCAATATTTGTAATCGATCCATATGGAAGGGCAGTTATGTATTTTTTACCAGATACTGACCCAAAATTAATTTTAAAAGACTTGAAGGTGTTAATTTAATGAATCAAATTAAAAATTTGTCTCTTTTTGGTATTTGCTTTGCATTTGTAGTTATTGCATTGGGGGCATGGACGCGTCTTGTAGATGCTGGTCTTGGATGTCCAGATTGGCCAGGATGCTATGGTTTTGTTGTTTTTCCTATTAACGAGGCAGACATTGCTATAGCAGAAAGTAGATATCCGTTATTTCCATATGATATTAATAAAGCAATTCCTGAGGTTGTGCATAGATATTTTGCAGCAGGACTTGGTCTAATAGCAATCTTTCTCGTTTATCTGTCTTTTAGAAAGACAAATGATAGATCAATACAAGGTTGGTCGTCATTTTTATTATTTTTTATATGTTGCCAAGGCATTTTTGGATATTTAACAGTAAGCTTAAAACTTTTACCCATAATAGTTACATTGCATTTATTTGGAGGATTCACCACGTTAACTCTGTTTTATTTTATTTATTTAAAATCTCGAAATTTTGAAATATTTAACCAGATAAATATTTCAAATTTAAAAACTATTGCTGGCGTAGCATTTTTAGCTTTAATATTTCAGATATTTCTTGGAGTTTGGACTAGTACTAATTACGCCTCTCTAGCATGTGCAGATTTTCCAACATGCCAAGGAACTTATTTGCCAGAGATGGACTTTAAGAGTGGATTTAATTTAAACCAAGAAGTTGGCCCAAACTATTTGTATGGATTATTAGACAATCCTGCGCGAGTAGCCATACATTATTCTCACAGAGTTTCAGCAATATTAGTTACGTTTATATTTCTTATACTTATGTCTAGACTATGGTTTTCCGAAGCAGCTCCGCTTGCCTCAACTCTCGGAATTCTTCTTCTAACTCAAATAGCACTGGGAATTACTAATGTTGTATATGTTTTACCTCTATACGTGGCGATTGCTCATAATTTATTTGCAGCCTGTCTTCTTTTAGCAACATTTACTGTAAATTACTTAGCCTGGAAGAAATGACCCTTCTTAAAAGCTATTATCAACTTTGTAAACCAAATGTAGTTTACATGATGTTGATATGCGCTTTTGTAGGAATGTTGTTAGCAGAAAAATCTGTAAGTTCTTTCAGTTATCTGATCGTGTCTTTAGTTGGTATTGCATTTTGTGCAGCTTCTGCAGCTGCAATTAATCAGGTAATTGATCGTGAATCTGATGCCTCTATGACAAGAACCGATCAAAGACCATTGCCTCAGGGTGATCTGTCACCAATGCATGCATCAATGTTTGCTTTGTTTATAGGAGGCTTGGGCGCAACAATTTTATATGTATATGTAAATACATTAACAATGGTTCTAACAATTGCATCTTTAATAGGCTATGCTTTTATTTATACCGTTTATTTGAAGAGAGCAACCCCACAAAATATTGTGATTGGAGGTCTTGCTGGTGCAGCTCCACCATTATTGGGCTGGTCATCTGTAACAAATACAATAGATCCTTACGCCTTATTGTTAGTTCTAATAATATTTGTATGGACTCCTCCGCATTTTTGGGCGCTTGCAATTTATAGAAAGGATGAATACGCCAAGGAATCAATTCCAATGTTGCCTGTCACACATGGAGTAATATTTACTAAACTTCAAATAGTTTTATATACGATTATTTTGTTCATAGTCTCATTGTTGCCATATGTGGTTCTGATGTCTGGAATAATTTATTTAGTTTCTGCTCTAATATTAAGTTCAGTCTTTTTATATTACTCAATAAATCTTTATTACAGTGACGATGATGAAGATGCGATGAGCACTTTTCAGTTTTCAATTTATTACATTTTTTTAATTTTTTTAGCTTTATTGGTAGATCATTTTATAATTGTGGCCTAATGACGATTAAGAAAAATATACTAATTATTCTTGTTTTTATACTCACGGTTCTAGCCCTTTTCATTAACAAGTTAACATCGCCAAGAGTTTTGAGTGAAAATGAACTTTTAATCAATGGTCTTTTTCTTTTTGAAACTCCAAAGCAAATATCAGATTTTACTTTTTTGTCAGAAGATAATATTGAATTTAAAAAAGATGACTTAATTGGAAAATGGACTTTAATGTATTTTGGATTTACAAGATGTCCTGACGAGTGCCCAACCTCAATGTATCAAATGTCAAAACTTGTCAAAGTTTTAAGAGAAAAAAACTTTCCATTAGAAGACAAACAATTTGTTCTGGTTTCCATTGATCCTGAAAGAGATACACCAGAACAGATTAATAAGTATGCAAAGGGCTTTGATGAAGCATTTATTGGCGTATCAAATGTCAGGCCGATGTTGATAAATCTTGCAACACAGCTATCTGTGAATAATGTAATGCCAAGTGGAGGAGAGACTGATCATTCTCACTTGGACAATCATGTAAATAATATAATACTGCTAAATCCAAATGGGGAATTTGCAGGAGTATTTAGACCTCCATTCGACTTATCAAGACTATCTTTGACTTATCAATCGGTAACTCAGTAATCTTTATATTTTAATAATTACTTTGCCTTTAGCCTTTCTGTCTTTAAGATGAGCAATTGCTTGTGCACCATCATCTAAACTAAATGAATCAGAGACTTCTGGATTAATTTTTCCATCCGAGTGAAGTTTAAACAGCTCTTCAAAATTCTTTTTATTTTCTTCAGGAAACATTCCAACCCATGCTCCCCAGAAAACTCCAACAATTTTCATACCCTTTAGTAGAGCAAGATTAATTGGAATTTTTGGAATCTCACCTGCTGCAAATCCAATTACTAAATATCTGCCATCCCATGCAGTAGCTCTGATACAAGGCTCTGAATATGAATCACCAATAGGATCATAAACAACGTTAGCACCAATGCCTCCTGTTAATTCTTTTATTTTAGATGAGAGTTCCTTTTGCTGATCTCTATCAAGCTTTCCTGATGGATAAATAAAAGCTTCATCAGCGCCATGTTTTTTACAAAGATTAATTTTTTCTTCAGTTGATGCTGCAGCTATGACTTTAGCTCCCATAGCTTTTCCAAGCTCTACAGTAGCAAGACCAACACCTCCTGCCGCTCCAAGAACTAATAAAGTTTCTCCCTCTTTCAAATCCGCTCTTTGTTTGAGAGCATATAGGGATGTGCCATACGTCATTGGTAAAGCAGCAGCAGTTTCGAAGCTCATAGAGTCTGGTATTTTCACAGTAGCTGTTTCTGGAACTACAATCTTTTCAGCAAAAGCCCCCAAACCAGTCATTGCAAATACTCTGTCACCCACTTTTAAAGTTTTTACATCTTCAGCGACTGCTTCAACTATACCTGATGATTCACCTCCGGGAGTAAAAGGTAGTTCTGGTTGAAATTGATAAAGCCCTTGTATCATCAAAACATCAGGAAAGTTAACACTACCAGCTTTATTATTAATTAGCACATGTCCAGGTAGAATTTCAGGATCAGGCACCTCATTAATTTGTAATTTATCTGGCATGCCCAGCTCGACACATTGTAAAGCTTTCATAATTTCCCCCTATAACCTTAAGTTGTAGTTTTTAACGAATTCATTCATTTCTTCGTTTGTATTTTCTGGAATTTCTTTTAATTTATTTAATGATAACTCTGCTTCTTTTTTTATACCATCTAAATTTAATGAGCCATTAGATCTTAAAATTTTAATATTTTCTTTAGCTTTTTTAACACCATCTGAATGAAAGCTATTATCAGGTATTTTTCCTTTTACTGAGCCAATAACATACTCAATAGATTCTATGAATGATTCACTATTCTCAAAAAAAGATGCAACTAGCTTAAGATCATCAATTATTTCATTTCTTGCCTCATTGATATTTACCACACGATTGTTTTTATCTATATTTGTATCTTTATCTCTTCCTTTATAAATAACTTTTGAATCGTTTAAATCAATTTTTTCTTTCTCATCATCTGATATCTTAGGACTTTGATCGATTAAACAATAAATAAGAATAATATCTAAAAATTGCATGTGATGAACTGATGTACCAGTTATGTCATCAGGCAATAGATCAACACCTCTGACTTCAAGATACTCAATTCCGTATTCTTTTAAAAGATTGTATGGTCTTAAGCCATTTAAAGATGATCTTTTAGGCCTTATAGCATCATAATATTCGTTTTCTATTTGAATAATTCCATTTGAAATCTGATGGTATTCATCATTAGAATCTAACAAACCAAGTGCTTCAAAGTCCTTGTAAGGAACAGTAATTGCATCCTTTATCTTTTTTAGAAAACCTGACAGCGAGTTATATTTAATATTCAAATTTTTCTGAGCCTTACTTTGATATCCTATATCACTCATTCTTAAAGACGTTGCATCTAAAAGATACATATCTTTAGAGTTAAGCTTTTCTAGTTTATGTTCTCTATTATTAATAAAAGACTTATCAACTACATTCGTTTGACCAAATTCTAGAAGGACAAACCAAAACAATCTTTTAAAGTTTCTTATTAATCCAAGATAGGCTTCATCAATATCAACTTGGTGATTTGAATTAGTTAAAAAAGCAAGAGAATCAGGATTTATAGAAAAGTTATAGTGCATACCAGAAACGCATTGCATGGTTGGTCCATATCTTACTTTTAGTCCTTTTCTATATACATGTTTAAGCAGGCCTATGTTGCTTTGGTGATAAAAGCCCAAATTTATATCTGATTCATCTTCAATTTGTGGAGGCATTGAAAAAGGCCATAACATCTCATTATCATCAATATTTTGTCCTACAAATACGTGAAGAGAATATAAAAAATTATAAAGATCATTAACATCTTCAAATGTGGGTGTAACTAGCTCGACCTGTGCCTCTGCGAAATCTGTAGTTATAAATTTATTTGTAAGAGCAGACCCCAAAGCTTCTGGATGAGGTTTTTTAGATATACCACCCTCTTTATCTACTCTAAAAAATTCTTTCTCTATACCTCTTTTAATAATTAGATTTTTAAAGAAGCCTGAGTCTTTTAAATTCTCTAATCTACTTTTTAGTAATGCATCAGTCATTAAACCCTGGACCAGCTTTTACTATTTCAGGTTTTGCATTAAATTTTTTGAAGTTTTCTTGAAATTTTGTAATTAATTCTGAAAGATATTTTTCGTATTCATCTTTATTTTTCCATGTATTAATTGGATTTAGTAATTCACTATCTACTCCATCAACTTTTATGGGTACAGATAGATTTAATCCAGGAACAGTTGTTGTTTCAACATTATCAAGCTCACCATCCTGAATTGCGTTAACAATTCTTCTAGTTGTGGGTATCTTAAATCTAGACCCTACTCCATAAGGCCCTCCAGTCCAACCGGTGTTTACAAGAAAAACCTTAGAATTAAAACTCTCAATGCGTTCCATTAAAAGGTCTGCATATTCATTTGCAGGCCTCGGAAAAAACGGTGCCCCAAAACACGTTGAAAAAGTCGATTCTATATCAGATCCTGATCCCATTTCAGTTGAACCAACTTTAGCTGTATATCCACTCAAAAAATGATAGGCAGCTGCTTCTTTAGATAATAATGAGACAGGAGGGATAAGACCTGTAAGATCACAAGTTAAAAAAATAACTGTTTTAGGCTCGCCAGCTGCATTGCTTTCAACAGCATCCTGAATGTGAGACCTTGGATAACAACATCTTCCATTTTCAGAAAGCGAAGTATTACTATAGTCAGGCGTACCATCTTCATTTATAAAAACATTCTCTATAACACTTCCATGTTTGATAGCTTTATAAATTACAGGTTCATTTTCTTCAGTTAAATTAATTGTTTTTGCATAACACCCGCCTTCAAAGTTAAAAACTGAGCCTTTGCTCCATCCATGCTCATCATCTCCTATGAGTGAACATTTAGGATCAGCTGATAGCGTAGTTTTTCCTGTACCAGATAAACCAAAAAATAAAGCTACGTTTCCATTAGAATTTACATTTGCAGAGCAATGCATTGGCAGAACACCTTTTTCTGGAAGTAGAAAATTTTGGACGGAAAACATAGATTTTTTCATTTCACCTGCATATTTCATACCAGCAAGAATAACTTTTCTTTTTGCAAAATTTATAATCACACAACCATCAGAATTTGTTCCGTCTTCAGAGGGGTCGCAAACAAAATTAGCAGCACTTATTATCTGCCACTCTTGCTTATTGGCCGGATTATAATCATCGGTAGCTACAAAAATAAGTCTAGAAAATAAAGAATGCCACGCAGTTTCTGTTGTAACTTTAACTGGCAAATAATGCTCATCATGAGAACCCACATGAACGTTAGAAATATATCTATTTTTTTCAGCTAGATATGTTTCAACTTTATTCCACAGTGCATCAAATTTTTCTTCTTCAAAAGGCTTGTTAATTTCACCCCAATCAATAAGATTTTTTGTTCCTGCTTCTTTAACAATAAATCTGTCATTAGGGCTTCTTCCAGTTCTTTCTCCAGTAGATGTTGAAAATGCACCATTAGAAGCAATAACACCCTCATCGTTATTTACAGCTTCTTGTATAAGCTCTTCATTGCTCAAGCTTAGAGCTTCCGAGGTATTTGGTTGGGTGTTCATATTACTAACAAATATTATAGGTACTTGGGGGGAATAATTATATATGTTGAGGTGATAATTATGTACCTATAATATTTTATTCGTTAGCAATATTTCGAATTATTATGTAGTGTATTAAAAAATTAAAGCATTATTAAGTCAATAATCTATAAATTTGTTATATTAAAGGGGTTTAGAAAGATAAAAAGATGTAGTTATGCTACAAAGTTAGGCTAATTTAATCAAACCTCTATACTTAAAAATTGTAGCAATTAGGTAAGTCGCAAAAAATATAAAGCCATACTCTGCAAAGTTAAAAATAAATCTCCACCCATCCTCAGCACAACTTGGACCACCGGCAAGCGTTCTATTTATAGCTTCAATAAGTCCAAAATAATCTACTTGAGCATGAAAAGGCATTCCACAACCTGATAGGTTGACCAATTCATCCAAAGACATGCTTTGAATATATATTTGTCTTGAGGTTACGAATAATCCAATCAAAGAAGAAATTGTAATTAATATAGCACTTATAAACTGCTTATTAATTAAATATCCTAGCAACCCAGAAATTGCCACTAATCCAAAAACATATCTAGTAAGTATACATAAGGGACAGGCCTGTAAATACATAACCTGATCCATTATTATCGCTGCAAAAATTATTGCTAAAGCAGAAAACATAACCGACAGTTCAAAATAGTTTTGGAAAATATTTTTAACAATTGCTGATATTTTGTTGTACATTTTTCTTTAATTTTTTCCATTATAGAAAAACAAGAGTCATAATACATTATATAAAAGCTAAACATGAAAAATAGAATTTTTATCATAGATGGATCGTCTTATTTATATAGAGCTTTTCATGCTATGCCACCACTTAGCACTTCAAAAGGACAGCCAACTGGCGCAGTAAAAGGCGTTACAAATATGCTTCTGAATTTAAAAAAAGACAGTGAGGGTTCACCTATCATTGTTGTATTTGATGCAAAAGGAAAAACTTTTAGAAACGAAATTTATTCGGAGTACAAAGCAAACAGACCCCCTATGCCTGATGAACTTAGATTGCAATTAGATCCAGTCAAATCAATTTGTAGAGCTATAGGATTCCCACTTATAGAAATCGAAGGCGTTGAAGCGGATGATGTTATAGCAACAATAACCAGAATGGCGAAAGATGCTAAATATAAATGTGTTGTTTCATCCTTAGATAAAGATTTAATGCAACTTGTTGAAGACCCAGATACAACTTTAATGAATACTATGAAGCATGAAATTTTCAATGAGGAAAAGGTATTTGAAAAGTTTGGCGTAAAACCTAATCAAATAAGAGACATGCTAGCTCTTGTTGGTGATTCATCAGATAACATCCCAGGTGTTCCAAAAGTAGGTCAAAAAACTGCTTCAAAGTGGCTTAACGAATATAGCAATTTGGATGGAGTTATAAAAAATGCTGACTTGATAAAAGGAGTTGTTGGAGATAATTTAAGAAATAGCTTAAGTGAACTTCAAAGAAATGTTGACCTCGTTTCCTTAAAGGAAGATGTTGATTTAAATGTAAACTTTGAAGATCTTTTAAAACTAAATCCAAACCAAGAAGAGCTAGATAAAATTTTCAAAGATTTAGAATTTGCACCAATAAATAAAGATAAAGATGAGCAGGCTCCTAAAAAAAATGGAAAATATCAAACAGTCCTTAGCAAAAAAGATCTAAATTCCTGGATTAACAAAATAAAGAAATCAAAAGCCTTTGCAATAGATACTGAAACAGATTCTGTCCAAACTGTTTCTGCTAACATGTTAGGGATATCTCTCTCAGTAGCAGAAAACGAAGGTTGTTATATTCCAATTGGACATGATTATGAAGGCTGCCCAGAACAATTATCTATGGATGAGGTGATTACAGTCCTTGGTCCTGTTATAGAAGAAAATCAAGATAAGATTGTTGGACAGAATCTAAAATTTGATATCCCAATATTATCAAGACACGGTATTAACATAACAAAGTTTTTGGCAGACACAATGTTAATGTCATATGTATTAAATAGCACAGCCACAAGACATGGTATGGATAGACTCGCTGATTATTATTTAAACTATACAACTACAAAATACACCGATGTAACTGGAACTGCCTCCAAACAAATAAGTTTTGCCCAAGTTAAATTAGATGTAGCCACTGATTATGCTGCTGAGGATGCAGATATTACATTAAGACTATATAACGTGTTATCTCCATTGCTAAAAGAAAAGCCCATTCAGGAAAAGTTACTCGAGGATCTTGAATATCCGCTTGTTCATGTTTTATCAAGAGTTGAACAAAATGGTGCAAAGATTGATAAGAAAAAATTAGCTAACCACTCTAAGGAGTTGAGTGAAAAGATTGATGAATTATCTTCTGCAGCCTTTAAGATTGCTGGTGAAGAATTTAATTTAGATTCTCCAAAACAACTTCTAGAAATACTATATGAAAAATTAGGATTACCTGTGCTAAAAAAAACACCCAAAGGTCAACCATCTACAAATGAGGACACACTTCAAAGATTATCTGAAGAATACGAATTGCCAAAAATTATTCTGCAATATAGGACGCTAGCAAAATTAAAGTCTACTTATACAGATAGTTTAATAAATATTGAAAATCCTAAGACAAAAAGAATTCATACATCATATCAACAAGCCGTAACTTCAACTGGCAGGCTGTCATCTACTGAACCAAATTTACAAAATATACCTATAAAAACTGCTGAAGGCAGAAGAATTAGAGAGGCTTTTGTTCCTGAAAAAGGCAATATATTAATATCAGCAGATTACTCTCAAATTGAACTTAGGATAATGGCTCACCTATCAGATGATAAAAATTTAACTAATGCATTTAATAATGATATTGACGTTCACTCTTCAACAGCGGCTGAGGTTTTTGGAGTTTCAATTGAAGATGTTTCTCAAGATCAAAGAAGAAGCGCTAAAGCGATTAATTTTGGGTTAATGTATGGAATGTCTGCTTTTGGATTAACAAGACAACTTGGAATCCCAAGAGGCGAAGCACAAGAATATTTAGATACATATTTTGCGAGATATACAGGTGTTCGGGATTATATGGACAATATAAAAGCAAAAGCAAAGGAAGATAAGTTTGTTGAAACGATTATGGGTAGACGACTTTATTTAAATGAAATCAATGCAGCAAATGGTTTAAGAAGACAAGCAGCGGAAAGGGCTGCCATCAACGCTCCACTTCAAGGATCAGCAGCAGATATTATTAAGAAGGCTATGCTCGACATCGATCAGCTTTTACTAAATGAAATGCAAGAAGTAAAAATGATTATGCAGGTTCATGATGAATTAGTTTTTGAGTGTCCAAAAGATAACGCTGATATGGTCATGCAAAAAATGAAAGACACTATGGAGAAAACTGTTAAATTAAATATTCCTCTAATAGCTGAAGCTGCTATCGGCTATAACTGGAATGAAGCTCATTAACCTGATATATCACTTAATACTATCAATGAATTCCTGAGCAACCTCTCTTTCTATACCAGATGCAAAAAAATGACCACCAGAATATTTCTTAACTATTGGACTCTGATATTTTTTAATTGTTTCTTCAACCAGCTTAGAATCTATTTCAGTATCATCTTCTGCATATGCAAAATAACTTGGTATAGACTTATTTCCGATAATACTATGATCTTCAAGCCTATTTCCTGTGGCATTGCCTAAAAAGAATTTTTTAAAAAATTTTTCAGTTCCTTTCACATTAAATTGTCCAATGTAATGATCTAGTAGTTTTTTACTCATTAAATCTTCATATTCTTCTATTCTTTTTAAAACACCAGGAACTAAAAATCCTCTTATTAATAAGTCACCATATAAAGGAATCTTTACTATTGATAGCAGTGGTATATTTGCAGAATTAATAAGTGGAACTTGATAACCAATGAAACTAATGTTTTCTGGATTATTTGCAGAATATTTAGCTACAACTGCAGCACCAAAAGAGACACCATATAATATTACATCTTCAACTTTACAATGCTCAATCAGCTCTTTAAGTTGTCTTTCCATAAGCTCAATGCTTACGTTACTATTTATTCTATCTGAATAACCTCTACCATATTGATCATAGGTTATTACTCTATAATTATTTTTAATAAAGACATTTACATATTCCTCATATGCCAGTGATCCAAAAGTGGCACCATGAACCAAAACAATAACTTTGTTATTTTTATCTCCAATGTCTTTATAAGAGGTTATACCATCACTTAACCTAACTTCTTCATATCCAGAGTCTAATCTAAATTCATTTATATCAATGTTTTCTCTATCAAGAGCGAGATACAAACAAACTGGAATAAGAATAAATATTGATAAAAGAAAAAAAATTCGTTTCAATTAATTAGCTCTTTCTAATGGAATGTAATTCATTTCCTCAGGAAGAAGAACTTTGATGCCATGCATTTCTCTTAGATCTGAAACTTTCATTGAAAGATACTCCTCGGGCATTTTAAATGGCCATTTCTTTTTCATTTTTAAAGCTCTAAACATCACTTTTCTTTTAATTCCACCGAGCTTCCAAATAATTTTAATTATTCCAAAATATCCTATTTCTTTTATTAAGTCTTTATATAGTTGCTTTATCTGAGGGAGCTTTTGATAGCCTAATATATATTTCAGTTCCCATTTACTGCCCCATAATACCCAGGTATCAAGAATAGACTCTTGCTCTAGAGATATATCCAGCCCAAAAATTACATGAGTACAGTCATGATCTCTTAAGAGAGTTCCAGAATCCTTATTATCTTCAAATATTTCTTTAGTATCAGGGAAAGAATTGTAGTAACACTCTAGAGCTTCTTGCAAAGTAAGGTCGCAGTTTTGATTTTGATAATCTAACATTATGGAATGAATTTTAATATTTCAGCAGAAAATTTGTCAAAACCCGTTCCATTTTGAGACGAAATAGCCAAAGCATCTACTTCGTGAATTTTAGTTTTAACATTTTTAATAGTAGTTGCAATTTTATTGTTTGATAATTTATCGCTTTTTGTAAGAACTGGTAGAAAAGGAATGTTGAAATCTCTGCAAAGCTGAATCATGTCCCAGTCGCTTTCTTTCAGAGGATGACGAATATCCATAAATATAATGACTGCGGTGAGAGCTTGTCGTTTTTGAAAGTATTGTCCCAACAATGGTCCCCAGTCTTGTTTTTTTGCTTTACTAGACTTTGCAAATCCATATCCAGGTAAATCCAAAAGCTTCAAATCTTCATTTACTTTAAAGAAATTAATTTCTGTTGTTCTACCGGGAGTCTTACTAATTCTTGCTAGTTTTTTATTATCAGTTAGAACATTCAATGCACTAGATTTTCCAGCATTCGATCTTCCTGCTAGCAAAATTTCATACCCAATATCTTCAGGTAGATTTTTATAGCTTGTTACACCAAAAACAAACTCTGTTTTTTTAAAAAGGTTTTTCATTTAATCGTTTATATCATATCAACCTATGTTTATAATACACATCAACAAGACACACATTTATATATTCAATGAAGTATTCATTACTATATTTTATTTTTTTTGTCCTCTCAGTTGATGTAAATGCTGCTGATGATAAATCTAAAGAAATGGAATTGCCAGAAACTTTTATTTCTGGAAACGCAAGCGTGGGAGCTCAATTAGTAGACTCATGTGCTGCATGTCATGGCGTTGATGGAAATAGTATTAGTACCGATTGGCCAAAGCTTTCAGGACAGAATCAAAGATATCTTTATGAGCAACTTAAATACTTTAGAGACGGAGCAAGAATGAATGCTTTAATGATGTCAGTTACACCATACCTGCAAACATTAAGCGATGATGATTTAAAACATATCGCTGCTTTTTATTCTCAATATAACAGCACAACTGGACAGGCCAAAAATGATGAAGAGCTTTTGGCATTAGGAACGCAATTATATAGGTTTGGAAATATTAAAAAACAAATCCCAGCATGCACATCATGTCATGCAGTATATGGTCAGGGTAATAGTTTGGCAGGCTACCCTTCAGTAGCTGGACAACAGGTCGGTTATTTAACTTCTACACTTAAGGCATATCGATCAAAAGAAAGAAATAGTGGAGAATCCTCATTAGTGATGCAATCTATTGCAGCAAACCTAACAGATTACGAAATAGATGCATTAGCAAATTATATGCATGGACTTTATCAATGAAAGAAAAATTAATAAAAATATTTACAATTTTAGTTTTTACAATTTCAACATTTGCAGAAGCTGAATATAGGTTAGGAGTTGATTATAGGATTGCTGATAATCCACTTCCTGTAAAAAAAGATGGAGTGGTCGAGGTTATGGAAACCTTTTGGTATGGATGCAATGCTTGTTATCAGTTTGATCCAGTTATAAACAAGTGGGCTGCAAGTCAAGGAGAAGATATAAAGTTTACAAAAGTGCCTGTTACATGGAGCAAAATTCATCAAGAACACGCCAAGTTGTATTACGCCGTTGAGGCGCTTAAGTTGGATCCTTCAACGCATTCAGCAGTTTTTGTAACAATGCACAAAGAAGGTAATTTCTTGCCAAATACGAAGGCTATTCAAGAGTTTTTGGAAAAATTTGGAGTAGCACCAGAGGTTTCAATTAAATATCTAAATTCTTTCACTGTAAAACAGCAGGTAAGCAGAGCATCCAAACAAGCCAGACAGTTAAGAGTATCCTCAACACCTATGATGATAGTTGATGGTAAATATATTATTGAATCTAGAGGTTCATATGAGAAGATAATGAAAGTCGTTGATCATGTTGTAGAACTTCAAAGGCCTAATTCTTAAAAATGATATGAAATATAGTAAATTATTATTAGTTACATTATGTTTTTTCTTTCTATTTAATGGAAAGAAATATGAGCAAGCTGTTATTGATAGATTATCTGTACCGGTGAAAGTTTGTTTAGAGGGTCAAGATTGCGGAAGTGCAGCACAAGTATCTCAGTCAGTTGCAGCTGTCGCCCCTATGGAAGTAAAGAAAGTCGAGCTATCAGAAGGATCAGAACATACAGTAAAAATGTTAAATTCTGGTGAAGGCGGACAAATGATTTTTGAACCAGCTGTTTTAAAAGTGTCTGTAGGTGACACAATTCATTTCAAAGCATCGGACATGTCTCATAATTCTGCAAGCATAGATGGAATGCTGCCAGACGGAGCAGAATCTTGGTCTGGTCAAATGAATATGGATATAAGTGTTACTCTAGATACCGAAGGTGTATATGTTTATCAATGTGATCCACACGTAATGATGGCAATGATTGGTGTTATCCAAGTTGGTGAGGCAGTAAATATGAGTGAAATTAAAACTGCATCAAATAGTCTTAAATCATCTTTTGTTATGAATGCCGAAAGAATTGATACATATTTAAATCAACTTTAATTCTTTTCTAAATCAGAGATCCTTTCCTCAAGGTTATCAATAATTCTTTTAAGATTTTCATATTTTGTTTTTTTGACATAGCCACTTTGTTCTACAATTTTTTCAATTTGAGGAAAAATACTGTCCTCAATATTTTTAACTGCATCTTTTGGAATTAGCTTGCTAAAAATTTTAAGCTCTTTCTCAATAATGTTTTTAAGCGCTTCTGTTAGATCTTTATCTTTCATATTTATCTTTTATTATATTTGTTAAATTTTGCCAAGATGAGAATTCATCTGGTTTTTTAAAATTTTGCTCCCATTCATCATTATTATTATTAAACCATAAGCAATCTATACCAAGATTATCAGCAGCATACATGTCATTTATTTGATGATCACCAATATGAAGCATATTTTCAAAAGTAATATCATTAACTTGGACTAAGGCCATATCAAAATGAGATCTGTTTGGCTTGCTGTCTCTGGCCTCAAGAGAGCTGATAGAAAACTTAAAATACTTTCCAATCTTAAATTTATAAATATCCGCATTTCCATTGGTTAATATCCCGAGTAAGTATTTTTTTGATAAGTCTGCAATACATTCTTCCACTCCATCAAAAAACACAATTTCATGCCTTTTAGATATAAAAATATCAAATGCACTTTCTACAATCTCATTCCTTAACTTTATTGGATTTACATGAGATAGTTTTTTTCTAAAGATTTCCTTTCTGAGCTTGCTTATGTCCCATGCAATGCTTTTGTCTTCTTTTATTAATTCTTCTCTAAGTTCTAAAAAATCATTAAAATCCCCCCACTCAACTTTGCCAACTTTATCTTCTATCCATTTTCTTGTGTCTATTTCTGCCTTAATTATTGTTGGACGGTTATCCCACAAGGTGTCATCCAGATCAAAAGTTATCATTTTTATTTTCTTATTCACTTTTTTGCTCGTGGGTGTGATTTGTCATAAATTTTTGCCAAATGCTGATAATCTAATTTTGTATATATCTGTGTGGTTGATAATGAACTATGACCAAGAAGTTCTTGAATAGTTCTAAGATCACCACTGGATTCAAGCATATGAGTAGCGAAACTATGTCTTAGCATATGAGGATGAACTGGTGGCAAGCCTTGCTTTATTGCCATTTTTTTTAACCTCAGCTGAATGCTTCTAACCGAGAGTCTTGAACCTTTTGAATTTAAAAAAAGTGCATCGGTATTATTTGAAATTTTCTCCCGCTCATTCAACCAATTATTAATTGCGTTAATAGCAAATCTACCCATTGGTACCAATCTTGTTTTGGAACCCTTTCCTATTACCCGCAGAAAAGACATATTTTCTTCAAAATCACTAATATTTATATTTACAGTCTCCGAAACTCGTAATCCTGATGAATACATTAGTTCAACTATAGCCATGTCTCTAATCTCTATCGTATTAGAAGGCTTAAAGTTCAAAAGTTGTTCAACATCCTCTGGTGAAAGAACGTCAGGTAAAGTATTTGATGATTTTGGCGCAGTAACTAGTTCAAAAGGTGATGAGCTTATAAGATTGTTTTTTTTTAAAAATCTAAAAAATCCTTTTGCAGATGATAAGTGCCTCTGAATACTTTTAGGCTTATTATTTTGTGAATATAGGTCGCCTATCCATGCAGAACAGATTTCTTCTTTAATGTCTGAATAATTTGTTACGTTTAATTTCTCTAGAAATAGATAAAGTTTTTTAAGATCTCTTTCGTATGATTTTGTTGTATTTTCTGAGAGATTTTTTACTTGTGAAACAAAAACGAGGTATTCATTAATGTCATTAAGAATAGGCGAGGTATTCTGCATATATTATTTTGATAATTTTTTCTCTAAAACATCCCTTATATACTCTATAAAAGTGGTATCTTCGTCTCCAAGATATTTAGATCTATCATAGCTTCCTAACATCAAAAGACCAATTTGACTTTCAATAAGCACTACTGAAATCACCATAGATTCAACTTTTTTATCTTTAAATAAAACTGACATTTTTTCTGATGAGAATGATCCGCAATGAATAGCCCCTTTATGAAATGAAAGATCAGTTACTTTTTCAAGTTCATCAATCTTCTCATTTTTATAAAATTTAAGTATTGGCTTGTCCACCTTAAAGTCTTTTTTAAAAGCATCTTCGACTACTTTTATAATCTCTTGTTTAGAATTAGATTGAAGAATTTTTAATGTGAGACTTTTTGATTTATTGAATAGATCTTCATTTATGTTAGCTGTTTCAACGAACGAAGATAATAAATTTATAAGATTCTTATGTTCTTCTCTAAGTTTTAATATTTGTCTTTCAAGAATCGATGAGGCAGAACTAGAGGAATGTTTAAATCTCATCTCTCCAACAAGTGACTCTCTGCTTTCAAAGAAATCTAAATTATCAAGCAAGAAAAGCTCAACATCTTTGGGATTTAATTCTTTAGTCACTTATATTTCCTCTATATATAAAACTTGCAGGACCTGCCATTAATATACCATTTTTATTTTTTTTAAAGACTAATTCACCACCAATTGACCTTATTTTTAGAAGTTTATCCTTAAGAAAATATGAAGCAACGCATAATGCAGCTGATCCACATGACAAGGTTTCCCCAACGCCATTTTCATATGTTCTTATATCAATAGTGCTTCCACCTTTTTTAAATATTGACAAATTAATGTCGAGTTCCTTTATAACCCCCTCAAGATTTTTATATATTTCATTAAGATTAATTTTTTTAATAGATTTCATTTTTATGCAAAGATGATTATTTCCAATATTTGAGATAAAGAAATTATTAACACCTTTATTTTTTAATTTGTTATATAAACTTTTATGCTCAATTTTATCTGGTGGTTCAATGTGAACCTGAATCATTTTTTTCGTTTTAGGTTCACAAATAATGTTTTTTGTTTTAGTTTGGAAATTTACTGTTCCTGTTGGCGCAAAACTATTATTCCATATATATTTTGCAGCACATCTTATGCCATTAAGACACATCTCAGCTTCTGAGCCATCAGCATTAAAAAATCTTATAAAAAAGTCTTGATTAGGCTTTGTTGGAAGATCAATTTTTATCAGCTGATCAAATCCTATTCCAATATTTCTGTCAGAAATCTTAGTTATTTTATTACGAGTAATTTTTAATTCACTCTCAATAGAATTAATGATAATAAAATCATTACCGTTGCCATGCCATTTTTCAAAATTAAGATACAAGATTTACCTCATTTTACAAAAATTTGATTTTTAGAAGATAAGAGGACCCTTTACACCGCATCCAGACAAAAGCAAAAATACAACTAAACTAAAAATTTTTTTAAAGCTCATAAGTAACATTGTGAATTTAAATTATTTAAATTGATATAAAAGCTTTTAGTATTTATATGATTCCTCTTTGAAAGGGCCATCTTGTGGAACATTAATATAATCTGCTTGTTCTTTTGTAAGCTGAGTTACTGTTCCTCCGAAGCCTTCAACCATAAGGCTAGCAACTTCTTCATCAAGTTTCTTTGGCAAAACTTCAACAGTTAGCATTTCTGCTTTTTTATCAGCATCATTTACATTTGCAAAGCCCTGTTTATATAAATGAATTTGTGCAAGGACTTGATTGGCAAAAGATCCATCCATAATTCTACTAGGATGTCCTGTTGCATTTCCAAGATTTACTAATCTTCCTTCAGCTAGCAAAATAATATAGTTTTTGCTCGACAAATCAGGAGTTCCATCTGGAGCTGTATCTCTAAAAACTCTATGAACCTGTGGTTTAATCTCATCCCAGTAATAGTTTTCTCTCATATAAGCAGTATCAATCTCATTATCAAAATGACCGATGTTACATACAACTGCAGTATTTTTTAAAGTGCTTATCATTGCAGAATCACAAACATTTACATTACCAGTGGTAGTTACTATTAAATCCGTATCACCCATGACATCCATATTAATATCCTTAGGATCTCTGGTTACCACACCATTTTTGTAACATGAGACAACTGCAAATCCATCCATGCATGCCTGCATCGCACAAATTGGATCTGATTCAACGACACTAACTATCATACCTTCTTGAGCCAAACTTGCAGCCGAACCTTTACCAACATCTCCATACCCAATCACTAATCCTTTCTTACCAGAAAGCAACATATCGGTTCCTCTTTTTAGAGCATCATTAAGACTATGTCTGCATCCATATTTGTTATCATTTTTTGCTTTTGTAACTGAGTCATTTACATTAATAGCAGGAATTTTTAATTCGCCTTTTTCTAGCATCTCTTTTAACCTATGCACTCCAGTGGTTGTTTCTTCAGAAACACCATGAATAGTCTCTAACATGTCAGGAAATTTGGCATGCACCATAGCTGTAAGATCACTTCCATCATCAAGAATCATATTTGCATCCCATGGTTTTCCATCTTTACAAATAGTTTGTTCAATACACCACTCGTACTCCTCTTCAGTTTCACCTTTCCAAGCAAATACAGGGACTCCTTTTGCAGCCATTGCTGCTGCTGCATGATCTTGTGTTGAAAATATGTTACAGGATGACCATCTTAATTCTGCTCCGAGATCGAGTAATGTTTCCATTAAAACAGCAGTTTGAATAGTCATGTGAATGCATCCCATTATTTTTGCACCAGCCAAAGGCTGCTCATCTCTATATTTATCCCTTAAAGCCATTAAGGCCGGCATCTCATTTTCTGCAAGAGATATTTCTCTCCTTCCAAATTCAGCAAGTTTTATATCAGCAACTTTATAATCGTTTTCCATATTAATTTCCTTATATTTATTTATTGTGAAATTTCTGATGCTTTATCAGTCTTTTCCCACGAAAGATCAATATCAGTCCTTCCAAAATGACCATAAGCCGCTGTTGGAAGATAGATCGGTCTTTTGAGATCAAGCATATTTATAAGACTTTTAGGTCTAAGATCAAATTTTTCTTCAACTATTTTTTCAATGGCCTCTTTTGATATTTTTTCGCTATCAAATGTATTTACATTAATTGATGTAGGCTTAGCTACTCCAATTGCATATGAAACTTGAATTTCACAATAATCTGCAAGCCCAGCTGCAACAATATTTTTGGCAACATATCTTGCTGCATAGGCTGCTGATCTATCAACTTTTGATGGATCTTTTCCTGAAAATGCACCACCACCATGTCTTGCCATACCGCCATAGGTATCTACAATAATCTTTCTTCCAGTAAGACCACAATCACCAACTGGACCACCAATTACAAACTTCCCTGTTGGATTGATATATATCTTTGTTGAATCTAGTATCCATTCTTGAGGAACAATTGGCTTAATGATATTTTCCATTACTCCTTCTTTAATTTCATCTTGTGTTACATCTTCATCGTGTTGGGTTGAGAGTACTATTGCTGAAAGACCCTCAATCGTCTTTCCGTCATCTGAGTAAATTGCACTTACCTGGCTTTTTGCATCAGGTCTTAACCATGAAAGCTCGTTGCTTTTCATAACTTCTGCTTGTTGTCGTACTAGTCTGTGAGAAAGATCAATTGGAAGAGGCATAAGTGCTTCAGTTTCAGTACAGGCATAACCAAACATAAGCCCTTGATCTCCAGCACCTTGTTCGAGGTTTTCGCCTTCTCCTTCGGTAACACCTTGAGAAATGTCTGGAGATTGTTCAAATACTAAATTTGTAAATTCACAAGTATCACCATTAAAGCCATATTCATCATTATCATATCCTATATCCTTAATGGTTTGTCTTACTACAGGTTCCAAATCAGGGCTTCCAGTTGAAGTTATTTCACCAGCAATAAATACCATATTATTTTTAATCATAGTCTCGCATGCAACTCTACTATTAGGATCTTCTGCTAAATATGCGTCCAAAACAGCATCTGAAATTTGATCACAGACCTTATCTGGATGTCCTGCCGAAACAGATTCTGAAGTAAATATATAACTCATTTTTCTCTCCCTGAATTTAAACTGTGAAGAATTATTTTATAGAGCGCTTACTAAAAAAGAATTGAGATCACAATATTTCTATTTTATATCAAAAAATATGAAATATTTAAATTATGTCGTTGCTTTTTATTACAAAAATATTATTATCTTTTTATCTAACGGGGAAAAAATTTGCAGCATACAGTTCCTACTAACGCATTAAGATTTCTATCAATAGATGCTGTTCAAAAAGCTAATTCTGGTCATCCAGGCATGCCTATGGGAATGGCAGAAATAGCAACTTCGTTATGGGGCAAGCATTTAAATCATAACCCACTAAATCCTCATTGGTTTGATAGGGATAGATTTGTTCTTTCTAATGGACATGGTTCTATGCTTTTGTATAGCTTACTTCATCTAACTGGATACGATATATCAATGGATGATCTTAAAGATTTTAGGAAGTTACATTCTAAAACACCTGGACATCCCGAATACGATATAGATATTGGAATTGAAACAACCACAGGTCCATTAGGTCAAGGTATTGCAAATGCTATTGGCATGGCGGTATCAGAAAAAATAATGGCAGCGGAATTTAATGAAGATGATATTAAACCAATTAATCATTATACATATGCTTTTTTAGGTGATGGTTGTCTTATGGAAGGAATCTCACATGAGGCATGTTCATTTGCTGGAACTCACAAACTAGGAAAACTAATTTGTTTTTATGACCAAAATGGAATTTCAATTGATGGAGAAATTGAAAATTGGTTTACAGATGACTCCATAAAAAGGTTTGATAGTTATGGTTGGCAAACTATATGTGTAGATGGACACAATATTAAGGAAATTGATAAAGCCATTGTCGATGCAAAAAATGAAACAAATAAACCAACAATGATTTTTTGTAAGACAATAATTGGTTTTGGTTCTCCAAATAAGTCAGGAACTGCTGATGTTCACGGAGCAGCTTTGGGTGAGGAAGAAGTGATAAAAACCCGAGAAGCTTTAAATTGGGATCATGATGCATTTGAAGTTCCTCAAGAGGCTTATGATTTTTGGGATTCAACCAAAAAAGGCTCTGAATTAAATTTGGATTGGGATAATTTGATTAAAACCTATGACGAAAAATATCCTGATAAATCAGCAGAACTTAAAAGAAGAATTAAGGGCGACTTACCTAATGATTTTGAGAATAGTTTTAAAACCTTCTTGTCAGAATGTGATACAAATAATACGCCAATGGCAACAAGAAAGTGCTCAAAAGCATGCCTTGATTTTTTTGTAAAAGAATTACCAGAATTAATTGGTGGATCTGCTGATTTAACTCCCTCAAACAATACTTTTTCATCATCAAGTTCTACTTTCTCAAATGAAAATCCTTCAGGTAATCATATTAACTATGGAGTAAGAGAGTTTGGAATGTCAGCGATTATGAACGGCATGGTTCTTCATGGTGGCATAAAACCGTATGGTGCAACTTTCTTGGTATTTACTGATTATGCTAGAAACGCAGTAAGATTATCAGCCTTAATGGGGATACCAAGTATTTTTGTATATACACATGATTCGGTAGCTTTAGGCGAAGACGGACCAACACATCAGCCTGTAGAACACATGGTAACTCTGAGATCTACTCCAAATTTAAATAGCTGGAGGCCAGCAGATCTTGTAGAAACTGCGGTAGCTTGGAACGAGGCAGTTAAATCAAAAGAAACTCCCACCTGTTTAATTTTTAGCAGACAAGGAACTTCAGCAATATCACGAACTGAAGACCAATTATCTTTAATAAATAAGGGTGGTTATATTATCGATGAAATTGACAACCCTGATATTACTCTCATTGCATCAGGAAGCGAAGTTCAATTGGTTATAGATGCAGCAAAAGAATTAAAAAATCACTCTATCACAGCAAATGTGGTATCAATGCCATCTTTAGATGTATTTTTACAGCAATCTGAGGAATTTCAGAGTTCAATAATTAATCCTGATAAACCAATACTTGTTGTTGAGTGCAGTCATCCTAATTCTTGGTACAGAATTTTAAATAGAAAAGATAAAGTAATTGGAATAGAGAGTTTTGGAGAATCTGCTCCAGGCAGTGAATTACTTGAGCATTTTGGGTTTAATACTGAAAATGTTGTTAATTCAGCTATATCATTACTAAATGATTAACCTATCATCATTAGATCTTAATAATAAAAACTTAGTCATTAGAGTGGATATGAACGTCCCAATTAAAGGCGGGGATGTTCTTGATTCAACAAGAATTAAGGCATGCTTATCAACTATTGAATATGCACTTAAAAATAATGCAAAAGTTCTTTTGATAAGTCACTTGGGCAGACCTATTGAAGGAAACTTTGAGGAAGAGTTTTCACTAAAACCTGTTGCAAATGAACTAAGCAAAATCATAAACAGAAATGTTGAACTTATTGATACATTAGAATCTAATGAAATTTTTAAGTCATCATCAAATATTCAAGTTTTAGAAAATATAAGATTTTTTAAAGGAGAAAAAGAGAACTCTCAAGAATTAGGTAAGAAATTAGGATCTCTTGGAGATATATATGTTTTTGATGCTTTTGGGACTGCGCACCGGGAACAGGCATCGACTCATGCTGCAATAATGAATGCTCCAATAGCTTGCTCTGGGCTATTGCTAGAGAAAGAAGAAAATTTCTTATCGCAGGCACTTAAAAAATATGAAAGACCTTATGTTGCTATCATAGGTGGCGCAAAAGTTTCTACAAAACTTAATCTTATAAAGCATATTAATGAAGTCGCAGACCATATTATCGTAGGTGGAGGTATTGCAAATACTTTTATAAAGTCTTTAGGCTTTAATGTTGGAGACTCACTAACTGAAGAATCAATGTTAGAAATAGCAAAGAGCATCTTGGATAAAGGTAAAATCATACTACCTAATAGAGTATTAACATCTAAAACATTTGAAGGAGAGGATATAAAAGAAACCTCAATAAGCAATATTGGTAATGATGAAATGATTTTAGATTTATACCTAGAGCAGGAGACAAAGACATTGATTAATAATGCTAAGACTATTCTTTGGAATGGACCCATGGGAGTATTTGAAAATTCTTTATTTGAAAATGGCACAAAGGAACTTTCTAAAGAAATTGCTAAGTCTAATGCTTTTTCTCTTGCTGGAGGAGGCGAAACTTTATCGGCAATAAATAAATATATTAAATCAGATGATGTATCATATTGTTCAACAGGCGGGGGCGCCTTTTTAGAATTTATGGAGGGTAAAGTTTTACCTTCTATTAAAGCTCTAAATTCAAAAAAATAGGGAGTTAATTTATGTCACTAAATAATATCGAAGATATAGCAGCCTATATTGTCGCAGATGGTAAAGGTATCTTAGCTGCTGATGAAAGCAATCCAACTTGTGGAAAAAGATTTGATTCTATTGGTGTTGAGTCCACCGAAGAGAATAGAAGAGATTACAGAGAAATGCTTTTTAGGTCTAAAGGAATGAAAGGCAATATTGGTGGAGTAATATTATTTGATGAGACTATAAGACAATCAGCTGCTGACGGAACTTTACTTCGAGATTTAATAACTAGTCAAGATGCCCTTCCTGGAATAAAGGTTGATAAGGGTCTTCAACCTATTGATGATTGTCCTGGAGAAACCGTGACAGTTGGATTGGATGGATTAGATGAAAGATTAAAAGAATATTCATCTATGGGAGCTAAATTCACTAAATGGAGGGCTGTTATAAATATAGGTGAAGGAATTCCAACTGATAAATGTATTGACGCGAATATGCAAGCATTAGCGGATTATGCAAAATGTGCTCAAGATAATGGAATGGTTCCTATAGTAGAACCAGAAGTATTAATGGATGGAATTCACTCTATTGATGATTGCTATGACGCATCTGCTCGTTCTTTAAAATCGCTGTTTGATCATCTTGATAAAAAGGGGGTAAATATAAAGGGCACTATCCTAAAACCTAATATGGTTACTTCTGGAAAAGACTCAGACATTCAAGCCAGCATTGGCGAGGTCGCTAAGAGAACTTTAGAATGTTTAACTGAGAATGTTCCGTCTGATCTTCCTGGCATAGCATTTTTATCTGGAGGTCAGTCAGATATCTTGGCTACTGCTCATTTAGATGCGATGAACAAGATTGGTGGCTTTTCTTGGAAATTAAGCTTTTCTTATGGACGAGCTCTTCAAGCTGCAGCATTGCAAGCATGGGGTGGAAAGCCAGAAAATGTTTTCATTTCTCAAGATGAATTATCTCATAGGGCGGAAATGAATAAACTCGCTTCCCTTGGTAAATGGGAAGAAGAACTTGAAGACAGATAAAACTTGCTAGCAACTGTTCAAAGAGTCTCAAACGCAGAATTAGTTATTGACGAAAAAATTTTTACTTCTATTAATGATGGATGCTTAATATTTGTGTGCATTGAGAAAGGTGATGTGTCTGAGAACATAAATAATATGGTGAACAAGCTTTTAAATTTTAGGATGTTAGATGGCCCAAAAGGGATAACCTCATCACCTTTAAATAATTCAGGAAAAGAAGTCCTAATAGTGAGTCAATTCACCTTGGCTGCAATTACAAATAAAGGTAATAAGCCAAGCTTTCATATGGCAGCAGAACCAGATAATGCCAAATTAATGTATGATGAATTTGTACGTGAATTTAAAAAATTATTCCCTAATGTTAAAGAAGGTAAATTTGGAGCTTTTATGGAAATATCTTTGATTAACATAGGACCAGTAACTTTTAATTTTAAAACTTAAATAATATGAAGAATATTTCAATTTTCTGCGGTGCTCATGAAGGCAAAAACCCTAAATATGCACAATCAGCCAAGATTATTTCAGAAGTAATAGCAAAGAAAGGTATCAATGTTGTCTTTGGTGGAGGAAATGTTGGTTTGATGAAGATAATTTCAGATACTGCTCTTGATAATGGTGTTGAGGTTCTTGGTATATCATTAAAATCTCTTCATGCATTAGAGTTAGCAAATCCAAGACTTAATGAAATTGTAGTATCAGATACACTTCTTGATCGTAAAGATGAATTTATGTCTAGATCAGATGCGTTTATCGTACTTCCTGGTGGAGTAGGTTCGCTTGATGAGTTGGCCGAAATTATGGCAAGTAATCAATTAGGAATAATCAATAAACCCGTGGGTATTTTAAATACTGAAGGTTACTATGATCATTTACTAAAATGGTTTGATAAAGCTGTTGAAGAAGGATTTATTTCTTCAGCAAACCTTAAAGAACTATTAGTTTCTGATAATCCTGAGAAATTAGTGGAGTTGGTTGTAAATCACAAGAGACCATCTGACGATAATTGGACTAAAAGACTAGGACTCTAATAAATGTCTTTTGAAGAGGCAAGAGTAATCACAATAGTTTACCTGGCAGTATTCTTACCTTTTTTGATTTATTTCAAAAACAAATCAAATTTACCTAAGTGGATTCCAACATTTTATTTAATTGCCATAGTAATTTGCTCGTTAGGATGGGAGCTTTGGTTTACCTTTGGATGGGTAAATGGAGATCCTGTTGATATAAGAAGATCTGAAAATTTAAATATCTGGTTGCCAAAGAACATTAATTGGTTAATCAATTCGATGGGTGATGCTGGAGCAGTACTTTTGGGTGGCGTATGGTTAATGTGGATTTCTCATGGGAAAAATAGCAATATTTTTATTAAATGGAAATGGAGCGCTTTTAGCGTCTTATTATTGTGGTGCATCTCTCAAAATATTTTAGTAGAGATGTTCCTATATCATGATCAATTGTCAGTAGGAAAGACTCTATCTTGGGCCCCCCTATCACCTTTTGGCCCATATTTTAATCCTATTCTTTTTGAATTTAATGAGAGAACAATAATGTTACAATCTCAAATGCCATGGCTTTTGTTGCCATGGTTCTTTTATAAAGTTTTAATTAATTTAAATCAGTTTAAGTAATTCTGCTTAAAAGAATTAAAAGACCAAGTATAAAGAAAATAACTTTTTTCATTTCTTGTCTTTGCTTAAAATTATTCCTAATTCAAATAAAACCCACATTGGTATTGCTAAAAATAATTGTGAAAAAATATCAGGTGGAGTAAGTAACATGCCTACAACAAGAAATAGTATTATTAAATATGGTCTTGATGCGATTAATGATGATTTAGTTACAATTCCATTATTAATTAAAAGCACTGTTGCAATGGGTATCTCAAATGCAATGCCAAAAGCAAAAACGAGTTTAAATATAAAACTAAGATACTGATTTATATCCGTCATGACTTGAATTGAGTCTGGAGCCATTCCAACAAAAAACTTGAATATAATTGGACATACTACAAAAAATGCAAAGCTTACTCCGCAAAAAAATAAAAGGATTGTTGAGATCATCAAAGGAGCAGTAAATCTCCTTTCACTTTCATATAATCCTGGCGCAATAAACATCCATATTTGAAAAAAAAGCCAGGGCATAGAAAATAATAAAGCTACATAAAAAACTAGTTTAATTGGCGCCATAAATGGTGATGCAACCTCTGTAGCTATCATTGAGCCACTCTCAGGCAATGAAGCTAATAGAGGAGCTGCAATAAAGGAATAAATATCAGCGGCAAATGGAATTCCTAATATTGAAAGGGCAACAAAAAGAACAATTACTTTTAATAATCTTGATCTTAATTCAAGGAGATGATTTGAAATCGAATCCTTAGTCATTATCAGGCTCTTTGTTTTTTTCAAACTCTTCCATTTTTAACTCGTTAAAAACATCTTTCTTAAGTTCATCTATACCAATGTCTGCCTCAAAATCTTTTTTAAAAAGATTAAATTTATTTTCAATTTTTTTAAAGAATTTTAATGTAGCTTTAACTACAACCGGAAGCCTATTAGGGCCAATGATTATTAAACCTAATATTAGAATAATTAGAATTTCTAGAAAGCCGATTTGAAACAATTTTAGTCTTCTTTTTCTTTGGAGTCTTCGTCTTTAACTGCTTTCTTAAAACCTTTTATGCTGGACCCTAAATCTGAACCAAGTGATTTAAGCTTTCCACTACCAAATATAAGAAGCACAACAACTAAAATAATTAATAACTGCCATATACTTATTCCGCCAAAACCCATAAATACTCCTAATTAACTATCAACATGATAGTTATAATTACAATTATACCAATACCGAATACCCTATTAATGTTTTTTTGTTTTGATAATTGAATTTCTAATTCATTTGCTTTTAAAGCATCTGCATTTTTATTACTAGAAAAACTTCTTATTTCATCGAGCGTTTCAAAAATTATAGCTGGAATCTCTGATGCTTTAAGCAAAATATCTTCTTTATTTTCAATAATGTAATCTTTCAACTTTAATGGACTAAATTGCTCATTTAACCAATTATCTAAGTAAGGTTCCGCAATACCCCAGAAATCAAGTTCTGGATATATTTGTCTTCCCATACCTTCGATATGAATTAATGTTTTTTGAAGCAAAACTAAGGAGGTTTGAAGAGATAAACCATATTGTCTAGTGCTTTGGAAAAGATATAGGAGTAACTTACCAAACTCTATCTCTGACAAAGGCTTCTCAAATATGGGTTCACAACAAGCTCTTAGAGTATTTTCAAGTTCAATATTATTTGTATCCGCTTTAACCCAACCAGAGCTAATAAATAAATTAGCAAGAGCTTTATAGTTTTGTTTAAGAACAGATTGCAGCATTCTAGCCAATATATATCGCTCCTCATTCGACAATGAGCCAGTTATCGCACAATCAACTGCAATATATCCAGGATTTTCAACATTCTTTTTTGAAACAAATATATTGCCTGGATGCATATCGGCATGAAAAAAGTTATCTCTAAAAACTTGATTAAGAAATATCATGACTCCATTTTCGGCAAGAATTTTTTTATTTATTCCATATTTTTCAATTTGTTCTATGTCTGTGCATGGGATGCCATCAATTTTTTCTAAGACCATAACGTTTGAAGTTGTAAGGTCCCAACAAACTTCTGGTATGTATAATTCATTTGAGTTTAAAAAATTTTTTCTAGTTAAATTTGTATTGGAGGCTTCAAGTTTTAAATCCAACTCTTTTAATATTGTAGATTCATAATCTCGCACGACCTCATTTGGCTTTAATCTATAACTTTCACTATAAATATAAGAAAATATTTTTGCTGCCGATTTAAGTAATCTTAGATTTCTTTTTACTTTCTTATGTATGTTTGGCCTAAGGACTTTTACTACAACATGATCACCATTACTTAGTGTTGCTGAGTGAACTTGCGCTAGAGATGCAGCTGCTAAGGGTTTTTCATCAAATGATTCAAAAATATTTTCTATTGAATCTCCTAACTCATATTCAACTATTTTCTTAAGTGTCTCAACATTAAATGGCTTACAACTATCAGTAAGACTTTCTAAATCTTTTGCAGTTTCAACATCAAGAATATCTGTTCTTGTAGATAAAAGTTGACCAAATTTTGTAAATATTGGTCCCAATGATTCTAAGAAGCTAGCTAGTTTTACTCCATTTGGTTTATAGAATATTCCTTTTTGTATACCAAAAAATAACATTCTAGATAACTCATATATTACGATAATAAAATTCATATACCTTTAATGGCTTCTAATCTATCAAGTTTAATAGAAATTTCTCTCAGTCGCTTGCGAATATTTTCATATTCAATATCTGAGTCATTATCAGAGGACTTAAAAAGTTTCAAAACAGAGTATGCAAAAACAGCTGAAGTATTTCCAAAGTATTTATCAATTAAATAAATAATATCAATATTTGATTTAAGAATAATATTTACAAAAACAATAGCTAGTTCGGAGTTACCAAAAATGAGATTTTTATTTAATTTCTTAGAAACTAGAGAATTTAATAATTCAATTAAAGATCCTCTAATTTCAAATTGAGGATTATTTTTTCCAAAAGATATTTCAGAGTCTTTATCATCAATTTTAATGTAGATATTTTTATGCCCTTTTATATTTATACAAAATTCTAGTGGCGATATTACTTTAAGAGATTTTCTAAGATTAGGAGATGACTCCTCAAGATCTTCTAGAAGTCCAATAAATAATTTATTTATATCAATCATTGTAAGCAATATGTATAGCCACAACTCCATTTAAAATATTAAAGAATTTACATTCCTTAAAACCGCTTTGTAAGATCATCTTTTTAAGAGATTCCTGATCTGGATGCATTCTTATAGATTCAGCAAGATATTTATAGCTTTCAGAATCATTTGCAAGAATAGATCCAAGCTTAGGAAGTATGTTAAAAGAATACCAGTCATAAAACCTTGAAAACATTGGATTAATTGGCTTTGAGAATTCTAAAACCAGAAGCCTCGCATTTTTTGACAAACATCTCTTCATTTCAGAAAGACCTTTTTGTTTATCTGTGAAGTTTCTTAGACCAAAACCAACCGTTATTAGGTCAAACGAAGAATCTTTGAAGGGCAAGCTTTCACCGCTCAGCTGACAAAAAGAACAATTTGAGTTGAAGCTTTCATCAATTGCTCTATTTCTTCCTTCATCAAGCATTTCATAATTTATGTCACTCATAAAAATTTTTGTATTTGGATATTCTTTTGATATTAATTTAGCAATATCTCCTGTGCCACTTGCTATATCTAAAATGACATCTTTTTCACCAACAGCGGCTAGCTCAACTAGGATTTTCTTCCATAGTCTATGCATGCCAAAAGACATTGCATCATTCATAATGTCGTAGTTTTTTGCTACTGAGGTAAAAACCTCTCCAACGTACTTACTCTTGTCAGCTTCGTTAACTTCCTGATAGCCAAAATGTGTCTTTTTGTTTTTGTTACCCATTATCTCTAAATTTTATGAAGTTATTGTATCTACTTTGATTAATTTGACCATTTGCTAGACCTTCAATGACAAGGCAGCCTTTGTTATTAATATGATTACAATTTGTAAATTTGCAACCTTTAGATGCTTCAAGAATTTCCTCAAAACCACTAATAATATGATCTTTACTATAATTTTTTATTTCAATATCTCGCATTCCAGGCGAATCTATTATTTTTGTATTATTTTGCAATTCATATAATGATGATATTGAAGTTGTATGAACTCCTTGCTCATTAGACAAAGAATTTGTTTTAAGTTTTTTTCCTATAAGCTTAGATGATAGAGTTGATTTGCCTGCACCAGAATTACCAACAAAAAGAACAGATTTTTGTTTTAAAAAATCTATAAGCTCTTTAAGATTATCACCATGCTTTGCAGAGCAATCAATATTAGTTATGCCTAAGCTTTTATAGATACCAAGCTTAATTTTATATTCATTATCAGATTCAATATCGATTTTATTATTAATAATGAAAGGCTCTATATTTGATAGTTTTGATTTTAATATCCATTTATCTATAAATTCTGAAGAAGTTTTTGGTTTTGGCGTAACTATTATTCCTACATGACTTATGTTTGCTGCAAATAGCTTTGTCTTGCTACCATCTGATTTAGAAAGTTTAGTTTTTCTTTCTTGAATGCTAAGAATTTTTCCATTTAGCTTCTTGCTGTCTTGAATAATTTCTAGCTCAACAAAGTCACCAACAACAACGTTTTTTATTGCTAAGCATGAGAATTCACCAAATTTTGTTTTAACCAAACAGCTATTTGAATAAAATTCTACAATCTGTCCAGTTTGAACTTTTTTCATAATAGGAACAAAATACACTAAAGAGGCGATTATAAAAAGATATGAAAACTTTACAATCAAGAGATAATTTAGTCTGGATTGATCTAGAAATGACTGGTTTAGATCCAGATAAAGAAAAAATTATCGAAATAGCTACTCTAATAACTGATTCCAGTCTAAATATTATTGCAGAGGGCCCTAATTTAATAATTTCGCAACCTAAAGAAATTCTTAAATCTATGGATGAATGGAATCAAAATCAGCACGGATCGTCTGGTTTAACAGATGAGGTCTTAAAAAGTAACGTAACAGAACAAATTGCAGAAATTGAAACCTTAGATTTTATTTCAAAATATGTAGGAGAAAATATGTCACCTATGTGTGGAAATACTGTTTCTCATGACAGACGCTTTTTATCAAAATACATGCCAAGATTAGAAGCGTATTTTAATTATAGACATATTGATGTCTCGTCTTTCAAGGAAGTTGCTGTACGCTGGATGAATGAAGCCCAAATTTATGAAAAAAAAGGATCTCATAGAGCTCTTGGAGATATTAAAGAGTCTGTAGAAGAACTTAGATTTTATAAAAAACTATTTATGCCAGAATAATTTATTCTTTTTTGTTAGAGGGTTGAATGTTTAGAGGAAAAGGACTTACTTGACCCTTATTCTCTTTTATTTTTGCCTCGCCAGTTTCGTTAACTTCATCAATTCTCACAATAGAATTTATAGGTATAAAACTTCTCTCAACCATTGAAAATTCATTTTTTAATTTTTCTGAACTTGGATCAACTACTAGCTGTTTATCTTTATTGAAGATATACTCTTCCACCTCGATAAAACCGTACATATCACTTTGGTAAATTTGTTTAGCAAAAACTTCATAAATTTCACCGAGTTGAATGAAAATTATCTTGTAAACATTTTTTGTTTTCATAATACTTAATTATATGGGAATAATGTTTGATAATTAAAGTTATAAAAAGTTAATTAAATATGACAAAAAAATTATTTATAAAAACACATGGTTGTCAGATGAATGAATATGATTCTGCAAAAATGTTTGATCTTTTAGAAGAAAAAGAAAGCTTTGAATTAGCAGAAAATGAAGAGGAAGCTGATCTTTTAATACTTAATACGTGTTCGATAAGAGAAAAAGCACAAGAAAAGGTATTTCATCAAATTGGAAGATGGCGAAAAATAAAAGACAAAAATCCTGATTTGAAAATTGCTATAGGAGGATGTGTTGCATCACAAGAAGGTGAAAATATAATCAAAAGAGCTCCTGCAGTAGATATCGTATTTGGACCTCAGACACTCCACAAATTACCAGAGCTATATGAAAATAAAAATAAAACAAACATTAATCAAGTTGATATTTCATTTCCAAAATTAGAAAAATTTAATCATATTCCTGTGCATGGAACTGGCGAACCCTCAGCGTTTGTTTCAATCATTGAGGGCTGTAATAAATATTGTTCTTTTTGTGTTGTTCCAAAAACAAGAGGTCATGAGGTATCAAGAACAATTGAAGATATTTTGAATGAGATATCTGCACTTGCAGAAAATGGAACTAGAGAGATTCATTTATTGGGCCAAAATGTAAACAATTTCAAAGGCACCTATAAAGGTGAAAAATCTTCTTTAGCTAAATTGATTGAGTTAACAGCAAAAATAGAAAATATTGAAAGGATTAGGTATACAACAAGCCATCCACATGAATTTAAAGACGATCTTGTTGAAGTTTACGATAAGGTACCTGAGCTTGTAAGTCACGTCCATCTTCCTGTACAAAGTGGTTCAGATAGAATATTAAAATTAATGAGAAGACGTTATAACGTAGAAAAATACCTAAATCTTATTGAAAAAATTCGTAAAGTACGACCTGACATGAGTTTTTCTTCAGATTTTATTGTTGGCTTTCCTGGTGAGACAAATGATGATTTCATGGGGACCATGAATGTAATTAATGAAGTAAGGTTTGATGAGTCATTTAGTTTTATATATAGTCCCAGACCAAATACAACTGCATCAGATATGGAAGATGATGTAACTCAAGAAGAAAAAAAAGAAAGATTAAATATTCTTCAAGAGAGACTAAACCAACTTTCATTTGGATTTAGCAGAAAGAAGGTTGGTACATTGCAAAACTGCTTAGTCTATGGACAGTCAAAAAGAGATCCAGGACAATTACAAGGAAGAACTATATGTAATCGAGTTGTTAATTTTCCATCAAATGATATTGATTTAGTTGGGCAAATCATTAATATTCAAATTAATGAAGCACTGCCAAATTGTTTAAGAGGTAATTTACAAAATTAATGTCAACTGATTCATCTTTAACTAGTCTAGAATTACAACCCTCAGATGCAAATGTTATGGTTAGGTTCGTTGGCGAACTTAATGAAAATCTTAAATTTGTAGAAAAGACATTTAACGTAAAGATTTTTCAAAATGGTAATAATCTTAAAATTAAAGGAAACAAAAAAAATGTTGATCTATCCGTAGATGCTTTAAGAAAGTTATACGAAGCAGCAGGCCAAGGAATTGAGATTAATAGCGAAACACTAAATTTGTGCATACAAGAGTCAGATAAAAATATAACTAATGTTATTAAAATCAAAACACCTAAAAAAAGTGTCATGCCAAGAGGAAAAAATCAAAAAACTTATATTGAAAATATTTCAAATAATGAAATTAACTTTGGAATTGGTCCTGCTGGAACTGGAAAAACATACCTGGCTGTTGCACTAGCAGTTGATCATCTTTTAAATGAAAAAGTAGATAGAATTATTTTAATAAGACCTGCAGTAGAAGCTGGTGAAAAACTTGGGTTTTTACCAGGAGATTTATCTCAAAAAGTTGATCCATATCTTCGCCCTCTTTACGATGCTTTATATGAGATGCTCGGAGTTGAAAAAACTGAAAAACTACTTGAAAGAGGTATCGTTGAAATAGCTCCTTTAGCATATATGAGAGGAAGGACACTAAATAACTCATTTATAATTGTCGATGAAAGCCAAAATACAACAAAAGAACAAATGAAGATGGTTTTAACTAGAATGGGCTTTGGTTCTTATCTTGTAATTAATGGTGATTTAACTCAAATAGATCTTCCAAAAAATATTAAATCAGGTTTGTCAGACGCTATAGAAGTTCTTAAAGATACCGATGGCATAGGCTTTACTAACTTTTCGTCATCAGATGTTGTGAGGCATCCTCTAGTTAAAAAAATTATTGATGCTTATAAATATTTTGAGGACAAGTTAGGTTTATAGGTGAGTCTCAATATTTTAACATCAGGAAATTTTTCAATTTCAACTCAACTTGAGAATAAACTTAATATGGCCTTTTCATTAATTTGTGAGGAAGAAAAGCTCTCCAACTGTTCTGTGAATTTAAAAATTTTAAACAATAATGAAATACAAGAACTAAACAACAAGTACAGAAAGAAAAACTCACCTACAAATGTACTATCTTTCACAAATGAAGATATCTCAAAGTCAATCACAGGAGATTTGGGCGATATTGCAATAAGTTATCAATATTTAGAAGAAGAATCTCGTCAACAAAATAAAAAATTTGATGATCATTTAATTCACATGTTAATTCATGGCGTATATCATATATTAGGGTTTGACCATGAAAATAATGAAATGGCAGCTCAAATGGAAAATAAAGAGATAAAATTGCTTAAAAAAATAAATATCGACAATCCATATTAATGAACGAAAAACAAAATCAAGAAGATAATAAGCCTCCGTCGGGGATTATTAATAAATTAAAAAAATATTTTAGAAATCCATTTTTCATAAAAACTCAAAGCGTATCTGAGGTAACTGAGTTTCTAAAAGACGCTGTTGATCAAAAAATAATTGATAAAGAGGCAGAATCAATTGCCAGTAAAGCAATTCGTTTAGGAGATATCACTGTAAAAGAGATAATGATTCCAAAAGTTGATATGGTAACAATACAAGTTAAAGACGATACTAACGAAATCATCAAAAGAATAATTGAATCAGGCCACTCTAGATATCCAGTCTTGGGTGAGGAAAGAAATGAGGTAGCTGGTATCTTATTAGCTAAAGATATCTTACCAAAACTATTTAAAGGTACTGCCGATTTTGATATTAATGAGATGCTTAGAGATCCAAATGTTGTTCCTGAAACCAAAAAGGCTGATTCACTTCTAGAAGAATTTAAACAAGATAGATCTCATTTAGCAGTAGTTATAGATGAATATGGAGAAATATGTGGACTTATTACAATTGAAGATATTCTTGAAGAATTAGTTGGAGAGATTGAAGATGAACATGACATCGAAGAGCAAGAAATAATAGAAGTCTCAACTAATAAATATAATGTAGATGCAAAAATTGAAATAGAAGAGTTTGTTAGTTTCTTTGAACTTGAACTAGATCCACTTACTATTGATGCCGAAACCTTGGGAGGATTATTTATTTCTGAATATGGAGTGTTACCAAAGATTGGCGATAAAATTAAATTAGAGAATATCTCAATAAAGGTTTCAGACACAGATAATAGAAGAATAAAGAAGTTTATTGTTTCAATAAATAAATGAAGATTTTAAATTTTATTATTCCAGTATTATTTGGATTAATAGGAATTTTTGCATTCGCACCCTTCTCAATTAAATTCTTAATTTTCATATCTTATGGTTATTTGATTCACTTATTAATATCAAATAATAATGGTGTCTTTTGGAAAGTTTTTTGCTGGGGTTTAGGGCATTGGGGATTAGGAATGTCTTGGATAATAGTAAGTGTTTACTATTATGGAGAAACAACAATAGCAATGTCCTCAATTATATATATTCTATTAGTTGTAATATTAACATTGATATTTACTTCCCCCCTATTGATACTAAAATCAGCCTTAAGTTTTACTAAAATAAACAACAACTTTTTTAGTGTTCTTTTTATTTCTTCTATATTTACTATTAGCGAGTTTAGTAGATATTTTTTTCTAAACGGGGTTCCATGGCTAATACCAGGTAATATATTTTTGGATACAATATCACAGAATATTTATCCTATCTTTGGCGTAACAGCTGCCTCCTTTTTCATTTATTTTATATGCGCATTGTTCATCGTTTACTCAAATAATAAGATATCCTATGTTTCAGTTGCAATACTTATAATTTCCTTATTACCATTTTCACCTGCAGATGAAATCAAAGATGGTATCAAGGTGTCAATTGTTCAACCAGCATCAGATCCTTTTTTAAAATATGAAGATAATTATTATTTAAAGATCGAGGACAACCTAAATAAACTTATAGATACAGTTTCTAAAGATTCTGAGTTAGTAGTATTACCTGAAGCTGAGCTGCCGTACTCTCAGAATAGTATTAGATTTATAGATTTTCTAAAAAATACAGAAATTTCTGAAAAAATTATTTTAGGCGTATGGAAATATGAAGATGCAAAATTATATAACGCAATTTATAGTCCTAGATATAATGAAGCATATAAAAAAATACATCTAGTACCATTTGGTGAGTATATTCCTTTTATTGAAGGTCTTAGAGGAATAATAAATTTTTTTGATTTACCAATGTCCAATGTTTCACATGGGAGCCAGTTACAAGAAAATATAAGGATTCTTGATAATATTCCCATTTCTAGTCCAATTTGCTTTGATATTGCCTTTCCAAATACAGTAAGAAAGATGAATAAAAGTTCTTTATTAATGATTAATGTCTCAAATGACACATGGTTTGGAAATTCTATTGGACCATATCATCATTTAAGTATTGCTAGAGTGAGATCTATTGAGAACAATAGATATACAATAAGAGCAACAAATGACGGTATATCAGCAATTATTTCTAATAAAGGAACAATTGTTACTTTATTAGATAAAGGAAAGTCAGACATTCTTGAGGGTAACGTAAAATTAATTAAAAACAGTACTTTTTATTCAAGAAATGGACATTTATTTTTTATAATTTTATCGTTTATAATAGTTTCAATTCCTTTTTTAAAGTTTATATGGAAAAAAGCACTAAGATCTTAATTTGTTCGGTTGTTATGACATTTTTCTTTACTGAATCTTATAGTCAAAATAACGAAATTATTGTTGATATTTCTGAGCAAAGGCTTTATTTGTATAATAATGATAATTTAGTCCAAAGTTTTCCAGTTTCAACATCAAAATATGGGGAAGGTCAAATTGAAAATTCCTTTAAAACTCCACTGGGTTTGCATGAAATTAAAGAAAAAATTGGAGATAATGCTCCAATTAATACAATATTTACTGCAAGAGAAAACACAAACAAAAGAGCAGAAATTCAAATCAATCCTAATGATACAGAGGATGACTTTGTAACATCCAGGATATTATGGCTAGATGGGCTTGAAAACGGTATAAATAGGGGGGTTGGAGTAGATTCTTATAGTAGATATATCTATATACATGGTACCCACGAAGAGGGCTTAATTGGTAAAAAAGCCTCACACGGATGTATAAGAATGTTCAACAATGATGTGATAGAGCTATTCGATATGGTATCAGAAGGGACAAAAGTCCAAATTAGAGCCTAAATCATCTAGTTTTCTAATTTATTAAATCTAAAAATTGTTTGCAACTGACGACATTTCAAAACCTAATTTTTCCTTCCTATCTCCTTTTTGAGGGGCCTCTCCAAGTTTTCCACCATCTTTTGCCAGATTCACTAGCATTTCACTTGGTTTGTAGACATCATTACCTGTAATTTCTCTATATTTTTCAAGCTTCTCAATTACTTTATCAAGTCCCATTGCATTTGCATGATGCATCGGACCGCCTCTCCATATTGGAAATCCATATCCATTTATATAAACTACATCAATATCAGCCGCTCGTTGTGCGACACCTTCAGATAAAATATCTGCCCCTTCATTAATCAGAGCTAATATACATCTCTCTACAATTTCTTCATCAGAAATGTCTCTTCTTGTAAATCCATTTTCTGATGAGATCTTTTCATATACTGCTTCATTTTCAGGAGCTGGATTTGGTGCTCTAGAACCTTCCGAGTAATTATAATAACCAGCACCACTTTTTTGACCATATCTATCTTGTTCACATAATTCATCACCGATTTTTGCATGAAGAGGGGACTCTTTACCACTTAATTTTCTTGCTCTCCAACCAAGGTCTAATCCAACGAGATCCATCATTCTAAATGGACCCATATTTAGACCAAAGGATTCTAATGCTTGATCAATTTGATGTGGCAATGCACCTTCAAGTAATAACATATTTGCTTGAGCTGTATAGCCAAATAACATTCTATTACCAATAAAACCAGGAGCATTTAATGAAACAACAGCTGCCTTTTTAAGTCTCTTTCCTATGGCCATAATAGTTGCTAATGTTTCATCAGATGTTTGTTCTCCTCGGACAACTTCCAATAGTCGCATTATATTAGCAGGACTAAAAAAGTGAGTACCCACTACCAATTCAGGCCTATTAGTTACTGATGCAATAGAATCTATATCTAAACCTGATGTATTACTGGCTAGAATAGCGCCTTCCTTAACATGAGCATCTAATGATTTAAAAATTTCATGTTTTAATTCAAGATTTTCATATACTGCTTCAATAACAATATCGCAATCAGAGACATCTTTATAATCTAAACTGGACGATACTAGTCCAAATACAGCATCTTTTTGTTCAGGAGATAGACGCCCTTTATTAACCATAAAGTCATAATTTTTTTCTATTACTGAAACTCCTCTTTTAAGGTTTTCCTCATCCTGATCGATAATATGAACGGGAATGCCTGCATTAGCAAAACACATTGCTATTCCACCTCCCATAGTTCCAGAACCAATAATGCCTGCTTTTTTAATATCCATAACATTAGTTTCTTTAGGAACGTCAGAAATCTTTGAAGCTGCTCTTTCACCAAAGAAAATATGGATCATTGCTTCTCTTTGAGGATGCATTAAACATTCAAGAAAATATTCACCCTCTTTTTTTAGTCCTTCGTCAAAATCATCAATATTAATTGCTGCTTCTACACACTTTATGATTTGTCCAGGAGCAAATTGACCCTTTCTTCCCTTAGATGCCATGGCCTGAGCTTCAAGAAGAACTTTATCATCGCCACGAGCCTCTATCATTTTTGAGTTTAAATCTCTTACTTTTGGATGTTCTTCATTACTGTCAGCTTTATTTTTTATGAATTCTATAGATTCATTGACCACATCTTCAGATATACCATCAACTATTCCCATATCTAAAGCCTTTTTAGCAGGAACATGTGCTCCAGTAAGCATCATCTTTAGTGCTTTAGATGGTCCTGCAAGCCTCGGAAGCCTTTGAGTGCCGCCTCCACCTGGCAATAAGCCTAAATTAACCTCTGGAAGGCCAACAAACGCGCTTTTATCTGCAATCCTGTAGTTGCAGCAAAGTGCTGTTTCTAGTCCACCTCCTAAAGCTATACCATTTATGGCAGCTACAACGGGTTTACTGCAATGCTCCAGTTTTTGAAATACCTCATTTAAGCTTACACCTTCTACATTTCCACCAAATTCTGATATATCAGCTCCAGCAATAAAGGCTCTACCATTTCCTGTTAAAACAACTCCTAGAACTGAATCATCTTCTTCTGCTTTTGTTAATGATTCGTATAAACCAGTCCTGACTCCATCGCTTAGGGGATTTACTGGCGGGTTATCAACTGTGAGTAGGGCAACATTGTCCTTTACTTCGTATAAAACTGTACCTTTCAAGATATTTCTCCAAAAATAGTTAAAAAAGCATTATACATAAAAAAAACATGATTTATTTTATAAATACTATTGATAATTGATTATAAATACATATAATAATGTATGTCAGCACTCCTCTCCCCTATTATATTTTGCTGACACTCTGGAATCATGGAGGGCTCAGTCCCTCCATCTCTTTAAAAGGTTGTAAATTTATGAATAAAATTAGGGATAACATAGAAATCATTTTTTTAGTAACCATTTTCATTTCCTCTCTTTCTGCAATAACTCCTATTACTTAGGTTAGAATACACACATGAAAAAGATTGCACCTCTTTTTATTTTATTATTTTCTTTTTATTCTGAAGCATGTTCAGATTTGCTTGATACTGAAATGAGAGTTCTGGATTCAAGTGAAAGTGTCAACTTATGTGAATATACAGATCAAGTTGTTTTAGTTGTAAATGTTGCGAGTAGATGCGGATATACCTATCAATATTCTTCTCTTCAAAAACTTTATGAAGATTACAAAAACGAAGGATTTGTTGTTCTCGGAGTTCCATCGAGAGACTTCATGCAAGAGTATTCAGATGAAGCAGATGTTGCTGAGTTTTGCTCTACTGAATATGGGGTAGATTTCCCAATGTTTGCCACTTCAAAAGTAAGAGGTAGCAAAGCTAATCCTTTATACAAAAAATTGATAGCCCAGAGTGGTGTCTCACCTTCATGGAATTTCAATAAGTATCTAATTTCTAGAGATGGTAAAGTCGTATCTACATTTGGATCAAGGGTAAAACCTGATTCGCCAGAATTACTATCTCAAATAGAAGAACTTTTATAGTCTTTAGTCAGATACCAACACAACCTCAGGTTTATTAAAAGCAAAGATTCCGTTATCAACGACACCTGGAATATTATTTAATAAAACCTCTAAGGCTTCAGGTTCACTGATATCTATTTCTTCTACGTCAATAATATGATTTCCTTGATCAGTAATAAAATTTTCTCTGTATATTGGTTTACCACCTAAAGCTACAATTTTTCTTGCAACAGAACTTCTTGCTTCTGGAATTACTTCGACTGGAAGAGGGAAGGCCCCAAGTTTATCAACCATCTTTGTTTTATCAACAATGCATATAAATTCTTGTGCCGCTGCTGCTACTATCTTTTCTCTTGTGTGCGCACCACCACCACCTTTGATTAGAAAGTTATTTGGTGACACCTCGTCTGCTCCATCAATGTAAAAATCTATTTGATTAACATCATTTAAACTAAAGACCTCAATATTGTTTTCTCTTAGAAGTTGTGAAGATGCTTCCGAACTTGATACTGCTCCTCGAAAAAGATTTTTATATGCATCTAATTCTTTAATAAAGTAATTCACTGTTGAACCAGTACCAATGCCCAGAACAGTCTCTATTGATAGTTTTTTTTCAATATAATCAATTGCTTTTTTTGCAACACTTATCTTTGCAGCGCTCATACAGTTATAATACAAGAAAATTTTAATACGTGATTTAAATTGAGACTTAAAATAAAAAAAACAGGTAATTATAGGAACTCTAAAAAGTATCTTAAAATGATTATTGAAGCATCTGTATATGATGTTTCAATAAATTCACCTACTACCTATGCCGCAAATCTTTCTTTGAAAGAGGGGAATGAAATTTATTTAAAACGAGAAGATCTTCAGCCTATTTTTTCTTTTAAGAATAGAGGAGCCTTTAATAAAATTGTTAACTTATCTGAAGATAAAAAATCTCGAGGAATAATAGCAGCATCAGCAGGAAATCATGCCCAAGGTGTAGCCTTAGCTTGCAGGAAGTTAAAAATAAAATGTACTATTGTGATGCCGGTAACCGCACCAGAAAACAAATTAAATGCAGTAAAAAGGCTTGGAGCAAAAATAATTTTGCATGGCGAAAATTTAGGAGATGCTCTCGCTCATGCAGATAAGATTAATAAAAAACATAAGTATACTTTTGTACATCCTTTTGATGATCCATTTACCATAGCAGGGCAAGGAACAGTAGGACGGGAAATACTTGAGGATGAAATTGACTACGATGCTGTCTTCGTCCCAGTTGGCGGAGGAGGTCTTTTGGCTGGCATATCAGCTTGGATAAGACAAAATAAAAAGAAAATTAAAATAATTGGTGTTGAAGTAAATGATTCGGCCTGTCTTACAGAAGCATTAATTCAAAATAAAAGAGTTTATCTAAAAAAAGTTGGATTATTTGCAGACGGAGTTGCTGTTTCCCAAGTAGGAAAAAATAACCTTGATGTTATTAAAGAATGCGTTGATGAAGTAATGACTGTTAATATCGATGAAGTCTGCGCTGCTGTAAAAGATATTTTTGAAGATACTAGAGTATTGTCTGAGCCATCAGGAGCTGTTGCTTTAGCAGGTCTTAAGAGTTACTCAAAAAGAATGAAGAATAAGAATCTACTTGCAGTGAGCTCAGGTGCAAATGTTAATTTTCAAAAACTTGGATTTATTGTTGAAAGATCTGAAATTGGAGAAAACCGCGAAAAAATTCTCAGCATTAAAATTCCAGAGGAACCTGGAAGTTTTTTAAAGCTTGCAAAGGCTATTGGCAAATTACCAGTCACCGAATTTAATTATAGAAAGTCAGATAATAAAGATGCATATGTATTAGTAGGAATAAGAACTCAATCTGAAAATAGCTTTGAGAAGTTGAAGGCAAAACTAAAAAAACTTAAATATAAATTTAGTGATTACACCTCTAATGAAATTTCAAATGATCATTTAAGACATATGGTTGGCGGCAGAGGAGGCCAATCAAATATATCTGAAAAAAATGAAAGAATTTTTAATGGAGAATTTCCAGAAAAGCCAGGAGCATTATTAGAGTTCTTAGAAAGTTTTGGAAATCAATGGAATATTTCACTATTCCACTATAGAAATATTGGGTCTGCGTATGGAAATATCCTAATAGGAATTGAAGATACACACAAAAATAAGTCTGCACTTTTAAAACATTTACATAAATGTGGAACAGCCTTTAAAGAAGAGAGCAACAATAAGGCTTATTTAGATTTCTTGAAGTAAGTTTAATATTTAAGCCTAAATTTAATAGAAAATATTTCATTGTCTGGATCTTTCCAAGGATCTTTAAAGATTTTAGAAGTCTCTCTAGTTATATTATCTTCAAAGACACTTCCTCCTTTTGTATATACCAGATATATGTAGGATAGAGGAGCAATCTCATACTTGTATCTTACTTGGAATGATGTAATTCCTTCAGAAAATGGACTTACTTCTTTATTATTATTTTTAAGGTAACCATTCTGATCAACAATTAAACTTCTTGGATTTTTTGCTTGTAACGCTACAAATTGACTCTTTAGTCTTATCTCATGCTTTGAACCCCTATACCAATTCATATTAATAGAAATAATTTTCTGAGATAAATCATAAACAGCAAGATCATTGTTTTCTATCCAATTTAACCACTCTTTCTCATTTCTTATTCTCGTTGAAAATCCTACTTTAAAATCATCCACTGGATAAAAAGATCCACCTATCTTTGCAAACCTTCTTTTATATCCATTGGAATCAAATGACTCATATTTATCGGCATCCTCATATCCGATCCTCCAATCATACTCCCAGATTCCAAAACTCGGTGATTCATAATCTAAGTTAAAGCTGAAACTTCCAGTATTTTTTACATAAGGAAAATCAATATTCTTTCTTGTAATAGTTGTATCTTTTCCAGAAGTTTTTAAATCCCATGTAAACTGAAATTTTGAGGCATTTAGGAAAGTAAATTCATTCTTTTGCCCAATAGTAAATGGATTTGAATTTCCTGAAGTGTCTGAGTCGTAATTAAAATCTATTCCTAGTTCAAGCTCCTTAATTTCTTTACGCTTTTTAAAGTCGATTAATGTGATATTAGATCCTAGACCTATGTGAAACCAATCATTTTTTCTGAGATAACCAAAATCGTTTAACATTAGACTATCATCAAAATAGAGTAGACTACCTGATCTACTCGATAACTGTGTTGGCTTATAATTAAATTGTGATCTAAAGCCAAATCCAGACTCACCCTCTCTTTCAGATGTAATTAAATCGTTATAAGTAGTTAGCTTGTTAGATTTTACATTCGCAAAATCTATTACATTAACTGTAGCACTTTCATTTAGAAAATTATTTTCAACATGTGTTAAAAAGTAACCAATTGTTCTATTATCAATTTTCTTTTTTGATCTTATAGCGTAAAAATCTTTTCCTTTTGTATATCTTTCATCCGACTCTTTGGCAACAAAAAATCCAAAATCTGTATTATTATTTTTTTGAGTATATCTAAGAGCGTAGTCAATATCGGTGTAATTTTTTCTTGAATCAACGCAGTCGTCTTCATTTAATGATGATGAACACAAATAGCTACTTCTTGCACCAATTCTTCTAGTATTAATAATTCTATATCTATCGTAATGATTTAAATCAAACAAAGATTGATTTTCATTAAAAAAAGCGCGTTTTTCAGAATAGAAAGTTTCTTGTGCAGAAAAATTAACAATAACTTCGTCACTCTCTGCCTGACCGAAGTCTGGATTGATTGTAAGATTAATTTGTTTCCCTGTGCCAGTATTTAAAAAAATTTCTGCTCCAATCTTATCTTCATTAAAGCTTGTGACTGAGTTATGAGTTTTTGCAATAAATGGAAAAAAATTAATCTTTCTTTTAGAAAAATTGTTTACCTCTATTGTTCTTAGATTTGAAAGAAAATTTGTTCTAAACCCACTTGTCTTTGTATCATTTAGCCATAACTTTTCTTTTGCTAGATACCTATAAGTTGTAACATTAATTTTTCTTTTATTATTTGTCTCAGGCTTCATCAGAACAACATTCCAAGGTATTAAAAATTCTGAGACCCAGAAACCATCATGTTTTTTTGTTTGTGCTTCCCAATCCCCATCCCAATCAAATTCGGGAAAACCACCCAAAGGTCTAATGCCATCTCTTTGAATATTTGCTAGGGTAACAATGAACATATAAGCTTTTGCACCATCACTGTCAAAATCAATACCAACACCGTTTTGTTCAGCATTCGCATTCCATTCATCTCGTAAAGATTTATTTGAAATCATTGAAGAATTTTTTTGATAATTAATAAAGCCGACATATATTCCTTCTTCATTTGAAAATATCTTTGCAGTTGTTTTTACTTTTGCTGGATTAAGAGTAAAAGGGACAACCTCATAATACTCATCTATTACGAATGCACTTTCCCACTCTGGTTCATCTAAATTCCCATCAAGAATAATTGTCTTACCAGATATAAGTGGAATCCAGAAAATTAGAATATATTTAGCGATTGTTCTCATGTTTCGGCGAATATTTTATAGCTCAGTCATATGAAAGTACACGCGATTCTGTAATAACTAGGTCATATTTAATATCATGACTCTCGCCAAAACGTTCTTCTAAGATTTGATAATCATATCCCAGTCCAACAAAAAGAGGTCTGCATTTTTGAGACTTTAATTTTTCAAGTGTTTTATCAAAAAAACCACCTCCATATCCTAGCCTATGCCCATTCTTATCTATTCCAACAAAAGGTATGAACATAGTGTTAAGAACTTTAGGATTAATATAGTCTTCATTTATTAGTTCATCTATGCCATATTTATTTTTTTTTAAGGTCTCATCCTCTTTGAATAAATTGAACTTCAATTCATTTTCAGAAACTATTCGAGGCATGTATATATTATTGGAGTATTTTAATAACTCATCGATTATTAGATTTGTAGGTATTTCATTTTTATATTGAAAATAGAGAAGGGTATTTTTAGAAGATTTGATATCTATTTCTTTTAATACATTTTTTTGAATCTGAGAATTTAAATCTTCGATATCATCCTGACAAAAAAGTTGCCCCTGCTTAAGTAGTGATTTTCTAATTTTATTTTTCACCATAATAATTGCAGAGGCTAGCAAACCAGATCACCGCTATGTGCTATACCTGAACCGAAAGTTCAGGTGGTGAACATCTTGTCAAATCAGGCTTCCCTCAATGGTAATGCTCAACAATGACAGTGGAAAATCACCTATTTAATAGTATCGGTTCAAATTTATTAACACATTGGCTAATGAACCAGAATGTTATAGAAGTATAGTTTAGATAGGATTTAAGTTAAAGATTATTTTTGAAGTACTTTCTCTATTTTTTTAATAAGTTTAGAGTAATCAACACTTTCTTTTTTAGTAGATTTAGAATCATCATTTAGGAGCTTATTAGAAAGAGTTAATCCTGCAATTATCAGAGCATTATTTTTGTCACTTATATTATCTAACTCCTCATTTAATAAGGCGGCCGCTTTTATTAAATTATCTTTTTCTTTAGGTGGACATGCGATGGTTAAATCTCTTCCAAATATTCTAAGAGCTACGGTTTCAACTTTACTCATTTGTGGCCTTCTTTAAATCTCTTTCCAAACGAGATATTTCTTTTCTGTGAAGAACTTTATCTTTTTTCCATTCCCTTTCTCTTTTTACGTATGAATCAATAATTCCTTTTTGCTCTTCAAACCTTTTTATTAAAAGATCAATCCTCTTTTCTAAATCTTTTGAACTTAACTCGTTGTTTTTAGGCATTTTTATAGTTTAATTCTACTTTAATGAATTGGAAAGTTACTTTAAATAAGTAAAATACACACATGGATAATGCAATTTACAAAAGCAGAAGAATCAATCTATCAGAAAAACTACCTAAGAATTCGGTTTTATTGATTCCAGGTGCTAATACTCAGTATAGAAATGCTGATTCAGCATATGCGTTCAGACAGGATAGTAATTTTTATTATTTGTCCGGATTTTGTGAGCCTGATTCTTTGATGGCCATAATTAATAATGATGATGGAATAAATTCTATAATTTTTGTACCTCCTAAAGATAAGTTAAAAGAAATTTGGGATGGCCATAGGGCAGGCCCAATAGGAGCTGTAAAAGAATTTTTATTTGATAAGGCATACGATAATTCTGAAATAGATAATATGATGCCTGAAATTCTTTTTGGATGTGATCAAGTTTTATATCCTATTGGCAAAAAAAATGGCTTTGATCAAAAAGTAATTGATTGGACTACTGTAGTAAGCTCTAAAGATAGACACAGTAAATCTATTAATATTTTGGATGCGTCGTCAACGATAGGGAATGCTCGATTAATAAAAGATGATCACGAGATTAGCCTTATTAAGAAAGCCTGTGATATTTCAGCAGAAGCTCATATCGAGGCAATGAAAAATGTAAAAAATGCAGAGTCTGAACAAAGCATTGAAAGCTTGTATGTTTACGAATTTTCAAAAAGAGGTGGAAGATTCCCAGCCTATACCCCAATCGTTGCCGGTGGTGAAAATGCCTGCGTTCTTCATTATGTAGAGAATAATAAGAAACTTAATAAAAATGAACTTCTTTTGGTTGATGCTGGTTGTGAATATGAGATGTATGCTTCTGATATTACAAGAACTTACCCAATTAGCGGAAAATTTTCAAAGGAACAACTTGAGATATATAAAATAGTTCTTGATGCAATGAATGCTGCAATTGATAAGGTGAAAGAAGGCAACAATATTATGGAGCCTCAAGAAATTTCTGAAAAAATAATTACAAACGGTTTAGTTGAGCTCGGTTTATTGCATGGTGATCCTGAAGAATTGCATAAAAAAGGGGCTTTTAAGGACTTCTATATGCATAAAATAGGTCACTGGCTAGGCCTTGATGTCCATGATGCTGGAGATTATATGGAAGGAGATGACTTCATGAAGTTTAAACCAGGCATGATAACTACTATCGAACCTGGCATTTATATTAGTCATTCAATGGATGTAGATGACAAATGGAAAGGTATTGGAATAAGAATAGAGGATGATATTTTGGTAACAAAAGATGGAAACGAAAACCTAACTAAGAAAGTTCCATCTGATCCTGCTGAGATTGAATCATTAATGTCTTAATACTGTGAATCCGGTAGTTACAATATCTGGTGGCGGAATAATCGGAAACTATATTTCATCTAGACTCAGTAAAAATAACATAGAATCGTTAATAATTGAGAGGTCAAAAAGTAAAGATGCCATTAAGGAAAACATAAGAACATTAACTCTTAATTCATTTTCGAAAAAACTTTTAGATGATTTAGGCATAAAAGTTCCTTTCGCTCCAATAAAAGAAATAAGTGTATTTGATGGTGATGGATCTGGAAGTATTCATTTCTCTTCAAAAGAAATAAATGAAGAAAATCTTTCTTATGTAGTTTTTTTTAATGACCTTCAAGAAAAGCTGCAAGACTACGAAGACCACAAAGTTTTTTTTGAAAATCAAATCGAGGAAATCTTTCAAGACAATGAAAACAATTGTTCAGAATTAACACTATCAAATAAAGAAAAAATTAAAACAAAGTTTATTGCAGGCTGTGATGGCAGAAATTCAAATGTAGCCAAGATAGCAAAATTAAATGAGAAAAAATCTAGCTATAATCAAACAGCGATCACATTTACAGCAAGTTGTGAAATTAAAGATGAATATTTAGCTCATCAAATATTCTCAGATAAAGGAATTTTTGCAATTATGCCTTTGCCTGAAAATAATAATAAATCCACACATACTATTGTTTGGTCTGTGGATAATGAAAATCTTCGTGATATTGAAATTAAAGATTATGTTAAAAACAACATTTCTTATTTTGAACAAAAGCTCTCAACAAAAATTGATATTAATTCATCAACATTAACCTTTAAGCTTTTTAGTCATCATTTTGAAAACTATATTTCAGGGCATGTTGTTCTTGTTGGTGATGCGGCTCATTCCATACACCCATTAGCAGGGCAAGGTATAAATTTAGGATTTGCAGATGCAGACGCTTTATGTGAAGAAATAATAAGTTCATATGAAAAATCTATGCATATTGATCAAGCTTTAACGCTTAAAAGATATGAAATTAGAAGAAAAAATATGAATCTACTTATGCTGAAATCTATGGATTTTTTTGTAAATCTTTTTGGTTCAAAAAATTTGTATATAAAGCTACTTAGAAATTTTGGACTGTCTGGAATAAATAAAACACAGTTCTTAAAAAAGTTTTTTATTAATCATGCTGCTGGAAAGAATAAGCTATAATTTATTTAGCACACCTAAAAGTAACTCAAATCAAATGAGGTATAAAATGAAGAAAATTTCGATATTACTTTCTGTGCTTTTACTTATTTCATGCGCAAATGAAAATGAAATAGAAGAACTCACAATTTACACATCTAGACAACCACAACTATTAGAACCAATCATTGAGGACTTCTATGATGATACAGGCATCAAAGTGAATTTATTATCAGGAAATGCTCAAGAGCTTATGGAAAGAATTGATATTGAAGGCAACGATTCAATGGCAGATATTTTTATGACAGTTGATGCAGGAGTCTTATGGCAAGCAGCCGAAAGAGATATTTTCTCCAAAGTTGACTCAGAAATATTAGAAAGAAATGTACCTTCATATCTTAAAGATCCTGAAAATAAATGGTTTGGCCTTTCAAAAAGAGCAAGAACAATAGTATTCTCAAGTGATCAATTTGCATCAGATGATTTTTCTACATATGAAGATTTAGCTGACCCTAAGTGGAAGGGAAAATTATGTTTAAGAACGTCAAAAAAAGTCTACAACAGATCTCTTATAGCAAGCATGATTGATGAATATGGTTTAGATAAAGCAAAAGAAGTTGTATCTGGTTGGATTTCAAACTTAGCAACTGAAGTTTTTTCAAACGATACAAATGCTTTGAAAGCTGTATCAAGTGGACAATGTGGGATGACTATTGTGAATACATATTATTTAGCAAGACTGTTGGATGATCCGCAATACGATAATTTGAATCTATTTTGGGCAAATCAGAATGACAGAGGAGTTCATGTAAATATATCTGGAGCTGGAATTGTTAAAACTTCAAGAAACAAGGAAAACGCTATTTCTCTTTTAGAGTATCTTTCATCTGATAGAGCCCAAAATTTTTATGCTTCAGCAAATAAAGAATACCCAGTATTGATTGGAGCAAAAGTGCATGAGTCTATTCAGGAATGGGGAGATTTCAATGAAGATAATATTAATGTCAGTAAATTAGGTTCTTTGCAGAAACAAGCTGTTTTATTAGCTCAAGAAGTTGGATATAAATGATATCTAATTAGACTTTTTCGCCGCGGGCTCTTATTTCTTTAAGAACTTGGCTTATACCTTTTTTATCGATAATTCGCATACCTTTGGCAGATACTTTTAGGTTTACAAATCTATTTTCAGATTCAACCCAAAATTTGTGCGAATGTAGATTAGGAAAGAACTTTCTTTTAGTTCTATTATTAGCGTGAGAAACGTTATTTCCTGTTTGAGGAATCTTTCCTGTTACTTGGCATTTTTTACTCATAGAAACGCGATTTTATAGAACAGAAGCCGACATATCAATACTATAATGAATTAAATATGAAAGAAATATATGTACTTAGACACGCTAAATCTTCATGGGACAATTCAAACCTTAGCGATTTTGAAAGACCTCTTGCAGATAGAGGCATAAGGGATGCAAAGAAGATGTCTAAATTTTTAAAAGATATGGATTTAAAGATAGATAAGGTTTTATGTTCAAATGCTTTAAGAGCAAAAGAAACATTTGACTTAACTGCTGATTGCTTTAATTTTGAAATTGATAAAGCAACCTATACAGACAAACTATATTTTGGTGACACAACTAATATTATTAAGGACTTGAAAGAGCTAGATGAAAGCTTAAAAAATATTTTAATAGTTGGACATAATCCTACGCTTCATTATTTAGTAGAATTATTAACTAATAAGACAATTGACAGATTTACAACATGTAATTTAGCAATAATTTCTCATGATGGTGAATGGATTTCATTAAACTCACAAAAATGTAGACTAAGATCATTAATTAAACCAAAGGAATTAAGAAATTGAAAAAGGTTAAAGTCAAAATATTAAATAAACTTATTGGCAATGAAATACCTATACCCAAATACGAGACTAAAGGTTCTGCAGGCTTAGATCTTAGAGCATGCATAAAAGATAAATTAATACTTAAACCAGGAAAAACTGAAATGATTCCAATGGGATTTGCAATGCATCTTGAGGATGAGAAATTAGCAGCTCTGGTTGTTCCAAGATCAGGCCTTGGTTCAAAACATGGGATAGTGCTTGGTAATTTAGTTGGATTGATAGACTCTGATTATCAAGGTGAATTAATGGTTCCTGCATGGAATAGATCAGAAAGGGAATTTGTAATTAATTCCGGCGATCGAATTGCTCAAATGATAATAGTGCCAATAGTTCAAGCAAATTTTGAAATAGTTGAAGATTTTGAAAAATCAGAAAGGGGTACTAAAGGTTTTGGCAGTTCAGGTATAGACTAAATTTATTTCTTCTTACCGAATCTTTCTTCGAACTTTTGAACTCTTCCACCGGTATCAATAATCTTTTGTTTACCAGTATAAAAAGGATGTGATGCAGAAGAAACCTCAACGGTGTAGTATGGATACTCCTTTCCTTCCCATTCCTTTGTTTTATCTGTTTTCAGAGTAGAGCGAAGTAAAAAATATTCATCCACACTAATATCATGGAATAGAACTTCGCGGTATTCAGGATGTATATCTTTTTTCATAATAAAATATATTTAGGATGAGAACTATATCAAAAATTAAATCCATTACAATTAAAAAATGAATATTTTTTACTATGATATTGCTGTTGGATTGCCATTAAGACAATGTTTTACCTATAAATCAAAAGAAGTAATCAAAAAAGGTAAAAGGGTAATAGTTCCGTTTGGAAGCAAGTCAATTGTTGGAATAGTTGTAAAGAAAATAGCTAAACCCAAGTCACTAAAAGGCTTAAAAGAAATAATCTCAATAGCCGATGAACATTCTTGTTTTAACGGATCAATATTTGAAGCAATTACATGGGCCTCAGATTACTATCATCATCCAATTGGTGAGGTATTCTTCTCTTTCATGCCAACGCTCCTAAGAAAACAAAACGATAAAATTATTATCGACCTTGATGATAATACTGAATATAAGTTAAATGAAGAAGACAAGAAATTAAAATTAACAAAAGAACAAAACATTAATCTATCTAAACTTAATAAAGTTGAAAAATTTAGTCCTTCATTAATATACGGGGTTACAGGGTCTGGTAAAACAGAAATATATCTTCAACTGGCTGAAAAATTTATTCTTCAAAATAAATCTATTTTGATTCTAGTACCAGAAATTAATCTGATACCGCAATTAGAAAAAAGATTTAAGGATCGTTTTAATGGTGATATTGGCGTATATCATTCCAGACAAACTCCAAACCAGAGGTTAAAGGTTTGGCTGCGATCTAAATTTGGCGGAATAAGAATTGTTATTGGAACAAGATCATCAGTTTTGATGCCGTTAAAAAACTTAGGAGCAATCATTATTGATGAGGAGCATGATCAGTCATATAAGCAAGCTGAAGGTTTTAAGTTTTCAGGAAGAGATTTGGCGATAAAAAGAGCCCAGATAGAAAATATACCGGTTTTTTTAGGTTCTGCTACACCATCCCTGCAAACGCTTAAGCTTGTAAAAGATAAAAAGTTCAAAAAGTTTGATTTATTGAGAAGAGTAGATGGCAAAAAGCCACCAAAATTAATTCCTTTGGATATTAGTGATTCTCCTCTACTTGGAGGAATTGCTATTCAAACTATGAGTATCATTGAAGCAGCAATCAATAAAGGAGAGCAAGTATTAATTTTTCTAAATAGAAGAGGTTTTGCTCCATTGTATGAATGTGATAATTGTGGCTGGGTTGCAAAATGTTCATCATGCGAATCAAATTTAGTCTTTCATAAGTCAAAAAACAGACTAATTTGTCATAAATGTGAATCCGTTTATGGAGTAAATAAAACATGTCCAGATTGCCATTCAAATGAAATAAACACTCTTGGAACGGGCACTGAAAGAGTTGAAGAGGTGCTTAGAAGTACATTTAAAGAAGTACCTATCATTAGAATGGATTATGATTCGACAAGACTCAAGGGATCAATTGAAGCAATTTATGAAAAGGCTAACAAAAGCAAAGAAGCAATATTGGTGGGAACACAAATGCTATCTAAAGGGCATGACTTTCCTAAAGTAACGCTATGCGTAATTCTTAATGCTGATGGAGGTTTATTAAGCCCAGAAATAAATGCAATTGAAAAAATCTCACAACAATTAATTCAGGTTTCTGGTAGAGCAGGTAGAAATAATAATCTTGCAAAAGTAATTATTCAAACTAGATATCCTAATGATGAAAATCTTAAACAAATTAAAACTGGAGACTATAGGCTGGTTTCTGAGCAATGCCTTAAAACAAATAAGGCTTTGAATATGCCTCCATACTCAACAGTTGCAATATTAAGAGCGACCTCGCCCAGTCCAGAAAGCTGCTACAAATTTTTAGATAAGGCGAACAATCTCTTAAATGATAAAAAAAATATTTATGTTATTGGACCACTTCCATCGATACCCTTAAAGGTTAAAGGGAATACAAGAAATCATCTGATTATTAAGTCCGACACGAGAACTTATCTAAACAGAGTGCTTAATTATCTTACTTATGAAATTCAAACTTGGCCTGAAACAAAGAAAGTTAAATGGTCTTATGATATCGATCCATATGACATGTCTTAGGTGTCTATATTTCTATTCTAATAATTTGGCCAGGAAATATAGATTTATTTTCTAGATTATTAGTTTTGTTAATAGAATCTACCGTCACGCCAAATCTGATAGCAATCTCGGATAACACATCACCTTTTTGAATTTCGTAATTAAGATAGTTTTGATAATTTTCTAGAAGGGTGCCTGAAACTGGTGCTTCTTTGAAATAATTGTGAATGCCAAGAAAAATTGACCTAGCAATCATTCTTCTTCCTGCCTTAGTTTTAAGTCTTTTTGCGTCTTCTGGATTCGTTATAAATCCAGACTCAACCAAGACAGATGGTATATCAACTGATTTAAGTACTCTAAAATCAGCATATTCAACATTTTGTTTATGAATCTTAGTAAATGGATCCCTTTTCAGCTGATATAAGATCTTTGTACCTAATTCTTTGCTTTGATCGACCTTTTTCTTGTAGGTATTTGGATAAAGATCTCTAGCAGCATCTTCATTGAAATCGTAAGACTTTATATTTTTTATTTGAGCTTGAATCCTCTTTCGCTCTTTTTCTGAAAGATTTCTAGCAACACTGCTTGAAGATTCCTCTGACCATATGAACACTGATGCACCTTTAACAGATGCCAGTCTAAAACCGTCTGCATGAATTGAAATAAATGCATCGGCACCAAACTTTCTTGCATTTTGATATCTATCATTAAGACTTACAGTACTGTCATCATTTCTAATTAATACTGCTTCATAACCCTCTGTATCTCTTAGGGTTCTCTCTAACTCTTTAGCTATCAATAAAGTAATATCTTTTTCCAAAACATTGTTACTACTTACTGCTCCAGGATCTTTTCCACCATGTCCAGCATCAATTGCAACTACAATATCTCTTATGTTATTTTTTAGCTTCTTATTTTTTTTGACGTTAATCTTTAATAAAATTCCTTCATCCGTTTTCTCTTGAGTTGGCTTACTCCAATTAACATATTCATATAAATCAATAACTATTCTTGTTAAGTCATCTTTTGACGAAGCCCTTACTAGCTTAATAGGGTAGTTATATTTTTGCTCAACACCTGACTTTAAATCACTTTGGTATACGTCTATTACAATTCTTGAGGGATCTACGAGAGAATAAGATTTTATAAATGAGACCTTGTCTAAAAGAAAGGATATTTCATAAGATTGACCATCAGAATCTTTTATTTCATAAAACGAAATTTCATTTGAGTGCACAAGTGAAGAAAGAAGTAATAAAAAAGATAAAATTTTATTCATAATGTTTAATCAAACTTGAAAATAATTCATCATTATCATTAATCAATACTTTTCTACCATCCTCGAAGTGCTCAAAAGATATCTTTAAGTCAAAATTTCTTTTTATAGCTAACTTCTGTGGCCATTCAATAATTATAATTTTTTTTAAGTGAGTTTTTCTATCTAAATCGAAAATATGAATGTCTTCTGGTTCATCGGTTCTATACAAGTCAATATGTAAGAAAATCACATCTCCAAGATCATATTCTTCACATAAGGTATAAGTTGGGCTCTTTACCAAGCCGCTCCATCCTGAATTAGATATTATCGATCTGGTTAAAAATGTCTTTCCAGCACCAAGATCACCTTCAAGATGGATCTCAATTGTAGATTTATTAATTTCTTTCAGTTTCTCTGATATTAGTGCACCAAGCTTATTGGTTGACTCGTCATTTTCTAGGTAAATTTTATTCATTTATTAAGTAAATCTCTTATGGTTGGTATCAATGATGATGCATTTAAGCCAATCTCACCTGTTTTATTTCTAAATTCTTTTCCTGCTCTAGCATGAACAGCAACAGAAATTTTGCAAGCATCAATAATATTAACTTTTTGGGCTATAAGGGCTGACAGAACTCCAGCAAGAACGTCACCTGTGCCTCCGGAAGATAACTCTGGACCACCTTCATTACATATAAACAATTCCTCTTCACCATGAGAACAAATAATCGTCTCTTTACCTTTAAGAATTACAGAAGCTGAAAATTTATTTGATATTGATTTCGCGGCATTAATTCTGTCCTTTTGAACTTCATTATTTGAAATACCTAAAAGCTTTGCAGCTTCTCCTGGATGAGGAGTAAGAACTTTATCTTTGCTTGTCTCTAAATTGTTCTCAACAATAAAATGAAGTGCACCTGCATCCAATATTAATACCCCAAAATTATTTGCTGAAATAACTTTATTAAAGATATTTTTAGACCATTCGTCATTTTTTAATCCTGGACCGCAAAGCAAAACATCAATATTCTCTGGTATAGAAAAACTTTTATCAATGCCATATGCCATTACTTCTGGATTTCTTTTTAAGCTTGCCTCTACATTTATTGGATGTGTACTGAGATGAACTAGTCCTGCACCAGAAAATAAACTTGCTTCAGATGATAATATTGCTGCACCTCCCATCCCCTCGGAACCCCCAACAACCATGACTTTACCAAAATCACCTTTATGAGAGTTACTAGATCTTTCTGGAATACTTTTCTCAAGTGAATCGAAGTTGAATTCTTTTATCATTTAGTTAATTTTTATTATCCCTAATCTGTCAGAATGAAATGACCCTAAAAAAACTTCATCCTCTATTGGAACAGCAACGGTGGGAAGACCAAAAACAGTTTTGGAAAATGAATATTCATTTTTAATTTCTAAATTATTTTTATCTAATTGATAAATAGAAAATGGTAGGGAACAGCTTTTTTTAAACTCACAATCTCCAAAATCATTAGGTTGAAAATCTAATGAGGTAATCCAAATGTCATTACCATCTATATAAGGATTATCCGGAGCTTCAATAAACTTTTTATCTAATTTTTTATTAAGTGAAAGATCAAATTTTGTTATCGAATCACCTTGGTTATAGTTTATATAAATAATATTAGAGTCTTCATCCAAAGCAATACCATTTGGACCACTTCCATCGGAGCCATCTATTTTTTTGAATCTATTTTCTATCCACTCAACAAGAAACCCTGTATCAGATTTTATTATTGAAACGAAAAGCCATTTGTTAAGAGTTATCTCCCTATCGTACATATGAGAAGCATAGAAGCCTCCATTTTTTCTTAAACTAATGTCATTAAAATAAAACTCATATGGCACATCTATACATCCTCTCCAAACCATATCCCATGAATTTTCTTTTTTTATCATCTCAAACATTTCTACACTTTCGTCTGGATAATGATTAATGACCCCAAGTTGATAACGCCCGTCATTTCTTTTTATTAAGTCAATTCCATGAGGACCATACTTTTTATTAATTGTTCTCGTACATTTAGGATCACCCCAAACATTTTCTTCAATTGTTATATTTGGAATGACTTTAGTTTTTGTTTCTAAATCTAATAAAGCAAAGTAGCCTGATTTTTGTTCCTCATATGGACCAATTCCTCCAAATTCTGACATTAACAAAAATTTTTTGTCAGGCGTTATCACTATGTCCTCAGGATTCTTGAAGCCACAAATAAGCTTAACTTTATTATCTGAACTACAATTACTTATATCTTTTTGTGGTCCAACATAGTCAGAGGAAACGACAAAGAACGCTAATGAAAAAAACATTACTGAAATAATGCTCATAAATTTAAAATAATGAAGGAAGACAAAAGGGATAGCTTTTTTTATTTGATTAAAAAAGAACATCGCTGCTATACCTCTTATGATCAATATTATTCCTAAAGAAAAAGTAACAATCCTCCATACTCTTTCAAACCAATATTCATCTGTCAAAGCTACATAAACACATATCAAACCTATTAATAATGTTATGCCTGCAATAACATTGATGTTATTGCTTGAAAGAATCCTATTTTTTAAAAATTCAGCAAATGGTCTAATCCAAACCAAAATACCTAAAAAAACAAAGAAGAAGAAATAGAAGTAGTTCATATTTAAAATAAACGATTTTTAATTATATCAACTATTTCTAAGGGTTTATCGAGAGGGACATGATGAGCTGCTCCAGGAATTTCTTCAAATTCCATGATATCTGAATACATATTTTTTATGTTGCCAAGGATATTACCTAACATGAGTAAACTATTTGCACCATGAATAAATAGAGCAGGGCATCCAAATGAAAATTGATATCCAAACAATCTTTCCAAGCTATTAAACATAGAATCATCAAACTTCCATCGCCATCCTTCATCAGTTTTTCGAACAGAATGTTCTGCTATATATCTTACAAACCAATCATTAAGACATTCCTGTTCAGGTAAAAGCCTAAACCTTTTTAAAATAGTAGCTTTATCTGGATAATATTTGATCATTCTGAGAGGACCGCCCTCATGTTGCGAAGGATCCCAGTCGGGTGGCCTTATAAAGGTATCGATCATTATTAAGCTAGAAACAAGTTCTTTTTTTTCAGAGGCGACATATGCTGCAACTTGACCGCCTAGAGAATGTCCAACAATGAAGACGTTATCAATGGGCTTAGCTGATTTTTCTTTTTCAATAATTGAAATAATACATTGACCAAAATCTTTGATGCTGTATTTATCTCTAAAACCCGAATCGCCCATGCCTGGAAGATCAACCGCGATCACATTAGTATTTTCTGTAAAGTGTGGAGCTATTGGATACCACCATTTTTTATGTGCTCCAGTTCCATGGATAAATATAAGCAGGTTTTTACTTTCTGAATCACAATCCCATTTTGAATAAGAGAGATTTCCTTTTGGATTTTCAATTTCGCATTCTTTTGGCTCCACTTTAATGGCTTCAAAAAACCATTTAGGAGCATTTGCTATATCTTTAATTAGATTGTCAGTGATTCTCATAAGCAGTATTCTAAGCCATATCAATTAAATATATGAATAAAAATTTAACTCCCGCTGCAACTGTTCTTGTTTTAAAGGATTCGAAAGAGGGAATTGAGGTCTTAATGGTAAAAAGATCTAAAAAGTCACCTTTTGGAAACTTATATGTTTTTCCTGGTGGAAAGATTGATGAAGATGACCTTCAAAAAGAATGGAAATCATACTGTGATGGATATAACGATTCTATAGCTTCTGAAATTCTTGGTCTAAACGAGAGTGGTTTGAGTTACTGGATTGCTTGTATAAGAGAGAGCTTTGAAGAGGTCGGAATATTATTAGCAAAAAGAAAGTCTGGAGAAAAATTAGACTTAGAAGGTAAGGATAAAAATAAGTTCGACAAATATAGAATCGATCTAATCAATCATGAGATATCTTTTTTAGAAATTTGTAAGAAAGAAGAGCTAATTCTAACTGCTAAAAATATTGCACCATTATCTCATTGGATTACGCCTGATTTTGAAATAAAACGTTTTGACACAAGATTTTTTATTGCATATTTGCCTGAAAATCAAATTGTTCAGCACGATGGTATGGAATTAACTCATAGCTTATGGATAAATCCAAATAACGCACTAAAAAAAGCAATGGAAGGTGACATGCAGATGATTTTGCCCACTACAGAAAATCTAAAATTATGTTCAAATTTTACTTCTGCAAGAGAAATGCTTGAATACCAAAAAAATTTAACGAAAAATGATATCAAGCCTATACTACCGAAGTTTTATAAAGAAAATGGAACATGGAATGTTTTGTATCCAGGCGATGAGGGTTATGAGGATCATTAATGCATAAGCTAATAAAGAAAATTACTGCAAACAATGGCGGAGTATTTACTGGTAATGGAACAAATACATATTTAATTGGAAGTGATGATATTACCTTAATTGATCCTGGCCCAAATGATGCTGAACATATAGAGAAAATTTTGTCACTAGGCGGGGATAAGATTAAAAGAATTTTGGTTACACATACTCATAAGGATCACTCACCAGCAGCATTGCCAATTTCAAAAAAATTAAATATTCCTATGTTTGGGCGATTAGTTGATAGAGATTCTGAATGGGAAGACGAAACATTTGTTCCTGACATCGTCTTAAATCATGGTGATACTATTTCAACAAACGAATATTCCCTTGAGACTATTCATACTCCTGGTCATGCATCCAATCATTTATGTTTTTATATGAAGGATATTAAATGTCTATTAACAGGCGACCATATTATGGATGGATCAACTGTAGTAATAGCTCCTCCAGATGGAAACATGACTGAATATATCGACTCTTTAAAATTGCTCGAAAATTATGATATTGATTACTTTGCTCCTGGGCATGGTAATTTTATGGAGGAACCTTCAAAAACAATTCAGTCAATTATTCGACATAGGCTTTCAAGAGAGTCTAAGGTTATTAGATGCATTGAAGATAAAAATAATTCAAATATCGATGAACTGTTGCTATCAGTATATGATGATGTGCCTGAAATGCTTCATCCTATTGCTAAGATGAGCTTGTTAGCACATTTAATCAAACTTGAAGAAGAGGGAAGATTAAATAAAAATCAGGGCAATTATTCTTTATCATCTTGATCTTCTAGATCAATCTCAAGATTAAATTCTTTCTTTTCTTTCCTTTCACTATTAATTTTTTTTGATTCTACTTTAGCCATTTCACTGTCTATACAATCATTAGAATCGTAAACTTCTGTTTGCGGTATTTTATGATCTTTGTTTATTGGTATAGGTGGCTGAGGAACAGGTATTTGCATGCATGTTATCAACCCTCTTGAATTAACTTTGCTCAATAATGAAGGATCTGCATCAGGCAACAACGATTTGTCATAATTCTGATTAATATTGCAGCCAAATAGAATTAAAACTGGAATCAATCTCTTCATAGTTTTTTGCTATTTTCAAGCAAAGATGCAACAACAGCAGGCTCTGCAAGAGTGGTTGTGTCTCCAAGATTATCGAAATCACCTTCAGCAATTTTTCTTAATATTCTTCTCATAATTTTTCCAGATCTTGTTTTAGGAAGACCAGGAGCGTTTTGAATAAGGTCAGGTTTTGCAATAGGGCCTATCTCTTTTGAAACAAATTTTGTTAGTTCCTGCTCAAGAGCATCATTAAAATCTTCACCTTTCATTAAGGTAACAAATGCATAGATACCTTGTCCTTTAATCGGATGTTGAAATCCTACCACCGCTGCCTCCGCAACAGAATCATGAAGTACTAAAGCACTTTCAATCTCTGCTGTTCCAAGCCTGTGGCCAGAAACATTTAGAACATCATCAACTCTACCTGTTATCCAAAAATACCCATCTTCATCTCGTCTTGCTCCGTCACCAGTAAAATAAATATCTTCATATGCCTTAAAGTAAGTTGATATCATTCTTTTATGATCACCATAGACGCTTCTAATTTGACTAGGCCAGGAGGATTCAATAACTAAATTACCTGAGGCTGCACCTTCTAATGCTTGGCCTTCTTCATCATAAATTGCTGGCTTTACTCCAAAAAATGGCAATGTTGCTGATCCAGGTTTTACCGGAGTAACACCAGATATTGGCGATATTAAAACTGAACCTGTTTCTGTTTGCCACCAAGTATCAATAACATCACACGAGCCATTCCCTACAACTTTATAGTACCAATCCCAAGCTTCGGGATTAATTGGTTCTCCCACTGTTCCAAGAACTCTAAGAGAGTCTCTTTTAGTTTTAAGAACGGGTTCATCACCTTGAGACATTAAGGCTCTTATGGCTGTTGGAGCTGTGTAAAAAACATTTACATTATATTTATCACATACCTCCCAACATCTCGATGAGCTAGGGTAAGTTGGGACGCCTTCAAACATTATTGTTGTTGTTCCGTTTGATAAAGGACCGTACAAGATATAAGTGTGTCCAGTAATCCAACCAACATCGGCTGTACACCAATAAACATCTGATTCATTTATACCAAACAAATATTTGAAACTCATATGTGCGCCAAGAAGATAACCTGCTGTTGTATGAAGAACGCCTTTAGGTTTTCCTGTAGACCCAGACGTATAGAGAATAAATAGAGGGTCTTCTGAATTCATCGGTTCAGGTTCGCATGTCAAATCAACATCTTTTGAAAGATCTTCATACCATAAGTCTCTATCGGCAACCCAATTTATTTGATCACCTGTTCTTTTGATAACAATTGTATTCTTTACATTTGGACATTTTTCTAAAGCCTCATCGACATTCGCTTTTAAAGGAACTTTTTTTCCTCCTCGAACACCTTCGTCAGCTGTGATTACTATCTCGCAGTCAGCATCTAAAATTCTATCTTTTAGAGATTCTGGTGAAAAACCACCAAAAACGACTGAATGAATAGCTCCGATTCTTGTGCAAGCTAACATTGCAAATGCAGCCTCAGGAATCATAGGCATATAAATACAAACCCTTGAACCTTTAGTAATTTCAAGATTCTTTAATACATTTGAAAACTTACAAACTTCTTCATGTAACTCTTTAAAAGAATATGATTTAGATTCTCCAGGCTCATCTCCTTCCCAAATTAAAGCAGTTTTTTCAGATCTGTCCTCTAGATGCCTATCTAGACAATTTTCGCTAACATTTATCTTTCCATTTTTAAACCATTCTGTATTTGCAAACTTGCTATTATGAACTTCATCAAAATCTTTTATCCATGAAAGATTTTCAGTAGCCATTTTTTTAAAAAAATCTTTTGGATTATTTATTGATTCATCATATAACTTTCTATATTCGTCAAGATCTTTGATATAAGGATTAGACGCGATTGCTTGAATTGAATTCGTTGACATTAAACTAAATTATTGAAGGCTGTGGATTCACAAAATTCTTTCCTTTAGGATTAGACATAATCATTGTTATGAGTGTCTCATAATCTTTTTCATTAGATTCAAGGTTGATATCAGCTGCATTAATAATCAGCAAAGGAGCATCTTTATAGTCAAGAAAAAAACGAGAGTATGCATCATTTAATCTTTCAAGATAATCCAAAGTTAAATACTGCTCATTTATATTACCTCTTTTAGTAATTCTTTCTTTTAAGATTTCAATTGGTGCCTGTAAATATATAACTAAGTCCGGAGTAGGGGCATCAAGTGTTATATGCTCGTAAACCTTGTCATAAAGATTCATTTCTTCGTTTGATAGTGTTACCTCTGCAAATAACCTATCTTTTTCTATTAAAAAATCTGCTACACGTACATTTTCAAACAAACTCCTTTGTTTAAGATCTTGTATTTGTTGCATTCTTTGAAAAAGAAAAAAAAGTTGTGTGGCTAATGCTGATTGACTAGGGTTTCTGTAGAAGTTTTTAAGAAATGGATTTTCTGCAGGTTGTTCTAAAAATGCATCGTAATTGAATGTTTCAGCAATTTTATTTGCGAGAGTGGTTTTGCCAACACCAATTGGTCCTTCAATAGCAATATATTTTGGTAAAGGTATTTCGTTTAAAGCCGGCTTCATTAAAATAATTATATTTTAATATATAGATTATCTTAACTCTTGTGAGAAACCAAATGTTTTAAATGATTCTTGTTGGCTTTTTTCTTTAAGAGAACCTATTAAAGATCTTTTTAGATTTTCGTCATTTTTTTGAAAATTTGTCCACCATTTGCCAAGACTCTTAGTTTCACCCGAAGATTTCTCTCTAATTAACATGAAATCATATGCAGCTCTAAATCTTGGGTGTTTAAGTGTTTTATATGGCTGTTTACCAATTCTGCTATGAAGTTTTAATTGTAAAACCCAAATATCCTTAATATAAGAATGAAATTTTCTTGGGATTGCTGTAATTCTTTGCTGGCTCCTTAAAATTGGATCCATCGATCTAAAAAATTTTCTAAGATTAATTTCCCCTTTTGTTGAACATTTTTCTATGAGTTGCGGCCAAAGAAGTGCTGCTAATAAAAATCCAGGAGTTACAGATTGATTATTTATCAATCTTTTATCAGTATTTCGCAAGGCTTCTGTTATTAACTTGCTTGAAAATTCATTTTGATCAGGTTCAGTTGTTATTAAAAATTTACTTAACCCAAATGAATTGAGTTTGTTGAAGTTTTTTTCAGCCATCCCATTAAGAAACATTTTGCAAAATTCATCAAATATTCTTGCATTAGATATGCTTGATAAAAGATGACCTTTTTCATAGATAGCATCCTTAATCTTTGTATCAATTTTAAATTTAAGTTTATTGCTAAATCTTATAGCTCTCAAACTTCTCACAGGATCTTCAGAAAATCTTTTTTTAGGATCTCCTATTGAGACAATACTTTTTTTGTGAATATCACTCATGCCATCTTTATGGCCGATGATTTTCTTTGTTTTTGGACAATAGTAAAGAGCATTTACAGTAAAGTCTCTTCGATATGTGTCTTGATCAAGATTGCCCCAAATATTATCTCTTATAATTTTTCCAGATTGGTCTTTAACTAATTCACCATCATTACTGTTAATTTCACCAGATCTAAAGGTAGCTACTTCAATTAGCTCTGATCTGTTGAAGACATGAACTAATTTGAATCTTCTTCCAATTATTCTTGAGGCTTTAAATATTTTTCTAACTTGTTCAGGAGTGGCATCTGTTGCTATATCAAAATCTTTTGGATCAAGACCGCACAAAAGATCTCTTACACAACCACCAACTAGATAAGCTTGGAATTTATTTTTTTGAAGATCCTCAATAATTGAGATTGCAAATTTACTTATTTTTTTATTATTTATCAAAGTAGATTTTTGATAATAGCTTGAAAATTATCCGCTAAGCTGTTTCTCTTTAATTTCATCTAAAGTCTTGCAATGGATACAGTGTGTAGCAGTTGGCCTGGCTTCTAATCTTTTGATGCCAATCTCATCACCACAAGATTCACACCATCCGTAATCGTCTTGTTTAATCTTTTCTATAGATATAGCAATCTTATTAGTTAATTTTCTTTCTCTATCTCTTGTTCTAAGTTCAAATGCAAATTCTTCTTCTTGAGATGCTCTATCCACCGGATCGGCATAGGTTTCACCTTTAGTCTTAAGGTGATCAAAAGTTTTTTGCATTTCTTCTTTGAGATGCTCTTTCCATAGAAGCAAAACAGCAATGAAATGTCTTTTCATTGGAGCGCTCATGTATTTTTCATTTTTCTTTGCTTTATAAGGTGCAATTTTAGATTTATTGTTGGCAACAGTTCCTGTAATTTTAGTCTTTGCTACTTTTGACTGGGTTGTTTTTTTTATTCTTGAAACTTTTTTTGGTGCTGATTTTTTTGCACTAGACTTAGCAGCTACTTTCTTTGCAGGCTTATTTTTAGATTTTGTTACTTTTTTAACTGGCATATATTTATGAAAAAATTTTAGGGTGGAGAAAATATCAGATACGAGCTAAATATGCTAGCTTTTTTTCAATTTATTTAAAACTTCTTTGTATCCTTCAGGGGTGAGTCTGGGCCCAAATGTCTCAACTATCTTTGATGAAGCAAAGTTAGAGAACTCTGCACATTCAGATAAATCAAGGCCATTCAAATAAGCATGCATAAAAGAACCAGCATACATATCACCTGCACCATTCGTATCTACAGGTGAAATTGACATAGCAGGAGAGAATATTTCTTGACCATTATTTATGACTACACTTCCTTCTGCTCCTTTTGTGATAGCAATCATATATGACTGTTCTTTAAAAAATTTTATAGCATCATCTAAATTTTCTGTGCCAGCAAACGCAGTAGCTTCATCATCATTACAAAATATCATATCAATCCCATAAGATTCTATTTCAGCAAACTTATCTCTAAATCCTAAAACGATACCTGCATCCGATAAGGATAGTGCCTTTTTGGTGTTTTCATTTTTTACATGATTCAGAACAGAGGTGACAGCACTAAAATTTTCATCGCTAGTTACCATATAACCTTCAATGTAAAAAATTTTTGAATTATTTATCGCATCATAATTAATATCTTTAGAACCAAGGTAAGCACTTATACCCAACATGCTACTCATAGTTCTTTTTGCATCAGGAGTAACGAATATTAAACATTTTCCAGTAGGCATCTCAGAATCTTCTTTACTGTAACCAATATGCTCAACTCCAGCTTTTTGAAGACTTTCAAGATATTTTTTTCCGTCCTCATCATTTGCAACTCTACAAACATGATGACACTTAGAACCATAATATGATGCTGCTACCAATGAATTTGTTGCTGAACCACCACAATCTGATACTGACTCGACTCCCATAGACTGAAGTTTATCAATTATTGGACTATGTTCTTCAGCAGAAGCTAAAGTCATTGAATCAGCCTCAAGACCAATTTCAACTAAAAAATCATGATCGACCATATATTGAGTATCTACAAGAGCATTTCCAAGAGCACTAATATCATATTTCATTCTATATTCCTTCTTTTAAAATCTTTTCTACAATTTTTATTGTATTACTTATTTCAGTTTTAGTATGTTTTGTTGAAATAAAACCAGCTTCAAACTTTGATGGAGCAAAGTAAATTCCATTATCTATACATTTATTTAGAAACTTCTTAAATTGTTTGTCATTAGTATTTTCTACATCCACAAGATTGCTTGGTAATTCTTCTGAAAAAAAGAACCCAAACATACCGCCAATCTGATTTGTAGAGAATGGGATATCATGTCTATCAAAAATTTCTTTCATACCCTCTAAAAGATTTTTAGCTTTACTTTCAAGATCTTTATATGGATTCTTATCTATTAAAAGTTTAATTAAAGTTGATCCTGCTGCCATTGCTAAGGGATTTCCGGAAAGAGTGCCTGCCTGATAAACCGGTCCATTAGGTGCAAGACAATCCATAACTTTCTTTTTTCCACCAAAAGCTCCCACTGGAAGTCCTCCTCCAATTACTTTTCCTAGCGTAGTTAAGTCAGGCTTAATTCCATATAATTCTTGAGCTCCACCTAGAGACACTCTAAAACCTGTCATAACTTCATCAAAAATCAACAAAGAATTATTTTCAGAGGTTTTTTTTCTTAATAACTTTAAAAATGATTTATCGCCAGGAACAAATCCCATATTTCCAGCAATTGGTTCAACAATCACTGCAGCAAGGTCATTTTTTACTTTATTAAAGATTTTTAAGAAACTATCTTTATTATTAAATTCACAGCTTAAAGTTTTCTTTGCTAATTCATTTGGAATACCAGGAGAATCAGGCAAGCCAAATGTACTGACACCTGATCCAGCTTTAATTAAAAGCGAATCTACATGACCATGGTAACAACCATCAAATTTAATAATTTTAGTTTTATTAGTATATCCCCTAGCAAGTCTAACAGCACTCATAGTTGCTTCAGTACCTGAATTAACCATTCGAATCTTTTGGATAGAAGGGAAGCATTTCTTAATTAACTTTGCTGTATCAGATTCAATACTTGTTGGAGCCCCATAACTGGTTCCAAGCTCTAACTGTCTAGAAACGGCCTTAATAATCTTTGGATTTGAATGTCCTAAAATCATAGGACCCCATGAGCCAATATAGTCAATATACATATTATTATCTGCGTCAATTAGATATGGCCCTTTAGCTTTTTTAAAAAAAATAGGATTTCCATTTATATTTTTAAAGGCTCTTACAGGTGAATTTACGCCACCAGGCATATGAAGCTTTGCTTCTTTATAAAGCTCAATGGATTTATTTATTTTATTCATAAATTTAAATCTTTTGTAAACTCTTCAACCTTTTTCCAGTCGGTGAATTCAAAGGTTTTAGATGTATCTGTTGGACCATTGGTGATCCACATAATAAATTTTATTGCATATTTATCAAAAAATTTATAACTAGGGTAATCTATTTTTCCTGCAAATACTCCAATTTTTTTTGGAACCCAATCTATCTTATCTAAAAATTTAATTACATACGGATTTGTCTCAGGAGAGTTTTTTTCTTTCTTTCTCGCAACAACATTTACTGAAAAAAATGCATTTTCTTTGAGCTCTAATTTCTTAATATTTTTATTAATAAATTGAAAAACTTCTTTTCTGTAATTGCCATACCTAATACTTGCACCTATTACTATTTTTTCGTAGGCATCTATATTATCTACCTCACATATCGGAAGAATATCAATAAAAGAATTATTTGATAATTCTGAAATTTTTTCACAAATCTCTTTAGTTTGACCATCAACGGTCGAATAAGTAATTAGGGATTTTTTCATTAATTAAATTATATTGAATACCTTGAAAAAAAAGCATTTAAGCATAATTATATTTTATACTGTTATTCAATTTTAATTAATCGTTATGGAAAAAACTGAAAATAAATCTTTATCTCTTACTGATAGCGCTTTAGCCAGAATAAATAATGTAATGAGCGCTAATAAAGATCTGGGAACAAGATTCAGGGTATATGTTACTGGTGGTGGCTGCTCAGGATTTCAATACGGTTTTAAATTTGATTCTGATGTAGCTTTTGATGATGATGTAATTGAATTTGATAATTTCTCAGTTTTACTAGATTCAATGTCATATCCATATCTGTTTGGTTCAACACTAGACTTTGTAGAAGACTTATCTGGCTCTAAGTTTGTAATTAATAATCCAAACGCAAAAACGACATGTGGATGCGGTGAGTCATTTACTATTTAGCCAAAAATACCTCACCTTTATTTAGACAAGCAAGATAAGCAAAACCAGCAGCTTCAACAAACTTTGATGGTATTTTGTCTTCGGTGGTTTTTAAAGTTCCAGAAATTTTACTTTTAATCAAATTCATCAAAAATAAATTCTTTGTTCCTCCTCCATGAATAATTACTTCATCAGGTTCTTTACAAAATTCATAAAATTCCACGATTTTTTCTGCTGTAAATTCAGTCAAAGTTTTAAGAACTGAGTTTGATTGAATTTCATAAAAGGAATCGTTTATTAATTCGTAATAACTTTGCTTATCATCAGCTCTTGGGTATTGCATGTCATTGCAAGAGCTTCTCAACTCATCTAACAATCCCTGATTGATTTCACCTCTTGAGGCCTCATCGCCTTTATCATCAAAGGGCTTATTAAATCTTTCAGCCATAACGAAATCAATCAAACAATTTCCGGGCCCAACATCAGAAGCTAATACAATTTCACCATCATTTAAAAATGTACCATTTGCAATTCCACCAATATTGAAAATGATTTTACTTTTGTTATCTTCAGAAAAGAGATAATTGTGAAATGTTGGTATTAAAGGGGCACCAATACCTCCATGCTTTATATCAAAGTTCCTAAAATCAGAACAAACATTAATTTTAGTTTCTTTTGCTATAAAAAAAGGATCACCGATTTGATAGCTCCTTTCATTGGTATGAAAAACTGTTTGTCCTGAAAATCCTATTGAAGAGATTTTAGAAACATCTATATTTGATTTATCAATTAAAGTTTTTATAAGTTTTACAGTTTGTCTATTAAGAGTTTGTTCTATTTCAGCAAGTACATTTGATTCGCTTGATTTTTTATATCCTGCCTTTATGCATGCTTCATAGTTTTTTTTATAATCGCCATCAAGTGAAATCGATGCTGACTCGACAAATTTAAAACCTTCATCAAAAGAGACAATGCATCCGTCAAGAGCATCAGCACTTGTTCCTGTCATGACACCAATAAAATAATTATTCATACTTTGGAAGATTATACTCATTTAGTTTGTTTAAATTTAATGCTAATAAATCTTCAAATTCATTTCTTTGTGAATTATTTACTGGCTTTGCAGAGGGTAGTTTTACTTTAACTGGATCTGATCTTATTTCTCCTTGCCAAAACTCAAAGTGAAGGTGAGGTCCAGTAGCTTGACCAGAATCACCAACAAAGGCGATTATTTCTCCTTGTTTTACCTTACTTCCAACTTTTAATTTTGTGTTAAATCTTTCAAGATGAGCATAAAGAGTTTTAATATTTCCACCATGTTTTATCTCAACAGTTCTTCCATATCCGCTTTGTCTTCCTATGAAAGAGATTACGCCATCTCCAGATGCTTTTACCGGAGTATTTCTTTTAGCAGCATAGTCGACACCGTTATGAGCTTTTATTTTATGTAGAATTGGATGCATCCTATTAGGATTAAAATGAGAGCTGATATAAGCAAAATCTAGAGGAGCTCTAAGAAAAGCTTTCTTAACGTTTTCTCCATTTTCGTTAAAATACTGCTTACCCTGAACATCGTCAAAAAACCTTTGAGCAACGTACTTTTTTTCTCTATTTGTAAACTCAGCAAAAACAATATCTCCACTTGAAATTTTTTCACCCTCGGAAAATTCAGTTTCATAGATCACTGAAAATTTGTCACCCTTTCTCACATCAAAGATAAAGTCTATGTCCCATCCAAAGATATACGCAAAATCCATAATTATGCTGTCAGGAATACCCACATCTTTTGCGCTTTTATAGAATGAGTCTCTTATCTCACCAAATCCAAAAGATGTAATAGTTTGTGCTTCTTTTTTAATATTCACAATCGATATATCATCTTCAGTTTTAATAAGTATTGAGTTAACGTCATCCTTAATTATTTCTATACTCAGCAAATCATTACCCATGTAATTAAATTCCATAATGTCGCCTGGAATAATGCTTGATAAAAGATTATTTTTGTCAAAATCAAAAATTTTGTAGGCTGTATTTAATGGGACTTGTTTGTCTTCAAATATTACAGAAAGGCTATCTCCTTTTCTTACTGTATGAATTTGCTTACTCTTGATAGGTGTTAAACTCTCACTTAGATCTCTTGAAATTGTAATTTCTTCAACAGCTAATGGATCATTATTAATGGAATCAACATAAATAAGGATTATTGAGACAACAGATATTAAAAATGTTATCAATATAAGCCTGATTGGAGTTTTTTTAAATCCAATCATAGTTCTTCTTGAAGATTTAGTAATTCAGTATTCCCACCAAAAGCAACAGAATTTTTTGATACCACTTTTTCGTTAAGGAATTGTAAAAGATAGTTTGGCCCACCTGCTTTAAAACCACTCCCAGATAATCCAACTCCCCCAAAAGGTTGAGAGCCTACAACTGCGCCAACCATATCCCTATTTATGTATATATTGCCAACGTTAGACATTGAGCCAAAATAATCTGCTCTTGATTCTATCCTGGTATGAATCCCCATCGTTAGTCCATAACCACTATCATTTATTTCAGCTATTAATTGATCAATCTCATTAGATTTATATTTAAGAATATGAAGAATTGGCCCAAATTGCTCATCTTCTATATCAGAAATGCTATTAATATTAACTATAGTTGGATTGATATATGTTTTTGATTCTTTGCCTTCTAACTGAAATACCTCCATTCCTTTTTGTTTACATTTTGATATGTAATTATTTAAATTTTCTAACGCTTTATTATTAATTATCGGCCCTATATCTATATCAAAATCATTTGGATCACCTACAGTTTGAGTTGAAATGTTACCTTTAATCATAGTAACTAGATCATCATAAATTTCTTCCTGTATACAAAGTACTCTTAATGCTGAGCACCGTTGTCCAGCGCTATCAAATGCAGACCTTATAACATCATCTGTTACTTGTTCTAATAATGCACTTGAATCAACAATCATTGCATTAATTCCACCTGTTTCAGCGATTAATGGAATTATTTGTTTTTGACTCTCTAAAAGATTAGCTTGAATTCTTTTTGCAGTTTTCAATGAGCCTGTAAAAGCTACTCCATGCAGTGGGGTAATTTTTGTCAATGTTTCACCATAACTTCCATCACCAAGTATTAATTCCAAAGCATCTTTTGGTATACCAAGCTCATGAAATTTTTTTACAACTAGATATCCAAGTATTGAGGTATGTTCAGACGGTTTTACAATGACTTTGTTTCCGCATGCAAGAGCAGCAGAGATTTGACCTATAAGTATTGCAACAGGAAAGTTCCATGGACTTATACACAAGAATCTTCCTTTTGATGTGTATGTAATTAAATTTTCTTCACCAGTTGGTCCTTCAAGATCGCTAGCATCAGATATTTTAAGAATTTGATTTGAGTAATACCTCAAAAAGTCTATAGCTTCTCTAATTTCATCGATTGCATTCTGAATAGTTTTACCAGCTTCATTAATGAGAAAATATATTAACTCGTATGGTTCTTCTTCTATATTGTTAGCAATTTTATTTAGAATCTCTGATCTTTCATTGGGGCTTGTGTTTGACCAAGTTGTTTTTAAACTTTTGGTAAGCGACTGTTTTATGTTTTTAGGATTATCAAAAACCACTGTTCCAATTTCTTTTTTAGATGAAATTGAGAATATTTTTTCAATATTTTTATTGTCTTCTTTTCTTCCTTCGTAAATTGATTTGGCATCAATTAATTTATCATCAAAATCGATGAGTCTATTCTTTAGATTTTCTAAGTTCTCACTTTCTGTTATGTCCATGCCAGATGAATTTTGTCTATTAATAAATATTTGATTTGGTAATGGAATTTCTTTTTTTTCACTTTTAACTCTTATATATGGATTTTCAGCTAACCATTTTGAATTAGTATCAGGATCTAGCAGCCTATTTATGAATGAGCTATTTGCCCCATTCTCAAGCAATCTTCTTACTAAATAGGGCAATAAATCCTTATAGCTTCCAATCGGAGCATAAACGGAGGGATTGTTTTTAATTCCCAGAACTTCAGATGCACTTTTATACAAAAGTTCACCCATTCCATATAATCTTTGAAATTCATAATTACAATCTTTTCCAATATGATGAATTGAAGAGATCGTATGTGCATTATGCGTGGCAAATTTTGGAAATATTTTTTTATTTTTGAATATTTCTTTTGCACAAGCAAGATATGCAATGTCGGTAAGTGATTTTTTTGAGAAGACTGGATATCCTTCGTAGCCTGAAACCTGAGCATGTTTAATTTCATAATCCCAGTATGCTCCTTTAACTAATCTAAGATGTATACGATCTCTTTTATCTAAAATTCCATTTAACCAATGAATGACATCAAATGATCTTTTTCCATACGCCTGAAGTGCAATTCCAAACCCTGGCCAGTCTCTAATATTTTTTTCATATGCAAGTTTTTCAATAATATGTAGACTTAAAGAAAGCTTATCTTGTTCTTCCGCATCAATCGTTATTTCAACATCTTTTGATTGAGCATAATTAACTAGTTCTTTTAATTTTGGTAATAATTCAGATTCTATTTGATTAATTTTTCTCATTTCATATCTTGGATGAAGTGCTGAGATTTTTATTGATACTCCATTAGACAAATTTCTTGCAGTATTAATTTTTCCAACTTCATCTATAGCGCTTTTATATGATTCAAAATAATCATCTGCTTGTTGTGGAGTTCTTGCTGCTTCACCAAGCATATCAAAAGAAAATACTTCTTTTTCTAAGCCAGACATTTTATTAATGTCTTTAAAATTTCTTCCAATTACAAATTCTTGGCTAAGAATTTGCATGGCGGCAAGTACAGCATTTCTTATTGGCATCTCACCAGATTTTGATACAAGTTCTGATAAAAAGTTATTTGGATTTTCTGACCACTTTGAGGGAGTTTTTACAATTTTTCCAGCAAGCAGCAATCCCCATGTGGATGCGTTTACAAAGATGCTATCAGCTTGATTTAAATGATCTATCCATTTTCCCTCAGATAATTTTTCAGAAATAATTAGATCTCTTGTTCTTTTGTCAGGAATTCTTAATACAGATTCAGCAAGACACATTAAAGCAACACCTTCTTTATTATCCAGGCCATACTCATTTAAAAATGCATCAAGCTTAGTTCTATCCACCTTATTTTTTCTACATAACTCAATTATTTTTTGAGCATTTTTAGATATTTCTTTATCTTCTAAGAACTTAGTTTCATCCGACAAACTTAATAAAAGCTTTTCTTCACAAATAAATTTATTTTTTGCCTCAAGCATAGCAACTATTTTAATGTTTAAGCACTAAGTAGCAACTTTGTGATTCTAATAATCTTCCAAAAATACTATGATAGTAATATGAAGGAAGAACTAAAGCTTATTAAAAGGGGCTCTGATGAAATTCTTACGGAGGAAGACCTTCAAAAGAAGTTTGAATCAGGAAGACAACTTATTATAAAAGCTGGATTTGACCCAACAGCTCCAGACCTTCATTTTGGTCACACAGTCTTGCTTAATAAGTTAAGACACTTTCAAGACTTAGGTCACAAAGTAATATTTTTAATAGGAGACTTCACGGGAAGAATTGGGGATCCATCAGGTACAAATAAGACAAGACCAATTCTTAATTCAGAAGATCTTGTTAAAAATGCTAAGACATATGAAAAGCAAGTTTTTAAAATATTAAAAAAGGAACTTACCGAGGTTAAATTCAATTCAGAGTGGTGTGATGACTTAGGTGCAAATGGATTAATCCAACTCGCTTCAAAATATAATGTTGCAAGAATGCTAGAAAGAGATGACTTTAATAAGCGTTTTACATCAAATAAGAGTATTGCTATTCACGAGTTCCTATATCCTCTTGTTCAAGGATATGATTCTGTAGCTTTAAAAGCAGATGTGGAATGTGGAGGAACTGACCAAAAGTTTAATCTTTTGGTTGGAAGAGAATTACAAAGAGACTATGACCAGGAACCTCAAGTTGTAATTACTGTTCCAATATTAGAGGGTCTAGATGGAGTAAACAAAATGTCTAAGTCTCTAGATAACTATATTGCAATTGATGAGGAACCGAATGAGATGTTTGGGAAAATTATGTCTATCTCTGACGAATTAATGTGGCGATGGTTTGATTTGCTTAGTTTTATTCCTGAGGATGATATCTCTAGTTTAAAAGATGAAATGAAAAACGGTAAAAATCCCAGAGATATTAAATTCATATTGGCTGAAGAGCTTGTAGACAGATTTCATAAACAAGGAGATGGTGAAAAATGTAGGGAAATATTTTTAAATAGATTTCAAAAAGGCAATATACCTGATGAAATTGAATCTAAAACAATAGATATTGATGAAGATTCTATTTTATTGGTTAATCTATTGAAAGAATCAGGAATGATCGCTAGCGTTTCAGAGGGAAATAGATTAATTCAACAAGGAGGAATAAAGATTAATTCAGAAAAAGTTTCGGATTCAAAATTTGAAATAGATAAAGGCACAGAAAATATTTACCAAGTTGGAAAAAGAAAGTTTCTAAAAATCAAGGTATGAATAAAATATTTTTTGTATCATGCCTTCTAATAATTTTGACAGGTTGTGTTCAAGATAGTCCAAATATTAAACAAATAGAAAATTTACAATTCTTCATAGATAATAAATCTGATAATAGAGTTACTGAAATTGAATCAGGACTTCAATATCTTGTATTAGAGGAGGGAAATCCTGAAGGAATATCACCAAACTCAGATCAAATTATTTCTGCCCACTTTCATGGGACACTCACTAATGGTGAGGTTTTTTGGAGTTCTTTGGATTCTGAACCATTAACAATCGAATTATCTAAATTGATCATAGGGTGTCAAAAAATAATTTCATTGATGAAGGTAGGAGACAAATGGAGAGCATTTATAGATCCTACTATGGCCTATGGAGAGGAGGGAAGACCAGGTATACCTTCAAATTCTATTCTTATATTTGATATAGAGCTAATTGCAGTTAATTAAATTTTAATTAGAGGATTGTAGGTAATTCTGTCAGGTATTTCTTCCGCACCAGGAACCCCTCTGGCTATTAAAAATGGTTTCAATTCTTCAATTGCTCTTGGCTCATCATAATGGCCAATATTTGGATGAAGATGGTGAACAAAATGTAATTGCATTGAGTGGTTAATATATCTTGGCATCCAATGTTGCCAAAATCTTGTGTTTTTATATCTACCAATTTCAGTACCAATATGTGGATAATATGAAAAGAAAAGAGTTGTGTATAAGACACCTATCTTTGCAGGCAACCACCACAAAAGTAATGTTTGAAGTGGGAAAAGAAAAACTAGTGACATTAAAGTTAATCTGTAAGCTAAAGAAACTTTTACTCCTTTTTCAAAAGCTTTTTGGAATGCAGCATCACTAGAATATACCTCTTTGTATTTTTGGTAGTCTGGAGATGTACCATCAAGTGAAAGTAAGATAACTTCTTTTACAGATTTTGCATTCGAAGTTAAAAAATCAGGATCTTTATCATCATGATTTGTATATGCATGATGCTTCATGTGCGTCACTCTCAATATTTCATATGGAAACATTGTGGTTATCAGAGTAATGTGCCCAACTAATGCGTCAATCCATCTTTTCTTAGGATCACCTCTTGAGTAGTTTCCATGCTGTGCTTCATGAGACGGTAGGTAAGCCATACAAGCACAAAAGCAAGCTACTATAAATCCTAGCCATAGAGGAATAATTTCAAACATAACCAATGGCCATAAACTTAACCATACACAGGCTTGACCAATGCCAATTAGAATCATTTCCCATTGAAATCTTTGAGCATATTTTTTAGCAACAGCTTTTTCTTTTTCAAATGAAAACTCTTCAGATACAGCATCTTTGATATCTACACCCATAACCATTTTCCTCTAATGTGTGCCACTAGCCCAATAACAAAACCTGTTAGAAAACTAATTAATGAAAGATATGGAACTTGATTTAAGACAACAAGTTCTTGAGAAACTGCATTTAATACACTTCCAATAAAAATTAAACCAAACCATATCTTGTTATGATCAAGAATGATTTCTAGAAATTTTTCCATGACTTATTTTATCAGAACTTTTTCAAAAAATGGTGGGCCTGGGAAGACTCGAACTTCCGACCTCTCGATTATCAGTCGAACGCTCTAACCAAAACTGAGCTACAGGCCCTATAACGAATGAGCATTCTACCTTTGAATTTAGATTTGGACAATTAATCTAGTTAGTTTTAATAGATTTATATAGAGTGAAATATATATAACCTAGTGGAATGGTCATCGCATATTCAATTGAAGAATTTATAACTGCTTGTGCATAACCTGCGGGCACAATATTACTAACAATTAAAACTGAAAATAATATTAAAAGAACAAAAATTAAGGTAAACATAAATAACCTTGATCCATGTTCATCAGTTTTTTCCCATGAAGCACCTATCGATTCAAAAACTTTGCTATCTTCAAACATAATATGAGCTGCATATAAAGAAAATCTTGCAGTTAAGTAAATGCCTGGAAGAATTAACAAAAGGAAGCCAAAAGCTGATGCTATAGCGACCAATATATATGCACCGGCGATCGGAAAAAACTTTGTAAGACCAGCTTGTAATGCATTAATTGGATTTATATCTTGTTTTGAGTCAATTGCCATGTAGCTTACCCAAAGCCCTCCAATAAGTGAAATTTGTAAGACTAAACCAGTGATGGTAACTAGCCCGATTATTAACCCATTTGATTCAAAAAACCCTACGAAATCTTCTGGTTGAGTCATTTCTCCTAGAGGCATAATTAAAAAAGCTGACAAACTTTCTATGACTATTAGGGGCAAACCTAAAGCTAAAAAATATTTCCAATTTGAAAATGCAAATTCCCAAGAACTTTTAAATTGATTCATATGGCAATTGTAAAGTAATATGCAATCTATGTATAAATTATGTCTAAATATATTTTTAATATTAATTATCACATCTTGTTCAAATCAGAATTCATCTGGTTATCCTGAAACTAAAAAAGAAAAATTTACTGAAACTATCCATGGATACGAAATATCAGATTCCTACAGATGGCTTGAAGATTTTACAAGCGATGATTCTCTTGATTGGGTTAAGAGACAAAATAAATTTACTAAAACATTTATCAGTAAAAATAATTACAAAAAGGACATAGCAAACTATCTTGAGCAAATTTGGGAGAATGAATCTATTTCCATCCCTTACAAGCAGGAAGGCAAGACTTTTTACTATTTCAATGACGGATCTTTCCAACAGAGTAAATTGATGATCAAGGACTGTGACAAGTGTGATGAACGTGTCTTAATTGATCCAAATACTTTTTCAGATGATGGGACCATATCTCTAGGCGGCACAAGTGTTAATAATTCAGCTGATATGATTGCTTTTTCAATTTCTGATGGAGGATCAGACTGGAGAGTTTGGAAAGTGTTAGATATTGAAACCGGTGAAGTACTTGAAGACGAAATTAAATGGGCTAAATTTTCAGGTGCATCCTGGGAGAATGATGATTCAGGTTTTTTCTATCAAAAATATGATGAGCCACAGGGAGAGCTCTTAAAGGAAGTAAATGAGTCTCCAAAATTAATGTTTCATAAAATTGGTACAGATCAATCTGAAGACTATGTTGTATATGAGAATCCAGACCAACCAAGATGGGGTTGGGGCATAAACGTAATAGAAGATACTAATATTAAGATTTTATCTATATCTGAAGGAACAGATGAGAGAAATAGGCTCTATATACAGCTAAATACTGGAGAAAAATTCATTCCTTTAATTGATGATTTGATAGGAGCATATAGTTTTATAGACAGCAAAGATGGCATTTTATGGTTTTACACTACAGAAGGTGCTCCAAATGGGAAAATCGTAAATTTAGAAATAAAAGATGGCTCCTTTGTATGGAATGATGTTATACAAGAATCAGGAAATTCTATTCGGTCTGTAAATGTTATAAATAATTCATTTGTCATAAATTATTTAGTCGATACTTTTTCCAGTATAAAAATTTTTGATTTGTCAGGAAATTTTGTTCAAGATCTTGAGTTACCAAAAAATGGAACCATTGGAGGATTTGGTGGAGAGATCGATGACACTGAAACTTATTTTTCAGTTTCAAATTACGTTACTCCAAGAGAGATATATGAAATTAATTTGGATTCATTAGAAGTAAAGCTTTTTTGGAAAGAAGAAATTGATGGATATGATTCAGAGGATTATGTTTCAGAATTAAAATTTTATCCTTCAAAAGACGGAACAAAAATTCCTATTCATATTAGTTACAAAAAAGGGCTAGAAATAAATCAAGATACTCCTTTGATGTTATATGGATATGGTGGATTTAATATTTCACTTTTACCAGATTTTAGAAAAACTCATGCTGCTTGGAAAAATTTAGGTGGAGTATATGCTGTAGCAAATTTAAGAGGTGGTGGAGAATATGGCAGTGAATGGCATGAAGCTGGAATGTTATTAAACAAACAAAATGTTTTTGATGATTTTGCATTTGCTGCAAAATTTCTTCATGAAAATAATATTGGATCTGAAAAAACTACTGCAATTATTGGTGGTTCAAATGGAGGACTTCTTGTTGCAGCTACCATGTTACAAAACCCAGATTTATTCAAAGTTGCTATTCCCCAAGTTGGAGTTCTTGATATGCTGAGGTTCAGTAAATTTACAATTGGTTGGGCATGGGAGAGTGATTACGGATCCGTAGATAAAAAAGATGAGTTCGAAAATCTTTTAGCTTATAGTCCACTTCATAACATTGAGAAAGATAAATGTTATCCAACTACATTGGTAACTACAGCAAGTCGTGATGATCGAGTTGTTCCATCTCATTCATATAAATTTGCAGCCAAACTTCAAGAATACCAGGGTTGCGAAAATCCAATATTAATTCGGATTGAAGATAGAGCGGGGCATGGAGCCGGCACTCCAAAAGATAAAATCATAAATCAGATTTCAGAGATTTATGGTTACGCTTTAAAAGAAATATCTAGTTAATACGAAATATTTTAATTACATTTAGATCATGTTGGATTTAATTGAAAATCTGACATATTATGTAATTAATGCAAAGGGGTGGCAATTTTGCCTGAGATCTTTTGAAACTCTTTGAACCTGATCAACACAATAGTTGCGGAGGAATTGCATATGTATTTCAGAAAAAAAATTCTATTTATATTTATCTTGTTGTTATCATTTTCAGTCTTCACTCAAGATATTGAGGAAATAATTGTAAAAGGTGAATATCGAGAAAAATCTATTATTGAAGAGGATTCAAGTATCTTAATTATTCAGTCAGAAAAAATTAAGTCACAAGCTATAAAACATTTTCAGCAACTTTCATATCTTGTACCAAATTTAAATTATGCAGCTTCAGACTCAAGAGCAAGATATTTTCAAATACGAGGTATAGGAGAAAGATCCGGTTATCAGGGAACACCAAATTCTTCTGTTGGTTTTCTTATCGATGACATCGACTATTCTGGTCAGGGAGGCATTGCAACTTTATTTGATGTTGATCAAGTTGAAGTATTTCGTGGACCTCAAGGATCCAGGACAGGTGCAAATGCTCTAGCAGGATTAATTTATATAAAGACCAAAGATCCAACAGATAAATTTGAAGGGACTTCAGAGCTAACTTTTGGAGATTATGGAACTCAAAATATTGGTGTTGCGTTTGGAGGACCATTAAAGAATGAAAAAATAAAATATCGTTTGGTAATGAGAACTGACTATGCTGACGGATTTAGAAAAAATATTTACTTAAATAAATCAGACACATCAAAAAAAGATGAGCTTACTTTGCGTTACAAACTGGATTGGGAAATTGATGAAACTACAAATATTAATTTTCTTGTTTCAAAAGTTGATATGGATGACCCAGCTGATATTTGGACAATTGATGGAAGTTTAAATACTTTATCAGATCGTCCAGGAATGGATTCACAAATAACGGACTCAATTGGAATAAAAATAACAAAGAATTTTAATAATTTTGATCTCCAAAGTTTAACAAGCTCAACAAAAACTGACGTTGTTTTCAGTTATGATGCAGATTGGGGTAATTCAGACTCACATTTTCCATATACTTATGATTATTTTTCTGAAACATTAAGAAAGAGAGACACTTTTAGTCAAGAAATTCGTTTTTTGTCAAAAAATAAGGATTTTTCTCAAAGTAATCCATTTGAGTGGGTCTTTGGTTTTGACTTTAGTGAATTAGATGAATCAAATCTTACTAAAGATGATGGGGTTTATGGAGATCCGTCTGACCCATTTGGACCATATGTTAGTGAATCTTCAATTTCAAGAAATTATAAATCTGAAAATTTATCATTGTTTGGAAATATTGATTATTTTTTAACGAATAAAACTAAACTTGCTTTTGGTTTGAGATTAGAAAATTGGGATTCAAAATACAAAGATTCAAATAATGAATCTTTTAGTCCTTCAGATAATATAAGTGGAGGTAAAATTTCACTAGTCAAAAAAAACAACAATGATTCAAATATTTATTTTTCAATAGCAAGAGGATATAAACAAGGTGGATTTAATCTGGGTCTTGATGCCACAGATAATTTAGTAAGGCAATCCCTTATTTATGATCCGGAATATCTAACTAATTATGAATTTGGCATAAGCTCAAACTTAAAGGATAGGGATTTAAACTATTCATTTGTAATTTTTTTCTCTGAAAGAAAAGATCAACAAGTTTTGATTTCGAGACAAGTTGACCCGACCGATCCTAATACTTTTTCATATTTAACTCAAAATGCTGCTGAGGGTGAGAATTATGGAATTGAAATCACTTCAAATTATTTACTAAGAGATGACTTATATTTATTTGCTAATTTAGGATTTCTTAAAACAAAAATTAAGAATTGGGAATCAAGAATTGATTTAGAAGGTAGGTCACAAGCTCATGCACCTGAGCACTCATATTCGATTGGGGGAAATCTAAATCTTAAAAATAATCTTTATTTAAAATTAGACATTAACGGAAAAAGTAGTTTTTATTATTCAGATTCACATGACAATCAATCTAAAAGCTATCAATTGACTAACATAATATTTGGATACTCGAATTCTGATTTTTCTGCTGATCTCTGGATAAGAAATATATTTAATAAATATTACTCAACGAGAGGATTTTACTTTGGTAACGAAGCACCAAACTTTATTGATACTTTATACAGAAGACAAGGAGACCCTAGAAATATTGGCATATCTCTGAGATATAATTTTTAACCTTCATGTTAAATTTAAGCCTTGAAATCATTGCTGTAATAACAGCAATATTATATTTAGTCTTAGCTGCAAAAGAAGACGTAAAGTGCTGGTATGCGGCAATAATTAGCTCATCTTTATACTTTTATATTATGCTAGATGCTGGACTATTAATGGAGGCGATTCTTCAAGTCTTTTATGTAGGAATGGCTATTTATGGTTGGAAACAATGGAATAAGTTATCAAATGAACAATACGAAATAAGAATTAAGAAATGGAAAAAAATTAATCATTTATATGCTGTAGGTATAGTTGTAATCTTAGCAATAATTTCAAAAGATATTTTAGAGAAATATACAAATGCAGTATTTCCATTTTTAGATGCATTAACAACTTTTGGTGCAATCATCACAACATATATGGTTGCAAAAAAAATTATCGAAAATTGGATTTACTGGTTTGTGATTGATTCAATATCAATATATCTATTTTATTCAAGAGAGTTATATTTAACATCCATACTATTTTTTATTTATCTAATTATTATTATTTTTGGATATAAATCATGGAATAGAAAGTTAAAAGAAAATAAATGAATACATTAGAAATCATTTTAAATGAAAGAGATTTTAATTATAAAATTTTTAAAAAAATTAATGATGGAGAAACGTCAGAAATATTTCTAGGAGAATTCAATGGTAGGAAATCAATTTTTAAATTAACAAAAAGAAATAATTTTAATTTGATAATAAATGAATATTTAAAAAGTGAAGTGATTGAAAATATCTCAAAAAAAAATGTTACACCAAATATTTTGTTTTATGAAAAAAAAATTGGATTGTTAATTTATGAATATATAGAAATAGAATCGAAGAATAAAATAGTAAAAAATATACAAAGTATTGGAGAGCAGTTAAAAAAATTTCATCAAATAAAATTTAATAAAAGAACAAAAACTTATAAGGATCAATTTAATTTATATATAAATAAACTAAATTCAGAAAGTAAAAATAATTATCTCAAGGAAGCTATTGAACTTTTCAATGATTTAAAGATGCATGAAAATGAAAATGTATTTAGTCATAATGATTTAAATGCTAACAATATTTTGATGAGTAAAAATAATATTTTTTTTATTGATTTTGAATATTCAAGTATCAACAATAAATATTTCGATATATCTAAAATTATAGATTCATTAAATCTTAATAATTCAGAAATTAGTAAATTTTTATTTGGCTATGGTATAGAAGGGAATACCAAGGAGGTAAATAAAAAAATAAAGAGATGGAGTCTAATGAACACTTATACCGAATTAATTTGGGCCAAGTATATTAATAAATTTAATAAAAATTTTTTAAACGAAGCATATTTAAAATTATTAACAAGTAGGATTAAACAACAAAAGCTATAAACAAAGTTAATATTACTATTCCAATTGGTATAAATTTATCAATATTCATTATCAATTCCTCTTTGTTATTAGGTAGTTTTAAAGAAAAAATATTAAATTTTTGCTTTTTTGTACTAATTTCATCTTCTATTTTATCTCTCTCATGATCAATTTCTGAATTTTTGTTAGTAGTTACACTGACAATATCCATAGAATCCTCATTTTCTATGATATTTTCTTTATCTAAAGTCACTTTTGAGGAAATTTCCTCTAATTCTTTAAGAATTTGATCTCTTTTTTGCCTTGCAATATGTATATTAGATGTTCCTAGAGATTTTTTAATAAATTCTTTGCCAATAATTTTAGAAATATCCTTTGAAACTCGCTTTTGTATGAAATATATATCCTTATTTTTACCCCTTAAAACAAGGTATTTGTCCTCATTTGTACTCATAATGTACCCATATTTTTACATTATTTTTATTTTATTTCAATTTAAATTTAAAAATAATGTCTAAATGTACCCATATTTTCATTTGTACCCATAGAAAATGCTTATTCATAAGATTTTTACAAGTTTTTTTAATATTTCGAAAGGCTAAAGAGTTAATAATTTATTTTAAATAAATTGTTGTGTTTAATTTATTTTGTTTTAACATTAGCGAAGTTAATTATATTGGGGAAATAAATGAAAATATTATGTGTACTTTATGATGATCCAGTTAATGGAATGCCTGACAAATATGCTAGGGATGATTTACCAAAATTAGATAAATATCCTGATGGGATGTCACTTCCTTCACCTAGTTCTGTAGATTTTACACCTGGTGAACTTCTTGGATGTGTTTCTGGAGAGTTGGGTTTAAGAAAATTCTTGGAAGACGCTGGCCATACACTAGTTGTTACTTCTGATAAAGATGGAGAAGGATGTCAGGCTGATAAAGAATTAGTTGATGCTGATATTGTTATATCACAACCATTCTTTCCTTATTATCTTACAAGAGACAAGATGGAGTCTGCTCCAAATTTAAAAATGGCTATAACAGCTGGTATTGGTTCTGATCATGTTGACTTACAAGCAGCTATGGACAATAACGTTGATGTTGTGGAAGTTACTTATTGCAATTCTAGATCTGTAGCAGAACATATAGTTATGATGATCTTATCAATGGTTCGAGACTATCATAACCAACATAGGATTGTGAAAGAAGGTGGTTGGAATATAGCTGATGCTGTTCAAAGATCATACGATGTTGAAGGTATGCATGTTGGGACAGTTGCCGCTGGAAGAATTGGTATTGACATGCTTAGAAAAATGAAACCTTTCGATGTTCATTTACACTACTTTGATATTCATAGACTTTCTGAAGAAGTAGAGGCTGAATTAAATCTTACTTATCATGAGTCTGTAGAATCTTTGGTTGCTGTTTGTGATGTTGTTAATATTAGCTGTCCGCTTCATCCAAAGACAGAACATTTATTTAATGATGAGATGATTAGTAAGATGAAACGTGGTGCATATATTGTTAATACTGCAAGAGGAAAAATTTGTGATAAAGATGCAATTGCTAGGGCATTAGAATCGGGTCAATTAAGTGGATATGCTGGAGACGTTTGGTTTCCTCAACCAGCACCTAATGATCATGTTTGGCGAACAATGCCCAACCATGGAATGACTCCTCATACTTCGGGAACGTCATTGTCTGCGCAGGCAAGGTATGCTGCTGGTGTAAGAGAAATATTGGAGTGTTTCTTTGAAGGCAAACCTATTAGAGAGCCATATTTGATTGTTCAAAATGGAGATCTAGCTGGTATGGGTGCTCACTCTTATACCAAAGGTACTGCAACTGACGGTTCTGAGGAAGCAGCGAAGTACCAAAAATAATTAATATATTTTCAATTAGAGATAGGGCACAACCCTATCTCTACCTCTTCTTTTATTTTTAAGTGTCCTTATATATAGTCTATGAAAAAAAATGTGGCAGTAATTGGATCTTCTGGAGCAATTGGTAACGCTGTATCTAAAATTCTTCTAGATGATGAATCAATTGAATCTGTGTACAACTTTTCTAGATCTACTTCAGACAACTCTTCAGAGAAAAGCAAAAATATCTATATAGATATTGAAAGTGAAGAATCTATTAAAGATGCAGTTAATAAAATTCCAGATGACATAAGATTTGACTTAATATTTGTGGCCACAGGAATACTTCATAATGACAGTGATGTATATCCTGAAAAAAGTATTCGCGATATCTCTTCTGATAAATTCAAAAAAGTTTTGATGATAAATACAGTTGGACCGGCGTTAATTGGTAAGTACTTTATTCCTTTTCTAAATAAAGATAATAAAAATGTTTTTGCTTTTCTAAGTGCTCGAGTTGGAAGTATTTCAGATAATAAGATTGGTGGCTGGTACTCTTATCGTGCAAGTAAAACAGCACTTAATCAAATAGTGAAAAATTTTAGTATAGAAATTAAAAGATCAAATCCAAATTCAATCTTTATAGGATTGCAGCCAGGTACTGTAAAAAGTAATTTAAGTAAGCCATTTGAGAAGAATGTTCAGTCTGATAATCTTTTTACACCAGATCAAAGTGCTTCAAAACTTTTAGAAGTTATTGATAGTCTAACTTCTGATGATTCCGGTAAATTTTACGCTTGGAATGGAGATGAAATTCAACCATAAAAAAACCCAGCATATAGCTGGGTTTTTTTGAATAAAAAATATTATTCTGAGTCGCTAACAGCAGCTACATAAATAGCTAAACCAAATGCGATTTTGTTAATAAAATCAGCATAGTTGTATATTAAGTTAGCGTTTGCCATGTCAGCATTTGCTCCGACACCTACCCAATATCCTATTGGATAAATAGCCCAACCTATAGTAACAATTAATCTAATTGTTCCAAAGGCACTTTGAGCAGCAGCATTACCACTTGAAGCATTAAGTTTTCCAGCTTCACCAGAAAATACTTCATAAATGATATATAACCAAGCAATTACTCCAACGATACCAGCTGCATTAGCTGGAGCAGAACCAGTTTCTCCCATGAAACCAGCAATAAGCATTACTAAAGATGCTCCAAGCAGTTTCCAGAAAAGACCAGAGCTTACGTTAGTGCAAACTTTAAGAATCAAGTAGAACTCGATAATTTGAAGCGGCACTGTAATTAACCAGTCGATATATCTGTATACGGTAGGAGATGTACCTGTATCGGCCCAAACACCTCTCATATATAGATAATGCCAAAACGCCACACCAGTAACTAAACCAGCAACTGATAATGAAGTTTTCCATTTGCCGTGTACTCTATCTCTTTCAACAAAGAAGAATACTGTAGCAGCAAGCATAGCAGCAGTTACTATCCAAAATGACATTCCTGTCATATCACTTGTGCTTAGATCTGAAGCAAAAGCAGGAAGCGCAACCACGCCTGCAAGTGTTAATAAAAATTTCATATATAACTCCTTATATAAGTAGTGGAGCAATAATTTACTCCCCCCATTTCATATGAACCTAATATGATACAAAAAACTCAAAAATCTATCAAATTTAGGGTTTTTACGTAAAATCGCATTTTTTTGAATTATTTTGATTAAATTCTAATGTTTAGTATTATGCAACATATATGAAAGTAGCAATTTACCCAGGTTCGTTTGATCCAATAACATTTGGACATATGGATATCATAGATAGGGCATCAGGTTTATTTGATAAAATTATCATTGCAATTGCTAAAAGCGAAACAAAAAATCCATTATTTTCATTAGAAGATAGGATAAAACTTGCTAGTACTATCTACAAAGATAACGATAAGGTTGATGTGATTGGATTTCCAAGACAATTAACTGTTGATGTTGCTAAAGAACATAATGCATGCGCAATAATAAGAGGTCTAAGGGCTGTTTCAGATTTTGAGTACGAATTTCAATTGGCAACGATGAATCGGTCATTAGCTCCTGATATTGAAAGTATATTTTTAACACCCAAAGAGAGTTTAATATATGTTTCATCAAGCTTAATAAAAGAAATTTGTGACCTCAAAGGAGATATTTCTAAATTTGTTCATCCTAGTGTTGAGCAAGCTTTAAAAGCAAAACTTGATTCTTAGTTCTGACAACTATCACAAAAGAATGAAGCTCTTTGTCCAATAGTTACTTTTTTTATTTTTGATTTACAATTTTTGCAATTCTCATCTTCACGATCATAAACGTTTAAATTTAAATTAAAGTAACCCTCACTTCCGTCAGCAGAATAAAAATCTTTTAGGGTTGTTCCACCCTTACGAATTGCATATCTTAGGACTCTTTTAATAGCATTTGTTAACTGATCACATTCTTTAAGTGAAATTTTTTTTGAAAGCCTGTTAGGCTTAATTTTTGCAAGAAAAAGGCTTTCTGAAGCATAAATATTTCCAACTCCAACCACAACTTTTTGATCCATTATTAACTTCTTTATAGAAATATTCTTTATTCTACAAATCTCAAAAAGATAATCTTTATTAAACT
>CACCNJ010000001.1 GCA_902547295.1 uncultured SAR86 cluster bacterium | reverse complement strand
ATCTGAGGACGAGTTTTGGTTCTCAATATCAGACAGCGATTTATTACTTTGGATGCAAGGTGTTAATGTTGCGAAAAAATTTAATGTAGAAATAGATGAAATTGATGTTTGTCCTCTTCAGATACAAGGACCTTTGTCCGAGGATCTAATGGCAAAGCTCGCAGGTGAAGAGCTTAGAGATGTTCCATATTATGGTCTCATGGAAGCCAACATCAACGGTGCTGATTGTGTTATAAGTCAGACAGGATTTACTGGCGAAAAAGGTTATGAAATTTATGTTCGTGATACGCATGAGAATGCTGAAAAAGTCTGGAATAAAGTTCTTGAAGATGGCGAAGAGTTTGGTCTAATGGTAATTGCTCCTGCTCACCATAGAAGAATTGCTGCGGGGATTTTGTCATGGGGTCAAGACTTGGATCATGAAACTTCACCTTTTCAAGTTAACTTAGCTTATCAAGTACCTCGTAATAAAAAGTCAGACTATATTGGAAAGGCAGAACTTGAAAGACAAAGAGATGTTATCGATAGTGGCGAAGCTCCGTTTAAAATGAAAATGGTTGGAATCACCTTGGGAGGAAAAGAAATTACAGATTATGCTCCTGATTTTTGGCTTGTTGCTGACACTGATGGAAATGATATGGGGTATGTTACCTCTCCATGGTGGTCACCTGAGCTTGAAACTAATATCGCACTTGCATGGGTTCCATGGTCCTCTTCTGAGGTAGGGACTAAATTGCTAGTGAAATTACCTGATGAATATTCGGTAACTCCAGGCGAGCCAGTTGAAGGCGAAGTTGTTGATGTACCATTTAGAGAATCAGTCAATCCAAACAAACGTGAGGTTGAAGCAGCTAAAGGAAAAGATTTCGCTGAATAAGATTTTTAAATGAAGCGAAAGTTATTAAGATAATTTTCGCTTCACATTACAGAATGCGTTTTTTATTAATTCTAATTCTATCAATACCGCTTTATTCTCAAAGCTCAAAAGTATTATGTGAATTAAATGGAGAATATTCAGTAACTTATAAAGATATAAAAAAAACTTATCTTGCTGAAGGTATTGAGCTTTTTAGAAATTTAGCTAGACAAACTCAACAATCTCTTTTTTTATTGAGAAGGGCAAAAACTAATTTTGCTGAGGAAGATTGGGAAAAAAATTCTTTATATGTGGTTCAATATTGGGATATTGATTCTGCTGAAGAAACATACAAATCTCTTACCCATACACTAGAACCTGCTCCAGTATGGATCAACGAAGACGCACAATGGTATGTCGAAACAAAGGATACTGGAATTGCTGTTACTCATACTATGGAAGTTGAAGAGGAGCATCCATTGTTTCCAGAATATAAAGTAGAAGTATATAAAATTACAAACAGTTTCAATTGGTTTACAGGAAAAGGCCAAATTTATGGAGACATATGGCTTAAAAAGAAAGATGAATCAAAAGGCAAGAATCCTAAAATTGAAATCTTTGCAAATGGTAAATGTGAGCAACAAAAGAAAAAGTTCTAATTTTTTAATAAAAATACAAAAATATCTTTAAAATATCATTAATGAATTCTGTTGATGTTAATGAAATAAAAAAGGCTTTTCTATTATTCATTAATGTTGAATCTCTAAATAAAAAAACAAAATTAGAAAATGCTTTTGATGAGTTTGAGAGTTTAGTCGTTTCATCTGGGTTAATTATTCACGGTAGTAAATGTTTAAAACAAACTGCTCCAGTAATTAATACGTTTATAACGAAAGGAAATCTTGAAAATTTAAAGAATCAGATCTTACAAAGCGATGTTGAAATAATAATAATTAACCATGAACTTTCTGCTTCTCAAACAAGAAATTTAGAAAAGTTTTTTAATAAGAGGGTCATTGATAAGACAGAACTTATTTTAGATATTTTTGCTACTCGGGCTTCTTCACACATTGGTAAATTACAAGTTGAACTTGCGCAGCTTAAACATTTATCAACAAGACTCATAAGAGGTTGGACTCACCTTGAAAGACAAAAGGGTGGAATAGGTTTAAGAGGCCCTGGTGAGACTCAGTTAGAAACTGATAGAAGGTTAATAAACAAGCGAATTAAAAGACTTAATCAAAGACTTGAAAAATCACACAAACAAAGAGAGGTCAATAGATATTCAAGGAAAAAAAGTAGAAATAAGTTAGTAGCATTAGTTGGATATACAAATGCAGGAAAAACAACCTTATTTAATAAATTGACCGAAAGTTCTCAACTTGCAGAAGATAAACTATTTGCAACATTAGACTCAGTTACAAGAAAAAATAAAGATCCTAAACATGGTCCAATACTATTCTCAGACACTGTTGGTTTTATTTCAGATTTGCCAACCCAATTGGTAGAGTCTTTTAAGGCTACTTTAGATGAACTTAAAACTGCTGATCTTTTATTACATATCGTAGACAGCCATGATGTTGATTACAAAATAAAGATTAAGGAAGTTAACAATATTTTAAATGACATAGGAGTTATGAATATTCCTCAAATTATTGTTAATAACAAATGTGATTTAATTGATGCTTCAAAATTAGATATCTTAAAGTTCAAAAAAAATGAGCAAGTATTTATTTCTGCTCAAGATGACAATGAATTTAAAGATTTAAGAGCAAAAATAAATAATGTTATTTTTAATGGCGTATATCAGGGATGGATTTCTATGGAAAATAATATGGGGAATATCAGATCTTCACTTTTTGATATGGGGTGTGTTAAAGAAGAAAAAGTTTCTAAATGTGGAAAGATGTTAGCCAAGATAAAAATTGGTAATGATGAATTAGATGAACTACTTGACTTAAAAGGTTTTGAACTTTGTGCTGATGAGGATATACTTTTAAAATCCATATAAGCAAGGCTAAATAAATGAATAAATTAAATAATCTTCTTGAATCTATAGCAAAACCTTTATTGCCAATTACACCTTGGTTACTTAGATTAGGTTTAGGAATTTCCTTTATTCTTCATGGAGCAGGCAAGTTTCCTTTACCTCCAGAAAGAATGGTTACTTGGTTTGAAAGCATGGGCTACATGTATCCAGAACTAGTTACTAGTTTAGTTGCATTAGGTGAGGTTGGTGCAGGTGCTGGAATTATCTTAGGTGGGTTACTAAACAATAAAGTTGGTGACTTAGTAACAAGATTATCTGGCGGAGCAGTCGGTGTAATAATGATAGGAGCTATTTTGATTGCTCACTCTGATTGGCTAGTAACTAAAAAGCTATTTATGAGCGAGCAAATATTTTTATTTCTTCTTGGAACCTACTTCGCCATAAGAGGCAATAAATAGCTATTTTCCAGAGTTTTTCTCTAAACAATTATTAATTAGATAAAAAATTTATATATTTTTTTGTATTTCTACTTGCAAATCTAAATGAGAATCATTATCATTCTCATTCATGAAAGCTACTTTATTGGTCATTCCCCTAAAAGTGTGCAGTTTTCTGATTTTTTAATCAAAAATCTTTAGGCGAAAAAAAGTAGCTTTCAACTAATTTTTATGAGGATAATTATGAACAAAATATCAAATAAACTTTTTGAAGACATATCTCCAGTATTATTCATTGGAGCTCTTTTAATATCGTCATTTATTTTTGCTCAGGACAATGATGAAGAGATTACTGTAGACTCAGTAACAATCATTGGAACAAAAGATGATGTTAAAGATCTAGCAGGTTCTGGTGCAGTTATATCTAATGAAGACCTTCAAAAGGCAATGGATACAGATATACAAAAAATTCTTACTGCAGTACCAGGTGTATACATGCGTACCGAGGAAGGTTATGGTTTAAGACCCAATATTTCAATTAGAGGAACAGCAATTGAAAGATCAGGGAAAATTACAATTATGGAAGATGGTATTTTAGTTGCGCCAGCTCCATATACTGCTTCTTCAGCATATTATTTTCCAACGACAGCAAGGATTCATTCGGTTGAAGTTTTAAAAGGACCTTCAGCGGTTCCACTTGGTCCTCAATCAATTGGAGGTGCAGTTAACTTAATTAGTACACCAATTCCAAAAGTTAATTCAGGAAAATTTGTTCAGGAATTTGGTGATAATAATATGACAAGAACTCATGCATATTATGGAGTTAACCAAGGAAATTTTGGAGCTCTAGTAGAGGTACATGAACATGCAAGTGACGGCTTTGACTCTATTGCTAATGTTGGTGGTGATACTGGTTTTGATAAATCAGACCTTATGATAAAAGCTAGATACAGCTCAGGAAATCATTCCGTAACCTTTAAAAGAGTAGACATAGAAGAAAACTCAGACCAATCATATGTTGGCCTATCTCAAGCAACCTTTAATGCTAACCCAAGATTACGATATGGTGCTACAGCCTATGATGAAATGATGAATGATGGAGAGCAAACATCTATAACTTATGTTGGTGATTTTGATAATTTTGATGTTGTATTTACTTCATGGCAGAACGATTATTACAGAGACTGGTTTAAAGTAAGTGATTTCAATAATAAAAAAGATCATGGAGAAGATGACGATATCAATGAGTTAATAAGCAATGCAAACAATGGCAGCTCGACTGCACAAGATATCCTGGATGGTAAGCTGCCTGTTCAAATAGAATACAAACATAATAATAGATACTACACCAACGAAGGTTATCAATTTAAAGTTTCAACAGAAGTTGGTATACATGCAATTACTTTAGGTTACAGAGACATGGAAGATTCAGAAAGTAGGGTTCAGGCTCACGAATATGCTGATCAAGCTGCAGATGGATCTTTATCAGCCTTGTATGGTTATGTTGGCCTTAGTGGAAGTAATAACAGACTAAGAGAATCAAGTGCAACTTCATATTATATAGAAGACACTATGGATTTTGGAAAACTCGCTATTACATTAGGTTACAGATCTGAAGATTATGAACAGCGTCATAGAAGATGGTCAGACAAAGCAGGACCAAATTTAACAGAAGTAAGAACCGGACCCGCTGACGTTAGAGATACAATGGCCTACAACGACCATACTACATCAAGTATTGCTGCAACATATGACCTTAGTGATACCACAACTTTAGTAGCTGGCTTTCATGAAGGAATGACTCCTATGTTTGGAGCTGATCCTGAGGAAGCGGACAATATGGAGCTTGGAGTTAGATACTCTGAAGGTACTTCAAATATGGAAGTATTCTATTTTGCTAGTGATTACTCAAGACTAGCTGCTGAATGTACTCTAGTTAGTGGTGCAGCATGTGATGCTGATGAATCAGCAATCTTTAGTGGAGGTGAGGCTGAAGTTACTGGTCTTGAATTAAATGGCTCTGTTGTATTCCAAGGTGATGGAGTTACTTATCCGGTATCAATTAGCTGGACTAACACAGATGCAACTTTCAAAAATAGTTCTGAAAGTGACTATTTTGGAGTTGTCGCAGCTGGAGATGATCTCCCATATATACCCAATAAACAAAGTTCAGTAGTTGCTGGTTTTATTACTGATAACGGATTAAGCGGAAGTGCAAGATGGGTGAATGTAGGAAGTTCATGTTCCCTTGCAGCTTGCGGAACTTACAATAAAATTGAATCACATAGTTATTTAGACCTAAGTTTAAGAAAAGCTATTAATGATTCTATGGATGTTTATGTAATTCTCGAGAACACTACAGATCAAGCAGATTTGATCTCTAGAGCACCTTCAGAAGGAGTTAGGTCACAAAAACCTAGAACAATGAAATTAGGTTTTACATATAGTTTCTAATATTTTGGGAGAGGGGTGTTACATGGTACCCCCTAATAATAAAGAAAGGTCAATTCAATTGCCCTTTTTTTTGAAGTAGAATAATCAATATGAAAAATTATTTAAAGTATGACGACGTTAAAGTTTTTAAGTATGACAACATAGTTCTTGCTGTAATATACACAATTGGTCATATTTTAATAGCCATGACATGCAACAGAATCATTACTGGAGCTACATTAGATATGGCTGCTGCGGATGCGTTTATAGAGCCTATTATTAATGGATTTTGGTTTTATTTTCTTCTTGTAGTATTAAAGAATCATATTACAAAAAGATTAGATAATATGGCAACAAAAATTTTTAGCTCTCATAATATTGGAATTTACCTTGCAGTAATATATACGATAGGTCATATATTAATTGCAATGACATGTAACAGGCTGCTAACTGGTGCACCTTTAAATCTAGCTGCAATTGATGCAATAGTTGAACCAATAGTAAATGGTTTTTGGTTTTATTTGTTATTTGAAGTTTTTAATATTTATAAAGAAAATATCGTTGCAAGTGCTTCAGGTAGAAGCAGTAAAAATCCAAATACTGAGCAATTAAAGTCTTCTAAATTGGCTCCGATCAACAATAAAAAGAATTTAGATTAAATATACAAAAAATTATTCATTAAAGTACAATATTGCAACCTAATGTGGGGCTATAGCTCAGCTGGGAGAGCACCTGCTTTGCAAGCAGGGGGTCCGCGGTTCGATCCCGCGTAGCTCCACCATTTATTTTAAAGAACAGTATTTAACAAATTCTTCTTTGGAAATATCTTTGATAGTAATATTTTTTGGATCTATGTAGACTGAAAATTCATAAAAATTATTGGTTCTTTTGGTTAATTTATAGTAACTGTCCGATGCTTTGATTGTTATTTTTTTATTCTTAATGAATTCTTTCCAACAATCCTTAGATTTAAAACCTAAATCTCCAAAACTTAAATAAGCATTATTTCTTATGATTTTATAAGTTTTAGCAGATGCTTTTAGATTTGTAATTTGCATACTTTGGCCATCATTTGGAATTAAAAAAGAAAAATTTTCTGATGCAATAAAACTACTAAAAAGAATTAAACTAAAAATCTTCGTCTTCATCGTCGTCGTATCCAGCTCCTGTATCTATTTCAACAGATTTTTCCATTGCATTTGGATCAATTGTTACAGCTTCACCTTCATTATTTGAAGATGTTTTTTGTGGAGCAGATGATAACACTTGGATAGCATTCTGAGCTCCTTCTGCAGCACTAGGGTTATAATATGTTACAGCTCCAACTAATGGTTTTTGATTTAAAAAATGCATTCCTTTGTATGTTGCCAAGGTTTGAATTCCACTTATATTTGCTTGAGCTGATGCGGCCTGTCTAGATTCATGATTTTCTTCAAAGTAGTAATCTTGGAGTCCGTCTTTATATTCAGTCAAAGCCTCAGTGGTAGAGGTTTTAGTGTTTAGCTCAACACTCTCATTGAGAAACTGAATAATCTGTCTGTTTGCTTTTATAATTGCTTGTGATCTTGCATTCATTTCAGATTGTGGAGTATTTGATTTCATTCCTTCAACAGCGAAGCTCACCACATTTAAGTCACCATTTTCATCTCTCATCAGGAATGTACCAAAACTTCCAAGAAGCTTCATGTATCCTTTAAAATCCTTTTCGCTAACAGCGTTTACAGGTATTTGATCTTTCAAAGGCGATTTCTTTTTACCATTTTTTAATACTTTAAAATCATTAGTAGCCACGGCATCTGCCATCCTAAGTAATCCAGGACTCCATTTGGTAACTATACAAACTTCAGGTCTTTTTCCATCTTCTACATTAGAACTAAAATGACCATATTTAACTATCATTCCTCTGACATCCGCAGAAGTTTTTGTTTTAATAACATCTGTCATTTGCTCCTGATTGAGAATGTCCTCTAATCTTTTTGTGAGTTCCTCAGCTTTTTTGTTGTCATTTGCAACACCTTCATTAAATGATTCCTTTGTTTCATCATCTATTAATTTATCAAGTTGTTGATTGACAAGTATTTTCATTTTATCTAAATAGGATAAGTCATCATATTCCTTACCTTGTGAAATTTGATCAGGATTTTGAAGTAAATCGGGTGGCTTACCTTCAGTATATTGTGATTTGGCATCAACAAGTATTTCGCTGATTATCTCTTGATTGAGCAATGCAGAAAATTTAGTTTTTGCATCAAGCAGTGCTTTTGTACTTGCATTTTGAACAGAATCAGCAAATGCAGAACTTTGAAGAGGTGCGCTAACAGTTCCAACACCTACAATATAATATTGTTTTTCTCCTTTACTATTTGTTGATATCTCCTGCCAGCCTTTATTATTCATTTTATCAACACATGCTTGACCAACTTGGACCATTTGTCCCGACTCAACGCTTGCCATAAACATTGATTCCATCATGGCCATATCATCTTCTGCAGTTTGTGCTGATAAATCAAATGCAAATGATAAGAAAATAGCTATGACTAAATTTTTTAAATTAAATGTATTTCTTTTCATTATTACTCCTAGAATGTCAAAAACTTATAAATTCCATAAATTACAATTCCTAAAATAATTAACTTACCAATTTTCATCAAACTCCTCCTCAATTTTTTTTCTCATATCCTCTTGTTTCTTTTTATTATCTGTCTTCTTCATACTTTCAGGAAGAGATCTTATTATGAAGCTTTTGGGTTTAAATTGTGATTCAAGGTTATCGATTTTAGTGTCAACTATTTTCCCATAAGAAAGTTTTGGTGTTACTTCAGTTATCTCTATCATCCCTATAATGTTTTCTTTCCTTCCAAGACTCTCTTTTGTATAGGAATCAACGATTTTTTTACCATACTGAATTAATCTATATTTTTCTCCAACCTTTATGACGTCTCCACCAGTTCCAATAACAATTTGATCACCTTCTATTTTTTCAACAACAAATGGATAAATTGCCTCTAATATCTTCAATCCAATGCTATTTGATATAGTTGTTACAGAATCTAGAGCCCCTTGAACAGGGTCTGCTATAGATTTAATTTCGCCACCTAAATTCTTATTAAATGTTTGTGAGAATTTAATTTGTCCAGTTGGAACATCAATAATTCTATAACTTATGGCAGCATTTCCTGCAATCGTTGTGATTGATTTATCTACAGTTTGTAATTGCCTAGTTTGTTCTCTTAAAAATAAATTATTCAGTGTGCCAACAAGCACATAGTCTGCAACTAACTCTTGTCCAATTTTTGCCAATTCTGTTATTGGTACATCATCTGACTTGAGTCTTTCTTGTTCTTGATTAGTTTGAGATTCATATGATCTGTCGAGTACAGTGAATTTTCTTGTTTGGACTAAGTACGAAGAAATGGCCGCAGTTAGCTCTTCGCTAATAGCAACTCCGTTAATGTCAGTATTTCCAACTCTACAACAACCATTTCTTGACTTTAAGTCCAGAACTGCAATTCTTTTTCTATTTGCTGATTTAGATGGTTTAAATTTTATAACTGAAACATTTAGCAGTACTTTATAAATATTATTATCAAGTTTTTCAGAGGATATAACACTATAGCTATCCACAACACCTTTAGTTTTTGATTTAATTTGATCTTGATATTCTGATGATGAAAGATATTCTTCTGTTTGATTCTTAATATTAACTTGTTCTGAAGTTTTACTTAGTATTTCTGATTCAATTGATCTGCCATTAATTCTTCCCATCGCCTCAGTAAGACCTCTATCAATAGCAGACTGGAGTGATTCACCCATTCCTTCAACTTCAACTTTAACAATCTGAGTGTTTGCTGAAACAATCCCAGCAAACACTAAAAAAACTAAAACAAAAAAGCTTCTTAAATTATTCGAAATCAAGCTCAATATCATCTGCTCCACTTGTATCCATTTCATTTGCCTTTGCAAAAGTTAATAGATCTTTTGATGATTTTCCAAGAGTTACAATTAATTTAGGCACATTCTTTCCAACAAAAAGGCCTGTGTCTAATGTTCCTTTTAACTTTCTTATTTGCATTGGATTTTTAATACTTTTTAATGAATTTTGTGCCTCATTCATAAAGTCTTTTATTGGGCCGCTAAGTTTGGAAGTTTTTGCAACAGACTTTATATATGGTAATAGTGCTTTTGCATATAATTTCTTTGCCTCAGCATCTACCACATTTTTTTTATTCATTTCTTCCTGCTGAAGCTCAGCTGCTTCTGCAGTTTGTTGAACAGCGCCTTTAATATCATCATTGGAAACATCTCCACCTGCCATTTTATCTGCAGTATTTTGTAATGTTGATGCAAGTTCTTTGTTCCCTTGAGCTTCAGCAAGCAAAGCTTGAGCACTTAATACATCGCCAAGTGCATCTGTGAGATCTGCAATTAATGCATCTTGAATTGCAGTTATATCACCTCCAGAGTTTTCTTCTTTTTCTTCACCGCCTCCAACAAGATTCTTTAAATCTTTAAATTGCGCATTAGCATCAGTAGAAATACCAACACCTAAAATAACCATAAATGTTATCGCTAGTTTTTTCATAATTTACCTCTCCCTAAATATATTAATTATAATTTTAAAATTAATGAGTTTGTTGCCTCAGAGAATGCCTTTTTTAATGCAGCTTTCTCTGATAAAACATCTGTTTCACCGAATGCTGTTTTTATTTCTGGTCCAACTGATGCAACAGATTCAGCACCAAAAAAATCGTCAATTCTATAAAGTTGAACATTTACTAGAACATCAGACTTGTATACCCCAGAATCAGGATCTATTCGTGCAACACTTGAGTCCACTGTTCCAAGAAGAAAATAGTTTAGTCTTCCTTGACCAACATCAATAATAAGATCAACAATTTCATTCTGTTTTTGAGGTGAAATATTTGCCCCAAGGTCACCAATTTTTCCAGAAAATTGATCTAATACTTCATTTAAAAAAGGCTCGTATCCATATCTAGAGGCCATTCCCTCAAGTCTTGCAGCGCCAAAAGTTCTCATCCCCAATGGAGCCAAAACATTATTAATTTGAGCACTAGCGTCATTAAGATCACCAATCACATATGTTCTTTTTGTTGCTTTTCTTGAAGTACTTCCGCCTGTAGTAGTAGATTCTCTTTGAGTAGAGCTTTCTGTAATTGAAACTGAAGACTCATCAGCGCTTATCATTTCGTCGGCGCTTAGACTCTTTTTTGTCATTGATTGGCTTGTAACTTTGTCGTCAAATATAAGTGCTTCAGTAGTCTTTCTAGGCACAACTAATACAACAACTCCCTGACCTTGAAGATTTTGTTTAGCTGCGGAACCACTTGATCCAGCAACCAACTTACTGTTGAGCCTAGCTTCATTAATAGTAACTCTTATTGAAACTGTATAATTTCTATCAGTTTTTGAACAATCAGTTGTTAATATTACGTAATCAGTAATATATTGCTCTAATTCTGACAGGAAGCGATCCTCAGATGCATAATAGGCATTAAGTCTATCGGAGGATAAAGTTGCAGTATATTTATTCCATGCTGACAATTTTGCTTTTTCAATAGCTTCAAAATGTTTATTTCTATCTGCTGGCCTTCCATCTCTACATGTCGATTTGTCTAGTTCAATACTTGCCACACCTTTTTCAGTAATGCTTTGTGAAAAAACTTGGAAAGGAAGAACAAGCAAGGACGTTATTAGTAAAAAAGTTTTTATTTTAATCATCATCTAATCTTATATTTTTTTTAATTAAATTAACATGTTTCTTAAAGTCTTTTGCAGGCATCTTGCTTGATTTTGATAACCATTTTTTATCATATACACCTATATTAGAAATATAATCCTTCATAATTCTGTTAAATGAAGTATTAAAATTGTCCCAATCATCAACACCATCGCCTTTGTTAACTTCAGCAGTTAAAACATTTTTTAAATCAATTTCTGTTAATTTTTTAATACCTACATTATGAAATTCTATTGATGAAAATGCCGCCCAAGCATAAGCTTCTCTTAGTTTGGACTCATCCAGTTTTACTTTTTTAAAGCCCTTTATTTTTATTACAAACCCAAAATCTAGACTTGGCAATCTTAGGTTTAAAATTTCATCTGAGTCAGCAAATTTTAAAGGTATATCGTTTCCAAGAGCCTTTCCTTTTACATAAGGTATGAGAGGATAGTTAAAAGTATCAGAAAACCATTTTGAAAATTCTTGTCCGACCCAAACTTTATATGACTGATGTTGAAAGTCTCCAAACAAAGGATCTGTAAAGTAGTAATTTTCAGATATATCTTTTTTACCAGACATTTGATCAGAAACAAACTCGCTTAAAACTACATCATCGACACCAACAAAGAAATTAGTATTTGATAGGGCATTTAAGTCAGCTGACAATATTTCATTAATTACATTTGTGAGGACGCTTTTGGTCCCAATATATAAATCAGAATCTACTGATTCATTTTTTATCATTTCAATAATTTCATCTTCATTTTTTGACAGGAACGATTCATAGTCTTTTTTTTGAATTTCAACACCATAAAACATCTCAGCGAATCTTAATAACTCTAATTTTTTATTCCTATAGTCACAGCTCCCATCTCTTGGATCGTCAAAATGTAGTCTCCTTGCAGCATTTGGCTTTATTGAAACAATTTGCTGTTCTTTAGTATTAAATACTATCGTTTGCGTGCTTAGACTAAATGTTCTTTGGCACTTATCATCACTACCAATTCTATTTAGATATATCGAACTTATAGATTCATTATCTAAAGCAACAATTATAGAATAAGAGCCATCCCTAAATGTTTCTGAAACTCCAAGCTGGAGTTCAGGATTTAAAGATTTATTTTTATTTAAATGTTCATAGACTAATCCTCTTAAACTACTTTCAAGCTTAATAGAGTTTGGAAATATACTTTTAATGTCCTTATTTTGAGAAATATAAGAAATACCGCTATATTGAATGTAGCTACCATGGACGAAATTAATACTAAGTATTAGGATCAATAAAACTTTAAAAAATTTCATATGTTTAATTAATATACATTCTTATTATAAGAATCGCAAAAAAAACAAAAATGCAGTGTTTAAAGGCTTTTTTTTTATTATTTTTGTAGTATATTTATTTTATATTTTTCAAAATATTGCACATTTTATACATTAAGGAGAATCAATCGATATGACTGATAAATCAGAAGGAAAATGTCCTGTAATGCACGGGGCAATGACAACGAATAGTTCAAGTGGAACTTCAACACGTGACTGGTGGCCAAATCAGCTGAACCTCAATATTTTGCATCAGCATGATAAAAAATCGAATCCTATGGATGAAGATTTTGATTATAGAGAAGAGTTTAAAAAAATAGATTATGAAGCTCTTAAGAAGGATTTAAATGAATTAATGACAGATTCACAAGATTGGTGGCCTGCAGATTATGGTCACTATGGCCCGTTTTTTATTCGAATGACCTGGCATGCTGCTGGTACCTATAGAAATACAGATGGCCGAGGTGGTGGTGGTACTGGCGCTCAACGTTTTGCTCCACTAAATAGTTGGCCTGATAATGGTAATTTAGATAAAGCTAGAAGGTTGTTGTGGCCAATCAAACAAAAATATGGGAAACAAATTAGTTGGGCAGATTTATTAATTCTAGCTGGGAATGTAGCGATTGAATCCATGGGTGGAACTACTTTTGGATTCAGTGGTGGAAGAGCAGATATTTGGGGTCCAGAAGAAGATATCCATTGGGGAGTAGAATCAGAATGGCTCGAAAATAAAAGATATAAGGGTGAAAGAGAATTAGATAACCCCCTTGCAGCTGTTCAAATGGGATTAATATATGTTAACCCGCAAGGACCAGATGGAAATCCAGATCCTCTTGCAAGTGCTCATGATATCAGAGAGACATTTGGAAGAATGGCAATGAATGATGAAGAAACTGTTGCGCTTGTGGCTGGAGGTCATACTTTTGGAAAAGCACATGGAGCTGGAGCAGAAGATCATGTTCAATCGGAACCAGAAGGAGCTCCATTAGAGGAAATGGGATTTGGTTGGACAAGTACATTCGCATCTGGAGTAGGTAGCGACACAATAACTAGTGGTATTGAAGGAGCGTGGACTGCAAATCCTACTCAGTGGGACAATGGATATTTTGATTTATTGTTTGGTTATGAATGGGAACTAACTAAAAGTCCTGCAGGAGCTCATATTTGGCATGCTGTTGGTCAAACTGAAGAAGATATGGCTCCGGATGCTGAAGATGCTTCTAAAAAAGTTCCAACAATGATGACAACTGCTGATATGGCTTTAAGAGAAGATCCAAGTTATAAGAAAATTTCAAAAAGATTTCACGAAAATCCTGATGAATTTGCAGATGCTTTTGCAAGAGCATGGTTCAAACTTCTTCACAGAGATATGGGTCCAAAGTCGAGATACATGGGTCCAGAAATTCCTGGTGAGGAATTAATATGGCAGGATCCAGTTCCTTTAGGTAATTCTGATTACGATATTGAAAAAGTAAAAGAAATGATTAGTGAGTCAGGTTTGTCAATTCAGGAAATGGTGGAGACTGCTTGGGCAAGTGCGTCTACATATAGAGGCTCTGACATGCGAGGAGGAGCTAATGGTTCAAGAATTAGATTAGCTCCGCAAAAAGATTGGGAAGCCAATAATCCGAGTCAACTTAGTAAAGTCTTGGACATATACGAATCAATTTCAAATGAAACAGGAGCCTCAGTTGCTGATGTTGTAGTATTGGCTGGTAATCTTGCTATAGAAAAGGCTTCAGGTGTAGAAGTTCCATTTACTCCTGGAAGAGGTGATGCATCTCAAGAGCAAACTGATATAGAATCATTTGAGGTTCTAGAACCTAAGTCTGATGCCTTCAGGAATTATCATGCAAAAGGTGTAAATACATCTCCTGAGGAAATTATGCTTGATAAAGCTCAATTACTTGGCCTTACGGCACCAGAAATGACAGTGCTTGTTGGTGGTTTGAGATCTCTGGGCATAAGTTCAAATGGATATGGATTATTTACTGAGGATCCAAATAAATTAAGCAATGACTACTTTAAAACTTTGCTGGATATGTCTGTTCAATGGAAACCTAATGGAACAGGCAATTCTTATGAGGCATTTGATAGAAAATCTGGAGAAAAGGTCAGAACTGCATCAAGATCTGATCTTGTTTTCGGTTCAAACTCTCAATTAAGAGCAATTGTTGAAGTATATGCTGAGGACGATTCTTCAGATAAGTTCGCAAAAGACTTTATATGTGCCTGGAATAAAGTTATGAATGCTGACAGATTTGATGTTCAGTAAATTAAGTCTTTAAAGTTCTCATATTTAACAGTGACTGGAAAAAAAGTATTCCAGTTACTGTTATAACATTACAACTAAGCTGAGCTAAAAGTAATTTTGAGGAAATTAAGCTCATGTTTATTGGATCATATATAAATATTATTAGAATGCTTAATATCGAAAATAACAAAATAAGCTGATAGGCAATTCTCTTTCCATGCATCAGATATCCAGTTAAAGATGCTAGAGTAACTAAGGATACTCCAAATAAACAAATTTCAAAGTACGAAAGTAAAGGTGCATTTATAAAAACAAGATTGAATACTGTAGTTGTAAATAATATTTGTGTGACACTAAAAATTTTAATGTCAGTACTTATTGTAGGATTAAATTTTTTGTAAAAGTCTTTTGGATCTTTCTCTTCTATACAATCCTCAGGTCTCCAATATGTTTCTGCAAACCATACTTTAATTTTGTCTTTCCATAACTTAGTTTTAATAGTGTCTTTTATCATTATTGAAAAGACTTGAAAATTTGCCCAAATAGGATTCCAACTGTTCAAAGGTGTTGCTGTTCCATAAACAGGTTTGAGCTCTTCTCTTTGTGGAGTATAAGTCCCAAACATCCTATCCCAAATTATGAAAACACCTCCATAATTTGCATCTATGTAATCTTTATTTTTTGCATGATGAATTCGATGATTCATCGGCGTGATAAATATTTTTTCAAGAAAACCTAGATTCCCTATGTGTTCTGTGTGAACCCAAAATTGATAAACTAAATTAATGCCTGCTACAGTTACGAATACTTCACCAGGCACTCCAATTAGCATCATTGGTGTATAGAAGATCCATTTCCAAAGCCATCCTGTGCTAGTTTGTCTTAAAGCAGTTGCTAAATTGTAATCTTCTCCATGATGATGGACGCTATGCGTAGCCCATAAAATTTTTATCTCATGATGCATTCTATGCATCCAGTAATATGACAAGTCATACATAAGAAAGGCAGCTATCCAGGTAAAAGGATTCTTAACAGACAAAAGTCCTAGGTTAAGATACTTACTAATGTATATAAATATTGCACTCTGAACTCCAAAATTCAGCATAACAGGAAATCTACTTATCATGCCTAAAGAAATACTCGTTAATGTATCATTCAAACGATATGTATTTTTGCCAATAAATAAACCGTAAAAATATTCTATTATTATTAATACAAAAAATGCTGGGACAGCTAACGTAATAATTATTGACTTATCTGTTAATACTTCCATTTTCTATAAATATTCCTTTAATCTGATCGAATAGATCTTAATGCACCAAGTACATTACCATATTCTCTGTTTTCTTTAAATACACCAATAATATTAGCAAGTTTTAACCTATCTTCAATACCAGTTTTGACAACTTTATTTAAAGTTGTTCTCCCTAAGAAATAAACTTTATTTTCATTACATAAAAGAGCATTAAGATAAGATATTGTTCCAATAACTTCCCCAATCATGTTTGAAAGGGATGCGGCAGTATCTTCTTTAGAGTTATTTTTATTATTTTTTGCTTTACCAAAATTTGAGGCAGTAATTTCTGGATATAAAGAGCCAATTTCATTTACAACGTCTCCAATCAAAAAATCTAACTCACTTCTATCTCCTTTTTTAGCTAATTCCTCTATATCTTTTGCATTTTCAGTGCTTATTAAATATTTTGATAAGCCTTGCAATGTCCCACCTCCAACTGATATTCCTCCTAAGTGGTTAAATTTACCATTATTATGATGAATACATGCAGTCCCAGTTCCAGCACTTACAGCTATAAAAGACTCTTCAGAAATATCATATAAAGCTATCGCACCAAGGCCTATTGCATCTACTTCATTAATTTTAATAATGGGAACATCTTTATATGTGTCACTTAAATTACTAGATTTACCGCCAGTTACTCCAATTTTATGCAAATTAACAAAATCTACATCAATTACGTTAAAGATATAATCAATAAAATCAGTTGTTATTGATCTAGATGGAAATGAATAGAATATATCATCACCATTTTGATTAACTACGACATCTGTGTTTGTTATTCCAAAATCAATAGCAACAAACATTTTTAAACTTTATTCTAAAAAAGTTGCAGGCCAAGCCATTGGGAATTGTTGTTGTGGATTGAATACACTATCGCCAACTGCTGGGAATGCTTTTGAAGCAGCTTCTATTTCCTTTTCACTAATATATTCACTTGGTGTTAACCTAAAAACATCAAGACCTCTAGTTATTTCAGTACCATAAATAAAGCCATCGTAATAATATGTTGACCAATACCCCCCAGTAATCAATATATCTTCAAGGATAGGACCTCTATCAAAATAAGCTATTTCTTTAGGCATAGAAGAGTCAGTGAAATCCATTATAGAAACACCACCTTGATACCATGCTTGTACAAATATATCCCTATTAGGTATTGGAATAATTGATCCATTGTGGGCAACGCAGTTTTCAGTTTCTAACTGAGGTGCTGGCATTTTGTAATGACTTTTGAAGACCAATTTTTTATCAACAATATCATAAATAGCATCTGCTCCCCAGTCTAAAGGATCCCATGCACGACATCTTGCTCGACCACCGCCACCCCATTCGTCAGTAAAAATTACTTTTGTACCATCATTATTAAATGTTGCAGAATGCCAATAAGCAAAACCAATATCAGTTACAACATCAAGTCTTTCAGGGTTATAGGGATCAGTTATATCAAATAAGATTCCATTACCAGAACACGCACCAGCAGCAATATTTGCAGATGGGAAAACCGTAATATCATGACATTGATTGGTTGAGTTTGTATCTTGGGTATCATCACCATGGTCACCACCTCGCCATAATCCTGCAACATTGCCAGTTTCTAGGTCCATAAAGACCCTAGGGCTTTTAACAATTTTAGATCTCGAAGGATTTTTAATTGGTATTTCAATTATATCAATCGAAAAATATGACGAGCCTCCACCATCCCAACCAAAACATTCTTCCTTTTCTTCTGTATCTCTAACTCTCCCAGTGCCAGAGTTATAAACTATAATTTTTTTTCTATCACTAGATACCACAGAGTGAGTGTGTGAACCTCTGCAGGTTTGAACAGCTCCAACTTGTTTTGGCTTATATAAATTAGATATATCAAAGATTCTAATACCTCTAAACCTTTCAGGACTTGAATCACTATTTACACCCTCAAGTCCACAATCTATTCTGCTTCTATTTTCTTCTACAGACATAATCAAAAGATTTCCAACAATTGAAACATCTCCTTGACCACCAGGACATACAACTGATGAAATTAGACTCGGAATGCCATCATTCCCAAGCTCATAGATATTAAATCCATGATAACTTCCAGCAACAAGAATATTATCTTTAAAAGCCATATCAGTATTTGCAAAAGACAACATTGGCGATCTTAAAGATCTAGAAATTTCTGCAGTAGTTTTATCTTCATTATCCTCAGTCAAATCCTCCGAGCCTTTTGCAGCAGGATTTTCAGGATCAAAAAAACCAGTTGGTTTTTTTAATGATGTTATTAGCTCCATATTCAAAATAGCTTCTTCGGCAATGAATAGTCCTCCAGCCAAACCGGCTCTAGGATCATCAGATAAACTAGTTAGTAGGGTGTTCATTCTTTCAATTTCAACACCTTGATCATTAATTAAATCAGAAACAAATTCATTTAATATTGGATCATAGGTATTTCCAGGATATTTTTTTAACTCCTCAACCATTTCTAATGCGCCATCGTGATGATTTATCATTAATTTAAGGAATAACCTATCAAAACTAGTACTATCAGAATTGCTTAAATCGTCAAGCTGTTTAGGAGTAGCCATCCCAACCATATCTATATGGTTATGCATCTTGTGATCGTGATGATTATGATGATGTTCATCTGCTAATTTTTTAAATTCATTTCTATCTTTTAACCAAGATTCCATGAAGTTAATCTCATCTTTTTGAGATGCATCAATTCTTTTTGCAAGATCTAAAATTGATTTATTATTTGTTCTTTCATCTGCCATTTCAGACATCACAATAGCTTGTTCATGATGAACAATCATTCCTTGAAGAAAATCAACATCAGCTTTTATATATGAAGTATTAGCAATATCTGTTGCTTCTTTTGCATCAATTACTTTTGATGGATTACCTGGTGCGCCTGGTTGAATTATTTGAGGATCTTGATTCAATTCATAACCCACAATGTGTAGTGTTAATGTAGTAAAAAATATTAATCTAAGATTTTTTATTGGCGGATTATTTCTTTTCTTCATGATTTACCTCTTTCGCTTCACCTTCAATAACATTTGATTTTGATTTATTTTTTCCATATCTTAACCATAACCAAGACCAATTCATTCTCTTTTTGTTTTCAAAAGACTCTATTTGATTTTTAGATGCTCGTATTCTTAATAAATAGAAGAATATTCCAAAGGAAACTAATCCAAGAAATAGAATCAAAGGATTTGAAGAAAACACTATCTAGATCTGAACTTCGCTAAAAGCCTCAGTATTTCAATATAAAGCCAAATTAAAGTTGTAACCAAAGCCATTGCACCAAAATATTCCATATACTTTGGAGAACCATATTCAGCAGATTGTTCAATGATGTCAAAATCAAGTACTAGACTAAATGCCGCCATAGCTACTATGAATAAAGATAATCCAATAGACGCATTACTACTGCCTGAAAATATTTCTGGAGATACACCAGTAATTAAAGAGTATATAAGCGTTCCTATGTAAAATAAGAAGATACCAAAAACAGCAGAGCAGACCATTAAGACGAAGTTTTGACTTGGTTTAACAATACCAGATTTATATAAGAATAATAACGTCGCAGCAACACAAAATGTTAAAGATACTGCCTCAAGAACTATACCAGGAAACATTGTTTCAAATGACAAAGAGACCAAGCCTATAAAAAATCCCTCTCCAAAGGCAAATACTAACCAGGTCTTTGGGGCTAAGTAGGGCCTTGGATTAATTATGAAACCAATAAAAGGCATCCAAAAACCAAAAGTAACAACACTCGCTATTGCTGCCGCAAATATGCCAATATATGAGAGCATGACAATCAAAGGGCTTGGAAAGTTCCATGAAATCGCTGCTGTAGATATAAGAATTGCTAGCATTATTGCTGTCTTATTTACTGCACCGTCTAAAGTCATTCTTTCAGAATCTGATGATGCTCGTGAATCAAATGCAGAAGATCTTATAACTGGATTTCCAGATCTTCCAAAAGTATCAAGAGCTGCATGTTTAGACATTAATAATCTCCGTATTTCGTAACATACTTTTTAAGTATGGCCATATATTTAAATTTAAAGTTATAGATTGGTTGGAATTTGTCCAAATTTTTCAAGAGGCTTTTTCATTTCTGCCCAATCACATTCAAAATCATCTGGCGCATGCTCATATTCTAGCAATCCAAGTGCCTCGAATTTTGGCCTAACCTCATCTGTTAATAGACCTATTCTCTTTAGGTTTGGCATTACTCTTGAAAATAAGAAGTTTCTAAACATTTCAAAAGTACCAGTACTTAACTGAAATTCTCTAGCTTCTTCAGCAGTCATCTTTAGGAATCTCTGTTCAGCTTGAGTATTTACAAGTCTATCTCTAGAAATAACACATGCTTCATAAGCAAACTGAGCTCTTTCATTTATTTCTTCTTTTGATAATGTTGTTAAGTAGTCCTCAAGATAATTTATTCCAAATGTTACGTGACGTGCTTCATCGCGAACAACATAGTGAAGTAGTTGTTTTAACAGTGGGTCTTTTGTAATAGATTTAAGCATCTGAAATGCCGCAAGAGCTAAGCCTTCAATGATTATCTGCATTCCAATAAACTTTAAGTCCCATCTCTCATCAGTGAGAATCTTATCAAGTAATAATTTTAATGATGGATTAATAGGGTAGTGAATACCAATTTTATCCTGAAGATATCTATTGAATACTTCAACATGTCTTGCTTCATCAAAGGTTTGAGAGGCAGCATAAAGTTTCGCATTATAAGTTGGAGCGCAGCTTGCTAATTGAGATGCTACAAGTAGTGCGCCTTGTTCTCCATGAAGAAATTGACTCATTAATTCCGCAGTATTATGTCTATCAAAAAGTATTTTTTCTTCTTCTGAGAGAGCTTGATAAGCTTCTAGCGCCTCATGAGGTAACTCTTCATCAGGTTCAACTAGTTTTTCATCAGCAGGGTGAGTATAGTCCCAGTTCAAATCAATTGAGCCATTCCAATTAAGCTCCTTACCTAATTCATAAAGTTTTTTAATTCTGTTGTCTGCAATAGTGTAATCCCAGTTATATGCTCCAGTGAGAGGCGTCTTAAAGATCTCAACAACATCTTCAACTTGTTTTTGGGACAGATCTAAGTCTTCATCGAAGTAAAGTAAATCCTCTGGTGGCCCATCTTGGTTACGAATTTTCATAATGATAATTACCTATAAAATTATTTAAAATTCCCTGTTAAAGTAGTATTTTATAGCAATGTTTAATCCTTGAAAAGCTTTGTTAGTTCCTCTAATAGCACTTCTCCAAGCTCTTCAGCCCTATTTATAGTTAGTGCATTTTTGTAATATTTTGTTACATCATGCCCAATTCCAATTGCTTGAAGTTCAACTGGGCTATCTTTTTCAATTTTTGAAATAATTTCTCTAAGATGATTATCTAAGAAGTCTTCACGATTTGCGGACAAGGTACTATCGTCAACCGGCGCGCCATCGGAAATTACAATTAATATTTTTCGCTCTTCATGTCTTTTAAGAAGCCTATCATGTGACCATACAAGCGCTTCCCCATCAACATTTTCCTTTAATAGGCCTTCCCTTAACATTGCACCAAAATATTTTCTTGATCTTCTCCAACTATTATCTGCACTCTTATAAATTATGTGTCTGATATCATTCAATCTGCCTGGATTAGATCGACTTCCATTTATAATCCATAATTTTTTGGAGTCACCGCCTTTCCAATGTTTAGTTGTAAAACCTAATATTTCGGTCTTTACCTGACATCTTTCTAAGGTACTTCCTATAATATCAGCACATATAGCTGCCAAGCTTATAGACCTTCCTCGCATTGATCCAGAATTATCTATTAATAAAGTAACAATGGTGTCTTTAAAATCATTCTCAGTTTCTTGTTTGAAGCTAAGAGGGTATCCAGGACTAGCAATAACTCGGTGTAATCTTGAGTTATCAAGAATTCCCTCTTCAAGATTAAAATTCCAACTTGTATTTTGTTTAGCCAAAAGCAATCTTTGTAGCCTATTTGCTAATTTTCCAATGGTTGAGATGTGTGGCTTAATTAAATTATCTAATTGATTTCTTAAACGCATCGATTCTTCATTTGTAACCAGATCTTTGGCATCAATAATCTCATCAAAATTTGATGTATAAATAGAATAGTCGTCTATATATGAAGTTTGGAAATCATTATTAGGATATGTTAGAGACTCGATCTCATCTTCGAATGAGGTATCATCAATGTTTTCAATCGCATCTTGAATATCAACATTTAAGTCACCATCAAAATCTTTTAAATCTATTTTTTCTTCAATTCCTGAATCTTCTTGAATAGTTTCTTCTTCATTGACAATATCATCTGTTGATCCAGATGCTTCTTCAAAATTATTTTCTTCATCTTCAATATTTTCTTTAACTAGTTCTAATTTTTGAAGAAATTGGATTGCATTTTTTTCAAACTTCGCTTGATCATCAAGATTTTTTATTAGATTTTCTCGAATTTTGTTTGTAGACGAATCAATCTTATATTTTTTGATAAATTTCGAAATTATATTTTTTGAATTTTCACTTAAATCAAAATTCATAAATTCTTTAAGCCATAAATTTGCTCCGTAAGATAAAAAATTTAGAGATTTTTCATCTTCCATTTCATTGCTTCTAGAATTTGTATATTCTGATATATTTCTTTCAGAACCAAGGTATTTTGAAGAACCTAATAATTCAACTCTAGCAATTTCTAATTCATTAAAAATCATTCTTGCAGGGAGAGTAAGTTGTAAATCTTTACTTTTCTTATGAAATAAATGCCAAAACGCTTGAAAATCAGATTCTCCTCGCCATTTATTTAAATCCTTAAAAGATCTTGGAACATTAGGTAAAGCGACATGACTGCTTGTTGGTGGTCTTTGTGATAATCCTGTATTAGAAGAGATTTTTTTATTGTTTGAAATAGCTCTTATTGTAGAAACAGCTGCTTCATGCAATCTTTCTCTTTTTTTAGTCCAACTCATTAAGAAGACGAGCCTGATTCTCCAGTATTAATTTCAATATCAAAACATCTTTGAAAATATTCAGAAATAATGGACTTTTCAATATCATCACATTTATTTAGAAAAGTAAGATTAAATGATGAAACAAGGTCTTTAAAAATTTTAAAATTTTGCCCCCATGATATAACCGTTCTCGGAGACATTAATGTTGAGATATCACCATTGGCAAATCCAACTCTAGTTAGATTTGCAAGCTTAATCATGTTTTTTATGATTTCTTTATTCTTTTCTCCTTTAAGATTATTCAGTTTTGACATCACAACCTTTAGCTCCTGTGAGGGATCTAAATAATTTAATGTTGAAAGGATATGCCAACGATCCATTTGGCCTTGATTTATCTGTTGTGTTCCGTGATATAAACCAGTCATATCTCCTAAGCCCACAGTATTCGTTGTTGCAAAAAGTCTAAATGATGAATGAGGGTTTATAATTTTATTTTGATCTAAAAGAGTAAGTTTGCCTTCAACTTCAAGTATCCTTTGAATAACAAACATAACATCTGGACGACCAGCATCATATTCATCAAAAACAAGTGCAACAGGATTTTGAATTGACCAGGGAAGAAGACCTTCTTGAAATTCAGTGATTTGTTTTCCATCATTTAGTTTAATAGCATCCTTTCCAAGCAAATCAATTCTGCTGATGTGACTGTCTAAATTTATTCGAACGCATGGCCAATTTAATCTGGCTGCAATTTGTTCAATATGTGTAGATTTGCCTGTTCCATGAAAGCCTTGAATCATTACTCTTCTGTTATGGTCAAATCCAGCCAAAACAGATAGAGTTGTCTCTTTATCAAATACATAGGAGCTATCAATCTCTGGAACCCACGCTGTTTTTTTTGCAAAACCTTTAACAGTGAGCTTTGAATCAATATCAAAAACATCAGCAACACTGATTTTACTATCAGGTTTATTTGGTAAATCAATTTCTTTGTTTATTGTCATTTCTTTATTTAATACGTTCAGGACTGCATATCCTACCTTTTGATAGATTAAAGTTCTAGTTTTTTTGCAAACAATGTAAGATGTGACCTTAAATTGATTATATATTTATTATGACAGAAAGACTTAAAGGAAAAGTAGCACTCATTACAGGTGCAGCCCAAGGCTTAGGAAAGGAAATGGCTAATTCAATGATTGAAGAGGGTGCAGTTGTATTTATTAGTGATATTAATGAGAGCGAATTAAAAAAAACATGTAACGAACTATCTTGCCAAGGTATTAATTTGGATGTAACTAAGTCTGAAGACTGGATATCTGGAATTGAATTTATTAAAAATGAAGCTGGGTCTCTAAACATATTAGTTAACAATGCAGGTATTGGTAATGGTGGTGATATTGAATCTACCGATATCGAAACATGGAAATTAGTGCATAGTGTAAATTTAGATTCAGTATTTCTTGGTTGCAAACATGCTATTGAGCTAATGAGAGAATCTGGAGATGGCTCAATTATAAATATTTCCTCAATGTCTGGAATTGTTGCCTCACATAATACTTCTGCATATAACTCCTCTAAAGCTGCAGTTAGACATTTATCAAAATCAATAGCACTTCACTGTGCTAAAACCACTAATCTAGTTAGATGTAATTCCATTCATCCAGTATTTACTAGAACTGCAATGGTGCAAACCATGATTGATGCTGCTCCTGAGAGAAACATTGAACAAAAGCTTATACAGCAAATTCCAATAAGAAAACTTGCTGAACCTAAAGACATTGCTAATGCAGCTGTTTTTCTCGCCTCTGATGAATCATCTTTTATAACAGGGACGGAATTGTTAATAGATGGAGGTCTGAGCGCAACTTAAATCTTATGAATAAAAAATCAGTTCTGAAAAAATCTTTAGAGTTATTCGAGCTTGAAAAAATAGATAGGGATATATTTTCTTGGAATGGAAAAAATGTAGGTTACAAGAGAATATTTGGTGGCCAAGTAATGGCTCAAACTTTAATAGCAGCATATAAAACTATTGATGTAGAGCATTTTGCTCATTCATATCATTCTTATTTTTTAAGGCCTGGAGATATGGATAAATCTATTACTTTTACGGTTGACCGAATAAGAGATGGAAAAAGCTTCACTACTAGAAGTGTTAAAGCTATTCAAGAAGGTGAAGTCATATTTAATTGCTCTATATCATTTCAGAAAAGAGAAAAAGGACTTGAGCATCAAATTGAAATGCCAGATGTTCCTGAGCCAGAATCACTTAAAAGCGAGCAAGAAATTAGAGAAGAAATTCTTAAAGAACTTAATATGAAAAAAGAAGATATGCCAATGTTTATAAAACAAAGGGAAATTGAGATGCGGCCAGTTGAGCCCCAAAACTATTTTAAACCAGAGAGAATGCCACCATATAAAAACACTTGGATTAAAACAGATGGCTCTCTCCCTAAGGATCAAGTAATTCAACAGGCCTTTCTTTTGTATATATCTGATATGGGACTTCTAGGCGCAGCCAACAATTCTGTCGGTGTAAACTTTCTAACTAAAAATCTTCAAAACGCTAGCCTGGATCATGCGATGTGGTTCCACAGAAAATTAGATTTAGATGGATGGTTTTTATATTCTATAGACAGCCCTGTAACCAGAAATGCAAGAGGATTCTCAAGAGGTTCTATTTTTTCAAGAGATGGGGAGCTTATTGCATCATGCACTCAAGAGGGTTTAATAAGATTGTGGGAAAACTAATACTCTCTGACAATATTTGTTAAATATTTAATTTTATCGGGGCTAATATCTGGAGTTATCCCATGTCCCAAATTAAAAATGTAACCAGGATATTCTTTAAATCTTTCAAGAATTTTATAGGTCTCCCTTTTTATTGTTTCATCACTTTCAAGTAAAATTTTTGGATTGAGGTTGCCTTGGATAGCAACCTTATTTTTAGCTACCTCAAAATTCAAATTATTCATTGACCAGAACAGACTTATGCAATCAGCAGAAGTATTAATTAATTCTTCGATGTTACATTTTGGATTTCGAGCAAAAATAATAATTGGAATATTTTTTGTTATAGGATCAAGCTTTAAAGCTGAGATCAAAGAATTTATATAATTAAAAGAAAATTCAATAAGATCATCCTTTGTAAGTAGATTTGCCCAAGAATCAAATATCTGAATCACATCAGCACCAGACTGTACTTGCTTTCTTAAGTACAAAAAGCATGCGTCCGTATATTTTATTAATAAATCATGAACATCTTTTTGATTTGATTCTAAAAAACTTAGTGTCTTCTGAAAGTCTTTTGATGATCTTCCCTCTATTGAATATGCAGCTAAAGTCCAAGGGCTTCCACAGAATCCAATTAACGGTATATTTTCTGGCAGAGAGTTTTTAATATTATTAACTGCCATGTACACATAATCTAAACTTTCAGGATCAAAGTGATTGAGATTTTTAATATCTTTACTGTTATTAATAGGTTTTTTAAAAACAGGACCCTCTTTTTCAATAAACTCCACACCAAGACCAAAAGAGTCAGGGATTGTTAAGATATCTGAGAATAGGATTGCAGCATCCAATTCAAATGCATTAATAGGCTGTAACGCAAGTTCACAACATATATCTGGCTCTTTGCACATATCTAAAAAATTTTTAAATTTTCTTCTAACATTTTGGTACTCTGGCATGTATCGTCCAGCTTGACGCATGTACCATATGGGAGGTGTTTGGAGACTTTCTTTATTTAATGCTTTTAGAAATGAAGAATCTGAGTTCATTATGAGACATATTTTATAATACTTTTAGCTGCTTCTCTTCCTTCCCATATTGCTGTTACAACTAAATCTGAGCCTCTAACCATATCGCCACCTGAAAATACTTTTTCGTTAGAGGTTTGAAATTTATATTTTTGATCTTCTTCAGCTATAACTAAGCCATTTTTTCTTGTTTGAATATCATAGTCATTAAACCACTCGGCGGGACTGGCTCTAAAACCAAATGCAACAATAACTACATCTGCATCATAAATTTTTTCAGAGCCCTTTATAGGGATTGGAACTCTTCTTCCATTTTGATCTGGTTCTCCTAGTTCTGTCTGAACAACTTTAACACCTTCAACTTTTTCGTTTCCAAGAATATCAATAGGCTGAATATTAAAATCAAATACTACGCCTTCTTCTTTTGCATTTTGAACTTCTCGTCTAGAACCTGGCATGTTTTTTTTATCTCTTCTATATAGACATGTAACTGATTTAGCTCCTTGTCTTATTGCTGTTCTATTACAATCCATTGCGGTATCTCCTCCGCCTAAAATAACAACTTTTTTACCTTTAAAATTTATAAACTCAGCTTTACCAGAATCCATATTTAGTAATTTTTTTGTATTAGATATTAAATAATCAATTGCTTTATATACACCTGGAAGTTTCTCACCTTTAAAGCCGCCTTCAAGAGATGTATAAGTTCCCATACCTAAAAATACTGCATCATATTTTTCATATAGCTTCTTAAATTTAATATCTTTACCAATCTCGATTCCCATATGAAATTTAATACCCATTTCCTCTAGAACTTTTCTTCGCCTTTTAATAACTGATTTTTCTAGCTTAAATTCAGGAATTCCATATGTAAGCAGTCCTCCAATTTCTTCATTTTTGTCATATACGTGACTATGAATACCAGATCTAGTCAGAATATCTGCACACGCTATACCTGCAGGACCTGAACCAACTATTGCAACTTTTTTATTTGTCCATTGTCTGTTTGATAAATCTGGTTTCCATCCCATTTCAAATGCTTTTTCAGTAATATATTTTTCTATAGATCCTATAGTGACTGCCCCAAATCCGTCGTTCAATGTACACGCACCCTCACATAATCTGTCTTGTGGACATACTCTCCCACAAACTTCAGGAAGACTATTTGTTGAGTGACATAGATCTGCAGCTTCTAAAATATTGCCTTCATTAACAAGCTTTAACCAATCTGGTATGTAGTTATGGACAGGACACTTCCATTCACAGTATGGATTTCCACAATCAAGACATCTATGAGCCTGATTAGATGCTTGGGATTGGTTATATTCTCCATATATTTCTACAAAATTAATCTTTCTTTCATCCACTGATTTTTTTACAGGATCATATCTGCCAACATCTAGGAATTGAAAATTGTTATTTAGTTCTTTGAAATCTGTATATTCATTTCTGTCTAGATTTTGAGAAGATACATCAATTGGATTGTTAATGAGTTCATTTCTCCACTCATAAAGTTTCTCTTTAGCTTTATTAAAGTCTGAGATAGGTGAAAAAGATTTGGTATGGTATTTACCTTTTAATCTAATCTTTCCATAGAAGTAGGGTGACCTTGGCTGAGTAAACAGCAAAAGACCTTTCTCAATTCTATATTGCTTATTTTTATTGGCCATTTTTAAATTAATGTATGACATAGTATGACACTTTTCTTTGATAATTCATAGCATTGTATGCTATAGTTTGTCTTCACACTTTAACAATATGTCAAAATTATTTTCAAAAGATGACTTTAGAGATAACTGTGGATTTGGCTTAATAGCTGATATTAACGGCATAAAATCTCAAAAAATTATCAATAAATCGATTAATGCTCTAAGAAGTATGACTCATCGTGGAGCAATAGGCGCTGATGGAAAAACAGGCGACGGATGTGGGCTTCTATTAAATTTAGATAAAGATTTTTTCAAAAATGCTATTTCTGAAGAACAAGGGGTAGAAATTTCAAATGAATTTGCAATAGGACAATTATTTACTAATAATAAAATTGAATCTGATCTTTCTAAAATTGAAAAAATTCTCAAAAGTGAAAACCTTATTCTAAAGGCTGTTCGTCCTGTACCTGTAAATAAAGATATTCTTGGCACAATAGCTTCAAGTTGCTTGCCAAATATTTATCAACTATATATTCAATCTACAGACAAAGTCTTTTATGAAGAAAAATTTGAAACCAATCTTTATCAGGCAAGGAAATTAATTGAAGAGATATATCTTGATGATGAGCAATTATATTTTTGTAGCTTGTCTTCAAAAACAATTATTTATAAAGGTTTAATGCTTCCTGATGCAATTCAAGATTTTTATTTAGATCTTAAATCTTCAAAATTTGAGTCATCTATTTGTGTTTTTCATCAAAGGTTTTCAACAAACACTCATCCACGATGGCATTTAGCACAGCCCTTTAGACTGTTAGCGCATAATGGTGAAATTAATGCAATTAGAGGCAATAGAAATTGGGTCAAAGCTCGATCATCAAAGTTTAAAAGTCAAAGACTACCCAAAATCCAAGAATTTAAACAACTGGTAAATGAAACAGGGTCTGATTCTTCTGCCTTAGACAATATGATAGAAATTCTTTTAAATGGAGGAGTAAAATTATTTAGGGCAATAAGAATGGTTATGCCACCAGCGTGGCAAAATGCATATTTGCTTGATCCTGATATAAGGAGCTTCCATGAATACAATTCAATGCATATGGAACCATGGGATGGCCCAGCTGGAATAGTGATGTCTGATGGGAAATGGGCAGTTTGTATGCTTGATAGGAACGGCTTAAGGCCCGCAAGATATCAAATTGACAAAGACAATATCATTACCATTGCGTCTGAAACTGGTGTAAATCCAAAGAATAACGAAAATATAATAAAAAAAGGAAGAGTTTCACCTGGCGGGATTCTTGCTGTTAATACATTTACAGGCGAGATTCTAGACGAAAAACAGATAGATAATTCTCTTAAAGATAAGTTGCCTTACAGGGAATGGTTAAAACAGCAAACAGTTTATATTGAATCTAGCTTAGATAAGTATGAAGGGCCGGGCTTAAAAAAAATTTCTGGAAGTGAATTATCTATAGCATCTAAAATGTTTTTACTTCATAAAGAAGAAAGAACCTCTGTAATTAAGCCTCTTGCAGTTGAATCCAATGAAGGAACCGGTTCAATGGGAGACGATACAGCCTTAGCTGTAATGAGTAAAATGCACAGACAAATATATGATTACTTCAGACAACAATTTGCACAAGTAACAAATCCTCCTATCGATTCTTTAAGAGAGGCTAGTGTAATGTCTTTAGAAACTTGTTATGGACCAGAACTTAATGTATTTGATGAAACACCTGATCATGCCAAAAGATTAGTAACTACATCACCAGTACTATCATTTAAAAAACTACAGTCGATTATTAACAATAAACATTTCAGCAATATAGAAATTAATCTTGAGTATGCAAAAAGTTCCAGCTTAGAAAAAGCTCTAAAGAAACTCCAAGAAAATGTTGTAAATGAAGTTAAAAATGGAAAAGTTATAATTCATCTCGTTGAAAAAGTACCAAGCAAAGATTATTTACCGATCAACGCATTGCTTGCTGTAGGCTGTGTTCATCAAAAGCTCGTAAGTCTTGGATTAAGATCTGATGCAAACATAGTTATATCAACATCATCTGCTAGAGATACACATCAAATTGCATGCCTTATAGGTTTTGGTGCAACTGCTGTATATCCATCACTTGCGTATCAAACAATTCTTGATCTTTCCGATAGAAATGAGATTAAAGGAATGCCACATGAAAATTGTGCTAGATATAGAAAAGGAGTTAATAAAGGTTTATTAAAAATAATTTCAAAGATGGGTATATCATCAATTTCTAGTTATAGAGGCTCACAGTTATTTGAAATAGTTGGACTCAACAATGATGTTATTGACTTATGTTTTACAAACTCTATAAGTAGAATTGCAGGTAAAAATTTTGATGATCTAGACAATGAAAATAAAAAATTAAGTGAATATGCTACATCTAATTTATCTGATATTAGTGTAGGAGGACTCTTAAAATATGTTCATGGTGGCGAATATCATACATACAATCCAGAGATTGTAAAAAAACTTCAGGAGGCTGTTTCGACTGGATCAGACCAAAAATATCAGGAATATGCAGATCTAGTTGATAAAAGACCCCCGGCAATGTTGAGGGATATCCTTGGAATTAAAAAATCTAAAAAAAGTATTGATATAAAAAAGGTTGAAGCTAATAAAAAAATATTAAAGAGATTTGATTCTGCTGGAATGAGTCTAGGTGCGTTATCTCCAAAAGCCCATGAAACATTAGCAGAGGCAATGAATTCGCTTGGATCGAGATCAAATTCTGGTGAAGGGGGTGAAGCAAAAGAAAGATATGACACATTAAAAATGTCGAAAATTAAACAAGTCGCTTCTGGAAGATTTGGAGTAACACCACATTATTTAGTTAATGCTGAAGTATTACAAATAAAAATTGCACAAGGAGCAAAACCTGGTGAGGGAGGTCAATTACCTGGCGGAAAAGTTGATAGCTTGATTGCTAAATTGAGGTATTCAACTCCTGGAGTTACCTTAATTTCTCCACCTCCACATCATGATATTTACTCGATTGAGGACTTAGCACAATTGATTTTTGACCTTAAGCAAGTTAATTCTAAAGCTCTTGTATCTGTAAAACTTGTCTCAGAACCAGGTGTGGGAACTATTGCATCAGGCGTAGCAAAAGCATACGCTGACTTAATCACTATTTCTGGTCATGATGGTGGAACAGGCGCGAGTCCACTTACTTCAATAAGATATGCAGGATCACCTTGGGAGCTCGGTTTGGCAGAGGCTCATCAAAGTCTAAGAGACAGTGGACTTCGTCACAAAATTAGGCTGCAAGCTGATGGTGGAATGAAAACTGGTCTTGATGTTATTAAAGCTGCAATGCTTGGTGCAGAATCATTTGGTTTTGGAACAGGACCAATGATAGCAATGGGATGTAAGTATCTAAGAATCTGCCATTTAAATAATTGTGCAACTGGAGTAGCCACACAAAGAAAAGACTTAATTAATCAACATTTTATTGGCGAAAAAGAGAGAGTAATAAATTACTTTAACTTTATTGCCAATGATGTAAGAAAATATTTATCTGAGTTAGGTGTAAAACAACTTGAAGATATTATTGGTAAGACACACTACTTATATCAATTGGACGAAATTGAAGACTATCTAAAAAATATTGATCTATCTCCAATTTTATATTCAGATTTAAACAATAAAGAATCTAATTTTTGCAAAGTACCAAAAAATAACCCTTGGGATAAAGCAGATTTATCTAGAAAGATATTGTCTGATGTGAAAGATATTATTGATAAAGATAAAAAAGGAAGTTTTAGTTATAACATTTCAAATACAGACCGATCTGTCGGTGCAAATATTTCAGGAGAAATCGCATCTAGATATGGTGAAGATGGACTATCAGGCAGCTTAAATCTTAACTTTATGGGGTCTGCTGGACAAAGTTTTGGATGTTGGAATGCTAGCGGATTAAATATTACTCTTAATGGTGATGCTAACGATTATGTTGGAAAAGGCATGAATGGAGGAAAAATAATTATCAAAAATGATGCTGATTTTGCTATCAATGATGAAACAACCATTCTTGCTGGTAATACATGTCTTTATGGAGCAACTGGTGGGGAAGTTTATATATCTGGTTCAGTTGGAGAAAGGTTTGCGGTAAGAAATTCAGGAGCTAAAGCAGTTATTGAAGGTGCTGGGGATCATTGCTGTGAGTATATGACTGGTGGTCATGTAACTATTCTTGGTGATGTTGGATTAAATTTTGCAGCAGGCATGACAGGAGGTTTTGCATATGTACTTGACGAAAATAGGACATTCTTCGACAAATGTAATAGAGGATTAGTTGGATTAGAAAGAATAACTACTGAAGAAATGCAGCCATATAGAAAGCATTTAAAAGAAATTCTAAGTAATCACTATAAATATACTAAAAGCAAAAAGGCAAAGGAAATAATAGATGACTTTGACAAATTTGAAAGTCATTTTTGGCTTGTAGTGCCAGCAGCTACAAATATTCAGGATTTATTAAAAGCAACAACTGCAAGCGCTGCTTAATCCAGGGCTCTTGTGATATTTTTGATATTATATTTTGAAGTTTTAAAGGCATTAAATTTTTTATCTATTAAAATTAAATTAAGTTTCCCATCCTTAACTTTTTTATCTGATGCCATATATTTTTTTAATTTAGAGTAACTATATTTGCTATGATCTGTATTTAGTCCAAGGGATTCAATCATGTTTATAACATTGTCTAACTGATAATCTTCAATATGTCCCTCGTAAAATGATAGCTTTGACGCAATCACCATGCCTAGAGTGATTGCTGCTCCATGAGTAATTTTTTTATAGTTGTTCTTTGCTTCAATTGCATGACCAAAAGTATGTCCAAAATTTAAAATGGCTCTAATGCCTGATTCTCGTTCATCTTGAGTAACAATTTTTGACTTTGTCTTTATAGATTCTTCAATGATAACTTTTAGAATTGAACTTTTTCTTTGAATTATTTCGATCGGATTTTTCTCTATAATTTTTTTTAATTTTTTGTTACCAATAAGTGCATATTTTACTACTTCTCCCAATCCTGATTTGAATTCTCTTTCAGACAAAGTGCTTAAAAAATATGTTGAAATTAAAACTAAATGTGGATTATAAAATGCTCCAATGAGATTTTTACCTTCTTTAACGTTGATAGCTGTTTTTCCACCAACAGAAGAATCAACTTGTGCCAATAGAGTTGTTGGTATTTGAATATATTTTATACCTCTTAAATAAGAAGAAGCTACGAATCCAGTAATATCCCCAACAACACCTCCGCCAAATGCAATTAAAAGATCTGATCGGTCAAATTTATATTGAATTAATTTATTTATTATTTTTTGGTAAGTAATAAATGATTTAGATCTCTCTCCATTTTGTAAAATAAGAAAATATAAGTTGTTATTTTTGATATTTTTTTTAAGTTCATCTAAAAATTTTTTTGGGACGCCAGAATCAGTGATAATTAATATTTTATTATTTTTACCTATATGATTATCAATGGCATTTTTTGGAAGTTTTTTATCATAAATATGAATATTATATTTGGTTGTACCTCTTCCAGCGGATAAAATTGTCATAGTCACCCTTTAATTAAATTAATTATTTCAGCTGCAACTTCCTGACTTGATTTATTTTCAGTTTCGACAATATGATCTGAAACAGACTCATACAAATCTTTTCTTTCTTCATTTAATTTTGAAAGTATTACTTCAGGATTTCCATTTTTTAATAATGGCCTATCTTTATCTTTTGATGTTCTTTCGACTTGAACTGATATTGGGGTAGAAAGATAGAAAACTGTTCCTCTAGATGATAATAATTCCCTGTTTGCACTTAATAAAACGATTCCACCTCCTGTAGAGAGAACTATTGAATTTTGTTCTACCATTTCCTTTAAAATGCTAGTTTCTCTTTTTCTAAACCCATCTTCACCTTCAAGGTCAAATATCCAATCAATTGAAGCTCCAGTTCTATTCTCAATCTCATCGTCTGTATCATAAAAATCAAAAAATAGTTCATCAGATATAATTTTACCGACGGTAGACTTACCAGAACCCATGGGACCAACAATAAAAATATTCATAGTTAATAATTTAAGCCGAGATTTTAACATTTAAACTTAAAAATACACTTTTTTTAATTATAAATATTTGTATTCATTAAAATTTAAGACTTAAAATACACTATGCAAAAATTTATAAAAAATTTATTTTATTTTGGGATTTTTGCTTCACTAATTTCAATTTTTTTAATTATTGGAACATATCTTATAATCAAACCAAGCTTACCAGAAATTAAGTACGTTGATGAATCTGAGCTCCAGATGCCATTAAAAATATACTCTAAAGATGGAGTTCTTATTGGCGAATTTGGTGAAATTAAGAGAAGATCTACAGGATTTGAAGAAATTCCTGACAACATTAAGTTTGCTTTCTTAGCTGCCGAGGATGATAACTTCTTTGATCATCAGGGAATAAGTTATTCAGGGCTAATAAGATCATTTATAAGATGTTTAAGTCCTTCAGGCTGTCAGGGTGGGGGAGGCACTATAACAATGCAAGTTGTAAGAGGATATCTTTTAACCCCTGAACAAACTATTGTTCGAAAAATAAAAGAAATTTTTTTAGCCCTTGAACTTGAAAGTAATATTCAAAAAGAAGAGATCTTTGAACTATATGTGAACAGGATCTTTTTGGGCAATAGGTCATATGGTATTGAGGCTGCATCTAATACATATTTCAATAAGGAGTTAAATGACTTAAATATAAGTGAGTCAGCAACAATTGCTGCAATAGCGCAATTACCATCAAGAATAAATCCTGTTAAAAATCCAAGAAGAACTCTTCAAAGAAGAAATTGGATTTTATCAAGGATGCTTTTACTTGGTTATATAAGTAAAAAAGAATACGAGATTGCTGTCTCATATGAAATTAAGATAGCAAAAAATATTAATTTGTTCGAAGTAGATGCAATGCACATAGCAGAATTAGCAAGACAAGAAGTTATAAAAAGGTATGGTTTAAAAGCATATAAAGATGGTTGGTCTGTCTATACCACAATTGATTCAAGCTCACAAAAAGTTTCAAAAGAAAGTGTAATGAATGAAATATTTGCATATGACAAAAGGCATGGATGGAGAAATGCAGACAATTATGAAATTATTTTTACAAATGAACAAAAAAAGTTGCTTAAAAATTCAGATATTAGCTTTCTAATAAACGATCTATATTTTAATGAAATTAATCTTGATGAAAACATTACATCAAATAAATTAGATAAAATTTTTGACTCCTACCCATATTATAAAACTCATATGAAGGCATTAGTAATAAATGTTTCTGACAATGTGGTAGTTACTGTAAATGAAAATCTAGAGCTAAATAGTATTTTTTGGTCTGATGAATATAATTGGGCAAGAGATAGGATAACAATTGATAGAGTTGACAAAAAACCTAATAATTTTAATGATATTTTGAATTTTGGCGACTTTATTTATTTAAAAATTAATAATGGATTTTATACTTTAGATCAAATACCAGAGGTAGAGGCATCCTTAATATCTATTAACCCAAAATCGGGAGAAGTTGTTGCTTATATTGGAGGTAAGAATTTTGATGAGAGTAAATTTGATAGAGTTAGATTGTCATATCCTCAATCTGGTTCAAGCTTCAAACCTTTCATATATTCTTCTGGTCTGGCAAATGGCTATAACTTATCAAGTTTAATTAATGATGCGCCAATAGTTTTCGATGATGAGAATCTTGAAAGTGCCTGGAGGCCACAAAATTATACTGGCGAATATTATGGACCTCTTTCACTAAGAGAGGCGCTAATAAAATCAGTAAATATTATTTCAATCAAATTACTTAGGGAGTTAGGTATTAAAAAATCACATGACTATTTAGAGAATTTTGGATTTTCTAAATCAAGACTACCAAATGATTTATCTCTTGCTCTTGGATCGGGTAATTTTTCACCAGCTGAGATGGTAAGAGGATACAGTGTAATTGCAAATAGTGGGTTTATTACTGATATGTATTTTATTGATAGTATTAAAGATAGAGATGGAAATTATATTTTTTCTCAAGATGAGTATGAATTAAAAAATACATATGAAGAAATTGGTGCATTTCCTTGGTTGAATACTATTGAGATGAATTTAAATAGACCATATTTTCTTATTGAACCACTTAATAAAAAATCAAGAGTGATTGATGAAAGAATATCTTTTTTGATGGAGGATAATTTAAAAGATTTTATGAAAAATGGAATTGCAGGTAGAAAATCACAATTTCTTAATAGAGAGGATATTGCAGGCAAAACTGGTACTACTAATGATTCTGTAAGTACATGGTTTTCAGGATTTCATAAGGAATTAGTCACAACAGTTTGGGTTGGCACAGATGATTTTACTTCACTTGGAAAAAATGAATTTGGTTCAACCATAGCGCTGCCTATATGGTTAAATTATATGGACTTTAAGTTAAATGAATTAGATTTTTCAAAAGAAGATATACCAGAAGATATTTCTTTTGTAAGAGTAAATAAATTGACTGGAGAGATCGATACTGAGACAAAAAATAATTTTTATTTTGAATTATTTTTAAATGAGAATATAGATTAATCTTTAAATATACTTAGTGACAAAAGGCTCCAAACATTTTCAATATAAGATGAAGGAGAATCTTTAAATTTAGACCTAATATATCTTCCAATATTTCCTTCTAAGGTGGTAATAATTAATTGAGCAGAAATACCTGCTTGTGTTCTAAGATTTTTTTCATCTTCTTTAAGCATTTGTCTCAGCATCAGCTCAAATCTTTCATAAAATTGATTTACGTTTTCACTAACATTTTGCTCATCTGATGATAGAGCCTCTCGAGATAGAAGTCTTGCAAAGCCTTTGTTTTTTTCAATAAATAACATAAAAAAAATAAAAGCATTTTTTACTTTATCTTTTGAAGAGATCTTTTCCTTTTTTAATTCATTACATTTAGCAAAGACAGTATTGTCACAAAATGAAAAAAGCTCAGCGTAAATTGATCTTTTGCTTGGAAAATGTCTATACAAAGCAGCTTCAGTTATATTGGATTTTTCAGCCAAAGAAGCAGTTGTGACTTTTGACAAATTTCTTTCTTCAAGCATGCCGGCAAGTGATTGGAGTATGATATTTTTTCTATCTTTTTTCATTGATTAATCTAAATTTATATCAATATTTGGACAAATGCGAGAAAGTTCATGTAAAAAATTGCTTTGAATTTCTTCTAAATCATCTTCAGTATTTCCTTCGAACCTCATTACCAATTTTGGTGTTGTATTTGATGCTCTTAAAAGCCCCCAGCCATTTTTAAAATTTATTCTTAATCCATCTATATTTATTTTTTCTCCCTCTAGATTACATTTCATAGAAAAGTCTTCAATTATTTTAAATTTCGTTTCGTCTGTAACCGTAATATTTAACTCAGGAGTTGAAAATAAGTTTGGTAAATCATTATTAATAGCAGAAATACTTCTTTTATTATTTGATATTAACTCAATGATTCTTGCACCTGAATAATGTCCATCATCAAAGCCATGCCATTTGTCATTAAAAAAAATATGACCACTCATTTCACCTGCTAGAAGTGGATTATGTTCTCTGATACCATTTTTGATATGAAAGTGTCCAGTTGGTGACATTATAGGTGTTCCGCCTAAATTTTTTATCAAATCTGGAAGGGCATTGGTACATTTAACATCAAAGATTATAGACCCTTTATTTTTATTGAGGATTTCTTTGCAGAACATCATCAAGATTTTGTCAGGATATATAACATCACCTTTATCAGAAATTAAACCTACTCGATCTCCATCACCATCAAATGCTAAACCCAAATCAGCTTTTGTTAATTTAACTTTTGCTATTAAATCTTGAAGATTTTCTAATTTGCCTGGATCAGGATGGTGATTAGGAAAATTTCCATCTACTTCAGTGAAAAGTTCAATAACTTCACAGCCTAGTTCGCTAAATAGTTTTGGGGCTATACATCCTGCAGCACCATTCCCACAATCAATTACCACTTTTAATTTAAAACTCTCATCAATCTGAATATTATTTTTTACTTCTTCAATATAATTACTTTTGATATCAAAGAATTCAATTTTGCCTGGAACTTCTGACTTATCTTTATCTCTATCAAGTAAATTGTATATCTCGTTTCCAGAAACTGGCTTATCATTAATAATGAGTTTTATACCATTATAATTTTTAGGATTATGACTGCCTGTAATCATCACACCACTCTTACATTTATTTTTTTTTGCCGCATAGTACAACAGTGGAGTTGTAACTAAACCAATATTTTGTATATTGATTCCATAGTAAGAAAGAGATCTTTCTATTGATTTGAGTAGAGATTCTCCCGACAGTCTGCCGTCTCTACCAATGCATATCTCTCTAACATTCTCTTGATCACATTTTATAGCAATAGCTTTTGCTATAAGACTTATTGCATTTTCATTTACTTGATCAGGATAAACACCCCTAATGTCATATTCTCTGAAAATTGATTTTGCTATTTCCATAATTTTACTTTAGTTATAGGTATGATTTTGCAATAATAATCATTCACAATTATATCTTGAAACGTGTTTGTAGATACTGAAAATAAATATATATGGAAAAATGGATCTTTTGAGAGATGGAATGACTCCAATGTTCATATTTTATCTCATACTTTGCACTATGGAACTGGAGTATTTGAAGGCGTAAGAGCATATAAAACAAATAATGGACCAGCAATATTTAGACTATCTGATCACACCAAAAGGCTTTTTGATGCAGCTTCAAAAATAAGTATTAGTATTCCATTTTCAGAATCTGAACTAAATTTAGCTCAATGTGAGACTCTTGAAAAAAATAATCTTAAAGAAGGATATTTAAGACCAATTGTTTATTTAGGTAATGAAGGCCTTGGTCTTAGAGCAAAAGATTTGAGTGTAAATGTTGCCATAGCTGCATGGGAATGGCCATCATATATGGATCCCGAAGCAAAAGAAAAAGGTATATCAGTAATGAAGTCCTCTCATAAGCAGTATGAAAATCCTCTTCATTCTGGAAATAAAATAATTGGAACATATTTCAGTAATACAATGGCCCTTCACGAAGCCTTAGATAATGGAGCTGATGAAGCAATTATGCTTGATAAAAATGGGTATATCTCAGAAGGCAGTGGTGAAAACATCTTTATTGTGAAAGACGGTCATATGTATACTCCTACTACGGATCACTGCTTAAATGGCATAACCAGGCAATCGGTTATTCAAATCGCCAAAGACTTAAATCTTCAAGTTAAAGAAAAAAATCTTGATTATGACGAACTACTCAATGCAGACGAAGCTTTCTTTACTGGAACAGCTGTAGAAATAACGCCAATTTCAAAACTGGATAATAATTTAATAAATAATGGATCTAGAGGAGAAATTACAAAACAACTCCAAGAAAAATTTCAAGAAATAATATCTGGACATGATAAGTTCTATCAAAGCTGGTTAACGTTCATTAAGTAAAACCTTGCGTAATTTAAAAATAGCAATCCTGAGTTATCGAAGTGCTCAATTTGGTGGAGGCCAAGGAGTATATGTAAAAGATATCTCATATGCATTGAGTTTAATGGGCCACAATGTAGATGTAATTTCAGGTCCACCATATCCAAATCTTCATCATGGAATAAACTTAATCAAATTACCGGGACTAGATTTATTTGAAACTTTTGACTTCAAAGATAGATGTAAGAAATTTTTTAAAAAGAAAAATAAAAGTAGATATGATTACTATGAATTCATATCAGTATTATTTGGAGGTTTTCCAGAGCCTAAAACTTTTGGCTTCAGGGCTAATCAATATTTAAGTTCAAATAATCATTATGATTTGATAATTGATAATCAATCATTAAGTTATGGAATGCTAGAAATTCAAAAACGAATACCTTTTATTGAGATAATTCATCATCCCATAACAATTGATTATAAATATGAGCTTCAATCATCAAAAAAAATTAAATACAAAATCTCAAGGCATAGATGGTATTCATTTTTAAAAATGCAAAAAAAAGTTGCGCCTAGTATTAAAAGAATAATCACTCCATCAAATAGCTCTAGAGATGGAATAATTGAAGAATTTGAATGTAGCAAATTAAATATAAGCGTTATTAACAACGGTTTGGATACAAATGAGTTTGCACCAATAGAAAATTTTTCAAGAAAGGAATATAGATTAATTACCACAGCAAGTGCTGATGTGCCTCTTAAGGGATTGGATTACACATTAAAAGCCCTAAAAATTCTTAAAAATGATTTCCCAAAAATACATTTAATAATTATTGGGAAAATAAAAAAAAATGGACATACTGAAAGACTAATAAAAAAATTAAATCTTGAGGCAAATGTTATTTTTAGATCTAATTTATCCAAACTTGAAATTAAAGAGCTTTATGCTTCAAGTTCAATTGCGATAGTTAGTTCTTTATATGAAGGATTTGGCTATCCTGTTATTGAAGCAATGAGTTGCGAGATTCCTTTAATCGCCACAAATGTTTCAGCAATTCCTGAACTTACATCAAATTATGCCAAATTGATTGAACCAAAAAATTCCGAAATGATATCAAATAGTGTTAAAGAGATATTTTCGAATTATCCTAAATATATTGAAATTGCTAAGAAGGGCAGGCAACATGTAATTCAAAATTTTAATTGGATTAAGATCACTGAAGAATATGAAAAGGTTATCTCAAAAACTATAGAAGAATTTAACAATGCTAACTTTTAATTTTAAAAAATATGATCTCAATGAAGATGGTTCGATGCTTGATGTCGGATGTGGAGAGGGCAGACACATATTTGGTGTTATGCAAGAATTTCCAAAGATGAAATGCATAGGGCTTGATATGGATAATGATTCTCTTAAGAAGGCTGAAGAGGGTTATGCATATTTTGAATCTATATCTGATGCTGGAGCAGAATTTATGAAGGGATCAGCATACTCATTACCTTTCTCAGATGATACGTTTGATTTAATAGTATGTTCTGAAGTTTTAGAGCATTTGCATGAATACAATGATGCAGTTATTGAAATAAAAAGGGTTTTAAAGCCTGGTGGAAAATTTTTTGCAAGCGTGCCTGCATCTTGGCCCGAAAAGGTTTGCTGGTATTTATCAAAGGAGTATCAAAATCAGTCAGGAGGACACCTGAGAATATTCGATCAAAAGAAACTTATTCGTGAAATTGAAGATTGCGGTTTTAAATTTTTATCATCTGAAAAATTTCATTCTATCCATAGTCCATATTGGTGGTTCAGATGCCTCTTTTGGAATTCTCAGGACGAAAATTTAATTGTTAAAGCATATAAGAAGATCCTTGAAAGACATATTCTCAAAAAACCTATAATCATTGATAGTATTGATAAATTAATGAATCCGATTATGGGCAAAAGTTTTTCAATGTATTTTGAAAAGATGTAAAATGCATCATCCTAAAAGACTATATTCTTCTAAAGACTTAGATATTACTTTTTTTCAAAATCTTGGAAAATATATAAAAACTATTCAACATGAATCTGGAGCAATACCCTCAAACGAAGATGGCTCTCATGATCCATGGGATCATATCGAGTCAATAATGGGACTAAATTTTATTAAAGAAAATGAATCTTCAAAAAGAGCTTTTAATTGGCTAGTAAAAAATCAAAATGAAGATGGAAGTTGGTTCGCAAAATACAAACATAGTATTCCGGTTGAAAAAAACAAACCAACACATTTTGGACCATATATCTCTGTTGCTGCTTTACATTATTATAAGATTTTTAATGATAAAGATTTTTTGGGAGAATTGTGGCAAACGATTGAGTCCGCAATTAATTTTTCTTTGAATCTTCAAATTAAGAACGGAACAATTCCATGGTCAATAAATATACATGGAGAAATAGAAAACGATTTTTTAGTGACAGGGTCATCTTCTATATTAAAAAGTATTGAGTGTGGGTTAGCAATTTCTTATATTTTAAAGAAAAATAATAATACTGAAAGGTGGACAAAATCATATAATTTATTATCCAAGGCCTTAAAAAACCCAAATGGAAAATTTGACATTTTAAAAGATAGAAAGAGATTTTCTATGGACTCTTATTATCCAATTTTGTCAGGATGTCTAAATGAAGATGAAATAAAATCTTATATCGATAAAACTTTTTCATGTTTTTATGTGAATGGCATTGGTATAAAGTGCGTTAAAGAAGAGCCATGGATTACTGTAGCCGAAACATCTGAATTTATAATATCTCTTTTGATTTTTGGTGATGTGAAAAAGTCTAAGGAACTTCTATTAGATGTAATAAACATTTCTGATGAGAATAAAATTCCATACATGGGATGGCAGTATGAGGAAAGTATTTTTTGGCCAAATGAAAAACCCAGCTGGACAGCGGCAGCCCTGATAATTGCTGCAGATTCTGTATTAAATTTTACAGATGCTTCTGATTTATTTTTAAAAGATCAATCAGCTCTTTATTAAGCACACTACAGTGTCAACACGATCATAAATTTTATAGTTACTTTTTAGTGCTTTTTGAAATATTTCATATGGTGCTTGGCCACCTTCATCAGGATTCTCATAGATATCATGTATTACTAAACAACCGCCTTTTATTATTTTTGATTCCCAGTATTTATAGTCATTGTTAGCTGATTCGTATGAATGTCCTCCATCAATGAATAGCATACCTATATTTGATATCCAATTAGAGGATATTTCTTTGGAATCAGCAACTATTGGGACAATATTCTTTGCTTTGCATTGATTTATATTCTCAATTAACAAAGGAAGTGTGTTTACTCTTTTATTATTGTGATCATATGTCTCATCATCAAAATACTCCTCATTAATTTGATGTTCCTCAGAACCAAGGTGATGATCAATTGTAAAAACATATTGATCATTTTTTTTAGCACCCAATGAGAGATACATTGATGATTTACCACAATATGTTCCAATTTCTAAAATGGGCCCAAGTGCTGAAAATTTCTTCGCCCATTTAAAAAGAGCCATACCTTCATGATCAGGCATAAATCCTTTTAGATTTTTTATTTGTTGAAAATTCATTGATATATTTTTTTCTTTCCGAGTGTTGATTTAAACCTTCTATGTTGCCAAAGGTATTCATGCGGATGAAGTCTAATCTTATTTTCAATAATTAAATTTAATTGCCTAGAAAAGTTTTCAACAGATGATTGATCTATATTAATCTCTTCAAGATCCAATATGAGTTTTCCATTATTAAAATAGGAGTTTATAAAAAAAACTTTACATCCAGTTTTTTCAATAATTTTTAATGGTGCTGTAACTGTTGCAGCTGGAATTCCAAAAAAATTTACCTTTATAGATTTTTTGATTCCATAATCTTGATCTGGTGCGTATAAAACAGTCTTACCTTTCTTGAGCCATCTCATAAAAGTTAGAGTGTTATCCCTATCTGTAATTCCTTTCATGCTTTTAAGTCTTCCTGATCTTTGAATATTTTCAAACATTTTTGAATTATGTTCTCTTTCAATACCATAAATTTCTGAATGCATTGCTAGAATTCTTGAATCAAGCTCAAGATGAAGGGAATGTTTAAATAACAACAGAATACCATTCTTGTCATTTTGATTATTTAATATAGCTTGGAGACCATTAATTTTATATGGAATATTTTTTTTTATTCTATTATCAGACCAAAACCATGAAATACCTGTATCAAATATAACTTTGGCAAATTCGATTGTATTTTTTTTATGGATATTATCTCTATCTTTTTGACTAAGATCTTTAAAGCATAAGTCAATATTTACTTTACTTATACGGTTTCTTTTTAGCGGTAACCAATTAATAAAATGACCCAAAACTGTAGCAATGAAATTTTGAAATTTTCTTGGAAAAAAAACTAATATTTTCCAAAAAATAATTAGAATTACCAATAAAGCATTTTTCATTTGGAATTAAGATGTATCATTACAATGTGAATCATTAGATATTTTATGATGTTATTTATCTATAACTTAGTTTTATTAATTTTATTACCTCTTATGGTAACAAGAATTATAATTAAGGGCTTTAAAGATAGAGATTATTTATCTAATTTCTTAAATAGATTTGGATTATATAGTGAAGCTTCCAGAGAAAATCTCATATGGTTTCATGCCGTTAGCTTGGGTGAGGTAATTGGTTCAGAGCAACTTGTAAGAAAATTTGTTAATGATAAAAACGTAATACTCACAGTATCAACGCCCACTGGTTTAAGACATGCTCGTAAAATATATGGTAACGATGTTATTGTTGTATACGCACCATGGGATTTCTTTTTATTTGTAAACGTATTTATAAAAAAATTTAGTCCTTCTTGTCTTATTTTATTCGAAACAGAGATATGGCCATCAATGATATATCTAACATCTAAAAGAAAGATTCCAATAGTTTTATCAAATGCAAGATTGTCTGAATCCTCTCTTAATAGATATCTATTATTTAAATCATTTTCAAAATTTATAATTAAAAAAATATCCTTAGTTTTAGCTCAAAGCGAGAAACATGTTGAAAGATTTGTTCAAATTGGTGCCCAAAATGAGAAAATCAAAAAAGTTGGCTCAATCAAATTTGATGCTGAAGTACAAAACAATATTGGATTCAATAAGGTAATTTCAAATGATAAGTTTTTTCTTGCAGCTAGCACTCATGAGGGAGAAGAGGAGATTATTATAGATTCATACCATAAATTATTAGGAGATTTTCCAAGTCTAAAATTAATAATAGTGCCAAGACATCCTGAAAGAGCTAATTCAGTCATTGAAATTTTTAAAAATCAGAAAATTAATGCAGTTATAAAATCAGATCTTAATCTTGAAAGAGAAAATTCAAATGTAATTATTATTAATGCAACTGGAAAATTGGACTCTTTATATGATTTTGCTGAAATAGCTTTTATCGGCGGCAGCCTATTTAAAAAATATGGAGGACACAATATCATTGAGGCTGCAAAGAATAAATGTGCAATCATTGTTGGCCCATACATGAAGAATTTTGAGGATATTTTAAATTTATTTAAAAATGAAAATGCATGCGTTCAAATTGAGTCTAAATCTGAATTAACAAATGCATACAAAGAATTGCTAAATAATAATGAATTAAGAATTAATATGATAGATAATGCTACTGAGGTGGTGGCCAATAATAGGGGTTCATCAGATAAACAATTTAAATATATAAATGACTTAATTAATTATGAAATTAGTAACAGCAATAATTAAACCTTTTAAGGTTCAAGAGGTAAGAACTTCATTAGATGAAATTGGAGTTTCTGGAATGACAATGACTGAGGTTAAGGGTTTTGGAAGGCAAAAAGGCCATACAGAACTATATAGAGGAGCAGAATATACCATTGACTTTCTCCCTAAGATAAAAATTGAGATAGCAGTAACTGATGAAATGGTAGAACAAGTTAAAGCTGCAATAATAAAGTCATCTGCTTCTGGAAAAATTGGAGATGGAAAGATATTTATTTCACCAATCGATGAGGTTATTAGAATTAGAACTGGTGAAACTAATGAGGATGCTCTCTAATAAATAAATTAGATAAACCAATAGTTTTTCTTTTTGGGCCTACCGCATCTGGAAAAACAGATCTCACAATAAATTTAGCAAAAAAATTTCCTGTTGAGTTGATTAGCGTTGACTCAGTTATGGTTTATAAAGATTGCGATATTGGTTCAGCAAAACCTAACAAAAATGTTCTTGCAAAATATCCTCACCATTTGGTAGATATTATTTGTCCAAATGAAGTTTTCACGGTTGCAGATTTTTATAGACGTTCAATGGAAATTATTGAAATTACTCATAATAAAAATAAACTTCCAATTTTTGTTGGCGGCTCAATGATGTATTTTAAATCTTTATATACTGGTATAAATGATTTGCCTGAAAGAGATCAAAAATTTAGAGATAGCCTCAAAAAACTTAAAACTAATAACAAAGATTTCTTTCTTCATGAAAAACTGAATCAAATAGATCCTGAGTATGCTAAGAAAATAAATAAAAATGACGAAATAAGGATAATTAGAGCTTTAGAAGTATTTGAAAAAAGTGGAAAAAGAATGAGTGAAGTTTTCTTAGATAATAACAAAGATTGTTTATCAAATAAATTTGATGTTTCTCAATTTTGTATTTCAATCGACAGAAATATTCTCCATGAAAGAATTAAAACTAGATTAAAAAAAATTATAAAACAAGGCTTGGTTGATGAGGCGAAGAATTTACTTAACAAGTATGATCTTGATCTTAACCACCCCCTTAGAAAATCAGTTAACTATAAACAGGCTTTTGAATTCATAGAAAAAAAATATGACCATGAAACTTTTTTTGATAAAGCGTTATTCGCAACTAGACAACTTGCAAAAAGACAAACTACATGGATAAGAAGTTGGGATAAATTTAAAGAAATCGATTTAATGGAACCTGAGATGCTGGAAAATGACGTTAAAAAGTTAATTACAGCACTTTAAATGTAATAATAAGTCCCAACATAAGTTTATAATATAATTTCAAACGAGGTATTACATAAAAGTGAACTGGGAAAACCAAAATGATAAAGATCCATGGGGTAACAAAAATGATGCTCCTGACTTTGATGAATTAATGAAGAAATTTTCATCCATTCTTGGAGGTAAAAAATCTTCAAGTAACGGATCTGGCGGAAGCGGAAATAGTGGTGGATTTAAGTTTCCATCTTCTAGAATGCTAATGTATGCTCTATTCGGATTTTCAATCGTATATGCATCTCAATGTATATATCAGTTAGATGCTTCTGAAAGAGCGGTAATACTAAGACTTGGAAAGTTTTATGAAGAACAGGAAGAAGGTCTTAACTTTAGACTAGCTGGTATCGATGATAGATATATTGAGAATGTATCACTAACAAGACGATATACTCAAACTAATAGCATGCTTACAAAAGATGAGAACATTGTTGATGTTACAGTTTCAGCTCAATATAGAATCGCAAATCTAAAAGATTTTGTCCTTAACGTTAAGGATCCTGAAGGTAGTCTAAGAAATGCTATAGAAAGTGCATTAAGGCATGTCGTTGGAGATAATACATTAGATCAGACGCTAACTGTTGGAAGAGAAAATATCGCACAAGAAGTCCAAACTAGACTTCAGTCTTATCTTGATATTTATCAAACAGGCCTGATTGTTCAACAGGTTAATATAGAAAAAACTGATCCTCCTGCTGCGGTAAAGAATGCTTTTGATGATGTTGTTGCTGCTAGAGAGGATAAAGAAAGATTACAGAACGAAGCCGAAAGATATGCATTATCTATTGTTCCTGAGGCTAGAGGACAAGCTCAGGCAAGAATTAGAGGTGCTGAGGCTTATAAAGAAGAGGTTGTAGCAAAAGCTGAAGGTGAAGTTGAGAGATTTAATCAACTTCTCGAGGAATATGCTAAAGCACCTGAGGTTACAAGAGACAGATTATATTTAGATGCATTACAGTCAGTTCTTTCTAATTCAACTAAAATTATGGTTGACGTGGAGGGTGGTAACAATCTTTTATATTTACCTCTAGATAAAATAATGGAAGAAAATAAAAAGAAAGGTGATGATGATGAATAGAAATACTTTTTACATAATTTTTGCTGCATTAACTTTTGGCCTATTAATTAATAGTTTTTTTGTAGTAAACGAAAAAGAAAGGGCAATCGTTTTTCAATTTGGTGAAGCAGTTAGACCTGATATCCCTGTAGGATTTCATTTTAAATTACCAATTATTCAAGATGTAAAAAAATATGATGCAAGAATTCAAACTCTTGATGAAGAGCCAGACCGTATCTTAACTGTTGAAAGTAAATATTTACTGGTTGACTCGTTCATTAAATATAGAATTACTGATGTACTGACATTTTACAAAGCAAACAATGGAAGTTTTAATAGTCTTAATAGTTTGCTTGGACAAAGGTCTGAATTTGTTTTAAAAAATAATTTTGGTAAAAGAACAGTAAAAGAAGTTGTTTCCGGTGAAAGAGATGAACTAATGAGTATTATGCTTAGTTCTTTAAATGAATCTGTGAAAGATTTGGGTGTTGAAATAATTGACTTTAGAGTCAAAAGAATTGATCTTCCTTCAAATTTAAGTAATTCTGTTTATGAAAGAATGAGAACTGAAAGACAGAGACTTGCTGAAGAACTTCGCTCAGAAGGAAAGGAAATTGCTAGAGAAATCAGAGCAATTGCTGATAAAGATAAAGTTGTTATATTAGCTGAGGCATACAAAAAAGCTGAAGAATTGAGAGGTGAGGGTGATGCTGAAGCTGCAGGTATATATGCAGAATCGTTTTCACAAGATCCAGAGTTCTATGAATTTACAAGAAGTATGAAAGCTTATGTAGAAACATTTGAAAACAAATCAGATGTTATGCTAATTGATTCAGACTCAGAATTTTTTAAATATCTTAACGATAAAAAAGATCAAAATTAGGCTTTCAAGTGTCTAACAATACTTTAATCCTTGGTCTTCAGTGGGGAGATGAAGGAAAAGGAAAGATTGTTGATAACCTTAGTGAAGATATAGATGTTGTCTGCCGATTCCAAGGTGGACATAATGCAGGTCACACAATTAAAGTTGATGGAGAAAAAACCGTACTTCACTTAATCCCATCAGGAATACTTCATGAACGTTCTAAATGTTTAATTGGCAATGGAGTGGTTCTTGCCTTAGATGCACTTGATAAAGAAATTAAAAATCTTAAAAAAAGAAATATAACTTTTAATGATAGGTTTTTTGTAAGTTCAGCTTGTACTTTAATTTTACCAAGCCACATATCAATTGATAAAGCTAGAGATAAAACAGAATCAATTGGCACCACTGGAAGAGGTATAGGTCCTGCATATGAAGACAAAGTTGGAAGAAGAGCTATAAGGTTTGGAGACCTTGGCGACAAGATAAATTTGAAAGAAAAAATTAGTACTATAGTTGAATACCATAATAGGTTACTAGATGTATACCATCAAAAACCACATGACATTGATAATGTATATGAAGAAGTAATTAAATACGAAGAATTGTATAAAAATTATTGCGTTGACTCTCAAGCTTTGATGCAAAAGTGGATTGAAGAAAACAGATCTATATTATTTGAGGGAGCCCAGGGAACATTGTTAGATATTGATCACGGTACTTATCCTTTCGTAACATCTTCTAGTACAACCGCTGGAGGTGTTTCTACTGGTTTAGGCGTAGGTCCAAAGTTTATAGACAAAATAATTGGGATATCAAAGGCATATACGACTAGGGTTGGTGAGGGACCTTTTATTACAGAACTTTTTGATGATAATGGCAAAATGCTTGCTGAAAGAGGAAGCGAGTTTGGAGCAACAACTGGACGACCAAGAAGATGTGGTTGGCTTGATCTAGTCGCCTTAAAAAAAGCTATTTTTACAAATTCAGTGACAGACCTTTGCATTACCAAGCTTGATGTTTTAGATAAAATGAAAAAGATTAATGTATGTATTGATTATGAAGATGATCTGCCAGTATACAAAGAGTTTGAGGGTTGGTTGTCCTCAACCGAAGGCATTACTGAATATGAAAGTCTTCCTAATAATGCACAAATCTACATAAAATATATTGAAGATTTTGTTAAGATCAAAGCCTCAATTATTTCAACCGGACCATCAAGAGATCAAACAATATTAAGATAGTCTTTTAAATACCTCTTTTTAAAATTTTATCTAATGTAGCATTTAAAAATTTATATGACTCAGGGCTTGAAAACTTCTTTGCTAATCTAATAGATTCATCAATAATTATGGGTTTGTCCAAGTCACCATAAAACATTTCGTTGATTGCAAAAATTAGAATTGATTTATCAATCAATTCAATACTTGAACTGGAAATGCCCGCTGATTTAATAACTGATTCAATTTCTTTTTTATTTTTATCAATAGATTTTAGTGAGTCGGAAAATTCATTGAAATTAACTTTCTTATCCTTATGCTCTTCTTTAAATTGAATTATTATTTTTTGAACAGCATCATTGCTAAATAACATTTGATAAATAGCTTGAATTAAATATTCCCTTGTTTTAATTATTATCTTGTAATTAGACAGATTTTTCATCAATAAGACTTATTAATGCATTAGTATTATTTTTTGTATTTTTTTCTAGCCTTTCAATAAGCTGGTTTTCATTTTCAACACACAGAACATTATTAATTATTGCAATGTCAGAATAATTTTCCGCTAATGAACCAATAGATCTAAAAGTTTCCTGAGTTACTAAATCATAATGACTTGTTTCACCCCTAATAATAATCCCCATAAAAATAATACCAACAAAGTCATTTTTATTTAGTTTATTTTTTGCAAGAGCAGCCAGCTCAATTGCACCAGGTGCTTTTGCAGTAAAACATTTGAAATTATTACTTAATATTTCAGATGAAACTTTTATCATTTGTGAGATGTGGTTTTCATACCATGAAGTATGGACTATCAATACATTATTCATTTATAAATCCTGTGATTTCAATGTCAAAACCAGATACAGCATTATATTTTGTTGGTGTACCTAAAACGGTTATTTGCTTTAGATTTAATGCTCTTAGAATTTGAGATCCAACACCAATAACTCTTCTATTACTCTTTGGTTCTATTTCCTTCTCTTCTAGTTTATTAAGCCAATAACTTTTTGCATCTCTATGATTTATCAGAACGAGTAATCCAGTCCCTTCTTCAGCAATTCTCTTCAATGATCTTCTTATTGACCAATTTTTACCAAGATCATCAATTCCTAATAAATCTTGCAGTATGCTTTGAGTTTGCACCCTTACTAGCGGCGATTCCTTATCATTAAGATTGCCTATTGAAAGAGAGAAGTGGTATTCATCATAGATTTTGTCTCTCCAAACATTAAGCTTAAATTTACCAAACTCATTTTCAACATCTTTATCTAAAATAGACTCTATTGTCGCTTCCATTGAAAGTCTGTAATCAATTAAATCTGCAATTGTTCCAACTTTAATTTTATTTTCTTTGCCAAATTTTATTAGATCATCTCGTCTAGCCATTGTTCCATCGTCATTCATAATTTCACAAATAACTCCAGCAGACTGAAGGCCTGCTAGCTTTGCTAAATCACATGCTGCTTCAGTATGCCCAGCTCTGCTTAAAACACCTCCCTTCATTGCTTTTAATGGGAAAATATGACCAGGTTGAACAATGTCCGATGAACTTGAATTTTTATTAACTGCTGTTTTTATTGTATGTGCTCTATCTGCAGCTGAAATGCCTGTTGTGATTCCCTCAGCAGCCTCAATTGATACTGTAAATGCTGTTTTGTTGGCTGCTCTATTATTATTGGTCATCATTTGCAAATTATATTTATCACAAAGTTTCTTACTCATTGGAAGACATATCAATCCTTTGCCCTTAGAAGCCATAAAATTAATTATCTCTGGTGTTACTAAATCAGCGGCACAGACAAGATCTCCTTCGTTTTCTCTTGACTCGTCGTCAACAATAATTACCATTTTTCCTGATTTAATATCATCAATTATTTCAAGAATGTTACTTTTATCCATTTTTTTTAAATACTTCTTTTATATCGCTTTCAATTTTATAGGTGGATTCTAATTTAAAACCATAATTTTCAATAGCATTATTTTCTTTAAACCAGCTTACAGCTTTATCACCAAGTTCATTATTTGAAGTATATGAAATAATTTCATCTACAAGCCCTAACTCTAAGAAAGAATTAGCTAACTTAGGACCAGCTTCAATTAATATCGAGCAAATATCTTGATCTTTAAATGATTTTATTATCTGTGCAAGATCATTATTTTTATATATTAGGACGTCATTATCTTTAAAAAAATTTAGCTCCTTATCACAATCTTTACTTGTTAATAATATTTTCTTAGGTTGATTGGTTGGAAAATTTACTCGTGCATTCATTCTTGGATTATCATTTTTCAAAGTATTTCCCCCTGTGAGAATTGCATCACATGAAGCTCTTAATATTTGCACATCATCCCTTGAAGCCTTTGAAGTAATGATTGTTCTTTCTTCACTTTCGATATGCGATTTTCCATCTAAAGAAGATGCAATTTTCAAAATAATATAAGGTTTATTGTTAGTATGCTTAAAGAAAAAGTATTTATTCTGATTCTTGACAATATCTTCATGAATGCCAACAGTGACATCAATACCGTTTTTTTTAAGAATTTCGATACCTTTACCGGCAACCTTTGGATTCGGATCAATAGAACCAATCACAACTTTTTTAATTCCTGTTTCAACAATCTGTATAGCACATGATCCAGTTTTACCAACATGGCTACATGGCTCAAGAGTGCATACTAATACCAACTCAGAAAAGTTATTAAATTTTTTCCCTTGATGCTTTATAGCATTAGAAATTGCATTTATTTCAGCATGATTGCTACCATAAATCTCATGATAACCTTCTGCGATAATTTCTTTATCATTACATAAAATTGCCCCAACAACAGGATTTGGTTTTGCAGTATATTTAAAAGTCTCCGCATTGGTAATAGCACGAAGCATAAGTTCTTCGAAATTCATTTTTTTGATTTCTTTTTCTTTGGTTTTTCTTTTGCTAATGAACTTATTTCTTCTGAAAAATCTTGAATATCTTGAAAGTCTCTGTACACAGAAGCAAATCTAACGTAAGCAACTGTATCAACTTCTTTCAGAGCATTCATCATTATTTCTCCAATCTCAATAGACTTAATTTCACGCACACCTCTTATTCTTATTTCTTTTAATATTTTCCCAAATACAATATCGATTTCTTCAATTGATAGTGGCCTTTTTTCAAGAGCCCTTAACATTCCTTTCTTTAATTTTGATCCATTAAAAGGCTGTCTTTCCCCATTACTCTTAATAACCCTTGGTAAGGCTAGATCTGGGGTTTCAAATGTAGTAAATCTTGAGTGACATACTTCACATTCTCTTCTTCTTCTAATTTGAGAACCATCTGCTACTAATCTTGAATCAATTACTTTAGTATCTTCTGCTTGGCAAAAAGGACAGTACATCTATAGATTATATACTGGAAAATTAGTTGTAAGTTTGTGGACTTCTTCCTTGATGGTCTTTTGTAATTCTTCATTATCAAAATTATTAATAATATCTGATATCCAATTGGCCACTTGAATAATTTCTTTTTCTTTAAACCCTCTAGTTGTAGCTGCTGGAGTACCAATTCTTATTCCTGAAGTCACAAATGGTGATGCCGGATCATTTGGTACTGAATTTTTATTCACTGTTATATTGACTGAACCAAGAACTTTTTCAAGATCTTTTCCTGTAATTCCTTTACTTCTAAGATCAACTAATATTATGTGATTCTCGGTTCCATTAGACACAATGTCTATTCCATTTGACATTATTGTTTCAGCCATTGTTTTTGCATTATCCATGACCTGTTTTATATATATTTTAAATTCTGGATCTAAAGCTTCTTTAAAGCATAATGCTTTTGCAGCAACAACGTGCATAAGAGGACCACCTTGAGAACCTGGAAATACAGCAGAGTTAAGTTTTTTTTCAATTTCTTCATTTGCCTTTGCAAGAATAATTCCTGATCTAGGTCCTCGTAATGTTTTATGTGTAGTTGACGTAACAACATCTGCATATGGTACTGGAGATGGATATAGATCAGCAGCAACTAGGCCAGATACGTGAGCCATATCAACAAGAAAATAGGCTCCGGTCTCATCGGCAATTTCTCTGAATTTTTTCCAATCAATTATTCCTGTAAAAGCGGAAAAGCCTGCAATTATTAATTTAGGTTGATGTTCTATTGCTAGTGATCTTACCTGATCATAATCTATATCATGAGTTTCGGGATGAAGCCCATATTGAATACTTTTATAATTTCTACCAGAAAAATTTACCTTTGAACCGTGTGTTAAATGACCACCATGATCTAAGCTCATACCAAGAATAGTATCGTTTGGTTGCAAAAGAGCTAAGTAGGCTGCTGCATTAGCTGATGATCCTGAATGAGGTTGAACATTTGCATAATCTGCTTTAAAAAGTTCTTTTGCTCTATCTATTGCAAGATTCTCTGCAATATCAACATTTTCACAACCACCATAGTAACGTTTTGAGGGATATCCCTCAGCATATTTATTAGTCAAAAGAGAACCTTGAGCTTCAAGGATTCTCTTTGATGCATAATTTTCTGAGGCTATTAATTCAATATGATCTTCTTGTCTTTCAGCTTCATGTTGAAAGGATGCCCATAATTCACTGTCATAATCTTTTATTGTGTTGTTATTCGAAAAAATATTATCGCTTCTTGATGATTTCATAATTATTTAATTTAATTTTAAAAACAGGATTTATAGTAATTTTATATTATCTATGGTCTTTTGTGCACAAAAGGTCTTTTTCTTTTTGGATAACATGATTTACAAATTTTACATTCAATTCCATGACAAGCTCTCGCCGTACAATATTCTCTTCCCCAAAAAATAATTTGTAAATGGAGTTTATTCCAAGATTCTTTCGGAAATATTTTTTTTAAATCTTCTTCAGTTTTTTTAACGCTTTTACCGTTTGTAAGACCCCATCTTTGTGCCAACCTATGAATATGAGTATCAACTGCAAATGCAGGTATTCCAAAACCTTGGCTCATGACTACAGAAGCAGTTTTGTGTCCAACTCCAGGTAATTTTTCTAGATCAGAAAAATTATTTGGAACTTTTCCTTTATATTTTTTCAATAACATTTTTGATAGCTGCAAGATAGCTTTCGATTTTTGAGGACCCAGTCCGCAAGGTTTTATAATTTCATAAATTTTCTCAACAGATATTTGAGACATTTTTTTAGGATTAGGTGCAAGTTTAAATAAAGTAGGAGTTATTTGATTAACTCTTTCGTCAGTACACTGAGCAGATAATAAAACAGCAATTAGCAAAGTGTATATATCTTTATGGTTTAAAGGCACTGGTGTTCTTGGATATGTTTCATCCAAGATTTTTTTTATTATGAGAGCTCTTTCAGATTTAATCATGACAATAAATGTAGCATAATAATTTTAACAATATGGATACAAATCAAATAAAGCAAAATTTATTAAAACTCAAAGATTCTTTTTTGGAAGAAACTGAAGAAAACAAAAAAATGCTAGATATTTATATAAATTATATTGAAGGTAATGTTTCAGATGAAGATATTGAAATTGCAAATAAACAGTTAAAGCAAATTTTTAAAAGCTTAGGTCTTGGTATTTTGGTTATCCTTCCATTCAGTCCAATTTCAATTCCGTATGTACTTAAAAAAGCTAAAGAGCATGATATAGACCTTATACCTGAATGGTATAAGGCTTTAAGTAAAGATGAAGATAGACTAGAATAGTTAGGCTTTAATTGGAGAAATTATGAAAAATGTAGTAATTGTAGATAGTGTTAGAACTGGATTAGCAAAATCACATAGAGGCGGTTTTAATATGACCAGGCCTGATGAAATGCTTGCACATATTATAGATGCGATGTTGGATAGAAATCCTAATTTACCTCCTGAAGAGGTTGAAGACATTATCATGGGTTGTGGAAATCCTGAAGGTGCTCAAGGTCATAATGTTGGAAGAAATGCAGCAGTATTATCTAAATTACCAATAACAACTGGTGGAACAACTATAAATAGATACTGCTCCTCAGGGCTTCAGTCAATATCTATGGCAGCAGGCCAAATAATGGCTGGTTCATATGACACAGTTATTGCTGGCGGGGCAGAAACTATCTCTATGATGAATATGAATATGGATAACTTTGTTAATGAGAGATTGGCTGAGGAAGTTCCAGGAATTTATTTTCCAATGGGAATGACAGCAGAAGTTGTTGCAAAACGATACGAGGTTTCAAGAGAAGCGCAAGATGAATATGCTTTTGAGAGTCAAATGAGGACTGCTGCAGCTCAGCAATCTGGCGGTTATGATGATGAAATCATACCAATGGACACTAAAATGCTTCTCACTAATAAAGAAACAGGTGAATCAAAAGAAATTGACTATACAGTTGATAAAGACGAATGTAACAGACCAGAAACTACTCTTGAAGGCTTGGCATCTTTAAAACCAGTTTTTGATCCTGAAAATGGTTCTGTTACCGCAGGAAACTCTTCACAATTATCTGACGGAGCATCAGTAACTTTGGTTATGTCAGAAGACAAAGCTAAGGAACTAAATTTAAAACCTTTAGCTTATTTTAGAGGTTTTACTACAATGGGTTGTGAGCCAGACGAGATGGGAATTGGGCCAATTTATTCTGTTCCAAAATTATTAAAAAATTACAATCTTTCTGTAGATGACATTGATGTCTGGGAGCTTAATGAAGCCTTTGCAGTTCAAGTAGTATATTGTAGAGATAAGCTTGGCATACCTATGGATAAGCTTAATTTAGATGGTGGTTCGATCTCAATTGGACATCCTTTTGGAATGACTGGTTCTAGACAAGTTGGACACCTTGCAAGACAGCTTCAAAATTTGGATAAACAGTTTGGTGTTGTGACAATGTGTGTTGGCGGTGGAATGGGAGCCAGCGGATTGTTTGAAAGATATCCTTCTTGATATCAGAATCAGCAATTTTAAATTGCTTTCAACATTTAGTTGATCTTAATAAAGATGATATTGTAATAGTTGGATCAGGAGACGATGCTGCTGTAATAAAATCTCAAGAGAAAGATCTTGTCCATTCTGTTGATATTTCAAAAATTAATTCTCATTTTCCTGAAGATTCCATGCCTCAGGACATCGCATACAGATCTATTGCAGTTGCTTTGAGTGATTTAGCTGCCATGGGAGCATTTCCAGCATTTATATCAATTGGCCTGACATCAAATATTACTGATTTGAAATGGTATAAAAAATTTACTCGCGGAGTAGAGGAAATACTGAATGAGTATCAACTAAAGTTGATTGGAGGAGATATAACAAATGGTGAAATTAGTGTATGTGTAAATGTTTTTGGTTATGCATATGAGAAGAATGTCTTAAGATCAACTGCAAAAGTTGGCGATTTAATATATATAACTGGCCCACTTGGAGAAGGAAGAAAGGGATTAGAAGATTGGAAAAATAATCAACAAACAAAATACATCAAAAAGTTTTTTAAACCTAAAGTGGATTTTGATAAAAGTAAATATATTTCTAAATATGCCAATAGTTGTATTGATATTTCAGATGGATTAATGAAAGACCTATCTAGAATATGCAAATCTTCGGAAGTAGGTGCTGAGATAATCTTTGAAAATATACCCATAACAAATGATATCGATGATCTGTCTTATGGCGACGACTATAAATTGTGTTACACATGTTCGTCGGAATTTAGAGATAACGAATTTATATCACAAGACTTTTGCATTGGTGAAATAAAGTCAGATACCGAAATCATTTTAAATAAAGGTAGTTCATCAATTAATTTTAAAAAACATGGATGGGATTCTTTTGAATAAAAAAATTGGAATAATTGGCGGTGGAATTACTGGCCTTATAGTTGGTATTTTTTTAGCAAAAGAGGGACATAAGGTATCAATTTTTGAAAAAAATACTTTACTAAGTGAGACAAGCTCAAAAACGACAAAACTTTTACATGGAGGATTGAGATATCTTGAGAATTTTCACTTTAATGAAGTGAAAAATGGCCTAAATGATAGATCGTGGTGGCTAGAAAATTTCCCAAATCATACAAGAAAATTGAAGATACTTATTCCATTTAAAAATATATTCTCTATAACATTAATTAAATCTTTTTTTGGAATTAAGTTATATGAATTTTTAGCAGGCTCAAAAAATTTAGGTAAAAGCTCAATATCAAAGCAAATCAAGAGTGATCATTTTGTTCTAAAAGATAACTATAAAACATATTTGTCATTTTTTGATGGAAGTATGGATGATGAATCTCTTGGAAAAGAATTAATTTCATTAGCGAAAGAACTTAATATAGAAATACTTGAATTTAATGAAGTAAAAAACTTTGATACTCAAGGCGCTGTTAATAAACGTCATTTTGACAAAATAATTTTAGCAGTAGGCCCATGGTCAAAAATGTTACTCGAACAAAATAAAATTAAGAGTCAAAAAGACATCGATTATATAAAAGGTAGTCATTTGATAATTAATAGAAGGTTAGAATCTGGTTTGATGTTCTCAGATATATGTAAGTCTAGATATATTTTTGCCTTACCTTATAAAGACCATACCTTGCTAGGAACAACAGAAGAAAAAGTCTCTCATCCTGAGTTTCCAGAGATAAGTAAAGATGAAATGAAATATCTTATTGATAGTTTTAATCAAATTTTAAGAAAACCTATCTCTAAAAATGAAATAATTAGTGCGTATTCTGGAGTAAGACCCTTAATAAAATCAAAAGAGAATTTTCATAATTCCTCAAGAGATTTCTTTATTCAAGAAAATGGCTCACTCTTAACTATATTTGGTGGCAAATGGACAACATCACCTACCATTGCTAGAAAAATTGCTACAATGATTTAAGATGCAGAAATTCCCAAATCTAAAAGATCCATATCATTTTTTAGCAACCTTAGGTGGTCTTGGACTTTCTCCTATTGGGCCGGGTACTGTTGGAAGTATATTTGGTTGGTTCATTTTTATAGTTTTGTCTCATTTTATTAGTGCAATTGCTCTAGTTATTTTGACAACCTTTATAATTATATTTTCAGTTTTTATATCTAGCACTGTAACTAAGGACCTTATCGAAAAAGATCACAAATCTATTGTAATTGATGAATTGGCTGGCATATGGTTAGCAATGATTCCTGTAATTTTTATTGCTTCATCACAATATGAAAGATCAATATATGCATTGCTTGCACTAATAATATTTAGAATATTTGATATTTCCAAACCTTTTCCAATTTCGTACATAGATAAAAATTTTAAAAACGGATTTGGAGTTGTTCTTGACGATCTTATTGCTGCAATTTTTGCAGCAATATTTGCTTCACTTATAACAGTTTACTTAATTTAGATTTAATATTTTCTACGTCTAAACCAGCTTCAACTAACATTTCTTCTCTAGAGGCATGCTCAATAAATTTATCAGGAATACCAAAAAGGATTGATCTAACATTTAAATTCTCTTTTGATGCAAATTCTTGAACAGCACTTCCAGCACCACCCATAATTGAACCATCCTCAATAGAAATGAAAACCTTTGCCTTTTTTAGAAGTTTTCTTAAAAGCTTTTGGTCTAAAGGTTTTACAAAACGCATATCCACTAGAGTGGCCTTTAGTTCTTTTGAGATTTGATTTGCTTCATTTAAAAGAGTTCCAAAGTTCAAAATTACTATTTCTGAACTTTCTTCATTGATGATATTCGCTTCTCCAATCTTTAAAGGTTTTAGATCTTTATCAACATTTCTATTTGGCCCAGTACCTCTTGGATATCTTACAGAGGCTGGTCCATCATGTAAGTATGCTGTTGTTAATAATTTTCTTGTTTCATTTTCATCTGAAGGAGTACAAATCACCATATTTGGAATACATCTTAAGTAAGCAATATCATAATTTCCTGAATGAGTAGGACCATCTTCGCCAACAAGACCAGATCTATCCAATGCAAATGTAACATCAAGATTTTGAACTGCGACATCATGAATTAATTGGTCATATGCTCTTTGCAAAAAAGTTGAGTATATTGCGACTACAGGCTTCTTTTTTTCAACTGATAAACCAGCTGCAAATGTAACAGAATGTTGTTCGGCTATAGCAACGTCAAAGTATCTATCTGGAAATTTTTTACTGAACTCAACAAGTCCTGATCCCTCTCTCATAGCTGGTGTAATACCAATAAGATCATCACTTACATTGGCCATATCTATAATCCATTCGCCAAATATATCTTGATATTTTTTTTGCTTAATTTTTTTATCTTTTATTGCGTTTATTTTTCCTATGGCATGAAAGCCAATTCTGTCAGCTTCTGCTGAATCTAGACCCGCACCTTTTTTTGTTATTACGTGAAGAAATTGAGGACCTTCAAATTCTTTTAAATTTGAAATGACATCTTTAAGCTCTTTTAAATTATGACCATCTATTGGACCAATATAATTTAATCCTAGCTCCTCAAAAATAGTTCCTGGTGCAACCATTGCTTTCATTTGCGTTTCTACTTTTCTAGCTAAATGATAAGCCTGAGGTAAAGGTTTCAAGAAACTAGAACCACTTTTTTTAATACCTTTGTAAGTTTTTGATGCCCATATTCTTGAAAAGTAATTTGATAAACCGCCAACATTCTCAGATATAGACATATCATTATCATTTAATATTACTAACAAGTTTGGTTTTAAATGTCCTATGTGACTAAGTGCTTCGAAAGCCATGCCTGCAGTCATTGCTCCATCACCGATTACAGCAACATGTTTTTTATCTGGATTTGAATTTTTTGTAGCCTCCGCCATCCCAACAAGTGCACTTAAAGATGTGCTTGAATGTCCAACCCCAAATGTATCATATTCACTTTCTGATCTTGAAGGAAAGGGCGCTAAACCACCTTTCTTTCTAATTGACATAATTTTTTCTTTTCTTCCAGTAAGAATTTTGTGAGGATAAGCTTGATGTCCAACATCCCACACTAGATTGTCATAAGGTGTGTTATAGAGATGATGAAGTATTATTGTAAGCTCAATAACACCAAGTCCGCCCCCTAAATGACCTCCACTTTGGCCAACAGAATACAGCAAAAATTCTCTTAACTCATTTGCAAGAGTCTCAAGTTCATTTATGGAGAATGATCTTAAATCTGAAGGATAATTAACTGAATCCAACAATGGCGTATTTGGTAACTCAGTTGGTATTTCTTTAAAAATTTTCAATTTATTTTTCTCTGTAGCAAATATATTTTGCTAATTCTATCAGTAAATCAATTTCACCGGATTTAATGCTTTTTAATTCATTAATTGCAGACTCACAAAGATCTTTAGACTTTTTAATAGATTCATCAAGGCCAAGAATATTAACGTATGTAGCCTTGCAATTTTTTACATCTGAATTAATATTTTTTCCAAGGGTTTTCTTACTTGAGGTCACTTCAAGAATATCATCAGTTATTTGAAATGCTAAACCAATTTTATTGCCAAAACTTCTCATTAGATCTTTTTCTTCAAGATCCTCGTTACCAATTTGTCCCAACATCACAGAACACTCTATAAGTCTGCCAGTTTTTAAAATGTGAATATTTTCAATTGATTGTTCATTTATTTTTTTTGTTTCTGCATTTATATCTAAATGTTGGCCATAAACCATTCCATTTTTTCCGCATGCCTTACTTATCATTCTAATAGCTTCAATTTTATGTTTATCCTCAAGCGAGCTTTCATCACAAATAATTTCATAGGCAAGAGATTGAAGTGCATCTCCAGCTAGAATTGCATTAGCTTCACCAAACTTTATATGATTTGACTCTTTTCCTCTTCTTAAATCATCATCATCCATGGATGGGAGATCGTCGTGAATCAATGAGTAAGTATGAATTAGTTCTACTCCTGTTGAGAATGTTAATAGACTTGAATCAGATATTTTTTTATTTATCATTCCAGATGCAATAATTAAAGCCGCTCTAACCATCTTGCTATCGCCCAATGCTGAATAAGACATAGCTTCTTCAATTAAATTGGAATTACCAATTGATTTCTTAATATTTTGAGAAACTTGTTCCCTAGTTTGAGACAGGAAATTTTCTAACACTTTATTTATTCGTTATCAATCTCGGAAGCAGAGCCATCATCAAGAAGTTTTTTTATTTTTAGTTCTGCTGTTTGAAGTTGTTTTTGACATTCTTTAACAAGATTTACACCTTTTTCAAATGACTTAACTGAATCTTCTAAATTAATGTTTTCATCTTCTAATTTAGCAACTATGTTTTCTAGCTCTTTAAGAGATGATTCAAAATCTATTTTTTTATCTTCTTTAACCATTATTTATTGTATGCCATTAGCTTCTGTTTTAAAGAATTTTTTATATTCATTTTTTAATGCATTAGGAAGAGATAAAACCGCAGGAGTTAATATTAACGTCATAAAAGTACTAAAACCAAGACCCCATACAATTGAAACGGCAAGGTTTGACCACCAATCTACAACTCTACTTCCAATGACAATATCTCTTGAGATGATGTCTACACTAATGCCCATTGCTAGTGGCAATAAACCAAAAATTGTTGTTAGTGATGTTAATATAATTGGCCTCAATCTTTGTTTACAAGCATTAATGATATGAATTGACTGATCGACTTGAGGTGACTCATCTCTCAATTTATTAAAGGTATCAATTAGTACTATATTATTGTTCACAACTATACCTGCTAGTGTGACTATAGATATACCAGTCATAGTAGTGCTGAAAGACTTGCCGGTTATAAGAAGACCCAAAAGTACTCCAACAAATGAGATTGTTACCGCTGATAGGATTATAAAAGATTGATAAAAGCTATTAAATTGGGTGATGAGCATTAGCAGCATCATAAATACAGCTGTTACTCCAGCTATAATTATAAACCTATTAACATCCTCTGTTTCTTCAGCCATTCCGCTGAATTTGTAACTAATATTAGGTCCAAGATTAGTAGTCTCTAACCAATCACTCAACTGATTAATCTTTTCAGAAACCTTGGACTCATCCTCAGTTCCAGCTCCAATTTCCTGAAAATATTTTCCATTTTTTCTGTTAACTGTTTGACGATTTTCTTTTGGAACAACTTGGACAAAAGAACTCACCGGTACAGTACCTTGTCTGGTGACTACATTTAAGTCTCTTATTCCGGTAATAGTCCTATCAGAATCAGGAAATCGTGCTCTTATTTCAACTTCGTCTTTAGCATCATCTGGCCTATATTCACCTACCTTAAAACCGGATGTTAACATTTGAACTAAAGCTCCAACATCGCTTACGCTAACACCCAGTTGTGCAGCCTTTTGTTTATCAACTTCAACACTCCATTCAACAGATGGATATGCTTTGGAAGAGAAGATATTATTTAAACCTATCATGCTATTACGCATATAATTTTCAATTTTAGTAACTGCCTCGTTCACTTGTTCTTCTGTATCACCAAAAATATCTAATTCAATAGGGGAGTCAAATGATGGTCCACCTTCGTCTGCCTCAATTTCAACTGTTATTCCTGGTAAATCATTAGTTGACTCTTTTAAGCGATCCATAATCTCGAAACCAGTAATTTTTGTTTGAGAAGGTTCCAATGTCTCTATAAAACCACCTCCGACTCTGTCCGATCCTGACTCCCACCAATTTGAACCAGATCTTAGATATACATTCTTTATACCTTCAACTTCCATAAATCTTTCTTCAACTTGTTCAATAATTTCTTTCGTTTCAAGTGCAGAAAAATTACCTCGAGCCTTAATGGTTACATTAGCCTGTATTGGATCAACAATTGCAAAATAAATTGTGCCCATGCCAGAAATAGAGTAACTCATAATTATTATTAGCAGCACAGATACAACTGCAGTTACAGTTTCAATGGGATTTCTTACAAATCTTTTAATATATTTTCCATACCAATCAGTCAACTTTACAAAAATTGAAGTATGGCCATCATCATTATTTAGAGCAGATTCTTTTTGTCCAAAGTATGCACCAAGAACAGGTATTACAATTAGTGAATAAAATAAAGATGCTGATAAAACAAAGAAAATTGTAATGGGTAAATATTTCATGAATTGGCCTGTGAATCCTGGCCAAAACATCATTGGTATGAAAGCAGCAAGCGTTGTTCCAGTTGATGCAATAATTGGATAAAACATTCTTTTTGAAGCTAGAGTATATCCTTCAACACGAGAGAGACCTTCGGCTATTTTCTTATCCGCATATTCTGTAATAACAATGGAACCATCAATTAACATTCCCATACCGAGAAGCAAACCCATCATTACAAGAAAATTTACTTCCATGTCTAAAGCATACAAAATTAAATATGTCATTAAAAAACAAAAAGGAATCGAAAGACCAACCAGCATTGAAACTCTAGTCCCCATACTTGCTATTACAAGCACCATAATTAAAACTACTGCAGCTATGATATTCCCGTTGAGCTCTTTTACCATGAGACTTGCATATATCGTATCGTCATTAGAAACAACAATATCAAGATTATTTGGAAGTGTTTTCTCGAAGCTAGTAAGTATTTCTCTGATGGCAGTTGAGGCATCTATTGCATTAGCACTCTCTCTTAAAGAAATTTCTAATGTAACTGCATCCTCTCCATTTACTCTTGCATAAGAGGTGAAATCTTTAAATGTTCTTTTAATTATTGCAATATCACCTAGAGTTACTATTGCATCTTTCGTAACTTTTACCGGAATTGCATATACGTCTTTTGCAGATTCAATAATACTTGGAACTTCAATATTAAAACTTCCTCTTCCAGTATCTTGCTTACCACCAGGAATTATTAAATTGTTATTAGAAACAGAATAATAGATATCAGACAATGTTACGCCGTAAGACTCCATTTTTGCTTTATCAATAACTCCTTCAAGAACTTCCTCAGGAGCTCCTGTCATTCTAACTTCTAAAATCTGTTCAATTGGTTCGATAAGATCTTTTAGTTCTCTGGCGTAAAAGACTTTCTGCCGTACAGAACTGCCACCAACAATACTTATATTCATTACAGGAAAACTTGCTTCGCTATACTCTTGAATTTGAGGATCTTCGGCTTCAAGTGGCAACTGATATTTAATCTCTTCAACTCCTTGTTTTACATCAACCAAAGCTTTATCAATATCAAAACCTACTTCAAATTCTAGAAATACTCTTGCATAGCTCAGGTAGCTGGTTGATCTAATACTCTCAACACCAGTAACTGTTTTTAATCTGTTTTCTAAGGGTCTTGCAATCAGTCTTGAAGTATCGCTTGGAGATGCACCATCTAGGAAAACTGATACGGTGATAAAAGGGAGTTGTACATTTGGTGAAGCAGCAATTGGTATTTCTTGTCTTGCATATGATCCTGCAATTATTACCATAAAAGCAATTAAAAGAGTTGTTTTTGCTTTATTTATAGCAAAGTCAATTATTTTAATCATATACGATTAGTTATAACTTCTTGACCGTCTTCAACGAAACCTTGACCTTGTATTATTATTTCTACTTCATCGGGAATGCCAGTAACCCATAGTCCTTCTTCAGAATCCTCTAAGATTTCAATTTCAATAAACTGTGCAATGTTGCCTAGATTTACTACTCTAATACCTAATTTCCCCTCATCATTTAAAAGAAGAATTGAAGGTGAAATTTTATGTGCCTTAACTCTATCAATTTCAATGCTTATTTCTGCTGTAAGACCATCTTTGATTATGCCATTAGGATTATTAATTTGTGATTCTACATTAAAGGTTCTTGTATCTGGAGAGGCACTTTTAGAAACAAATGTAAGTTTTCCTTCAATGGCTTGCCCAGTTACTAAATCAACATAAACATTTTGATTTATTCTTACTTTGTTAATGTCATATTCTGGAACTCCAGCAACAAGTGATATTGGATCTAATTGTATAATTGTTGCACACACCTGACCTCTTTCAAGAAAATTTCCAGGCTTTACAATTTGCTCGATATAACCAGAAAAGGGCGCTTTAACTTCTGTTCTATTAAGTTCTACTACTCCTAAGCTACATAGGACAGTATCTTTTTGAACATATTGTCCTTGAACAGCACCTATTTTTACTACTTCGCCTGATGTTTTTGCTTTTACATTAATTCTTTTTTCAGATTTCGTTGTAGCTTTAAGTTTTATATAAGGTTGATATTCCTCGGCAATACTTAAAACTGTTTGAACATTAAATAATTCGGATGATTGAATAGGTTCTTGAATTGAATCATTTTTAAAAAAACCTGAAATCATCCACAAAAGAATTGGGACAAGTATGTACAATGATATTCTTATATTTTTAGTTAAGTTCATATTATTAGAATCAAACTACTGAAATAAAAATTAATAGTTTTAAACTTTATGTTCCTTTCTTAATTTTTCGAATAAATCTTTATTAAGAGGTTTTCTAGTTTCAAGGTCTGTATTATCTTTTATTTCAAAAATTTTTCCATTAATAACTTCATTTTTTAAATTATTAAATATTTTTTTAAATAAATTAAAATTTTCTTTTGAATCTTTTTCCATTAGATTATTCCAACCAATCTTCTTTCCAGTGAAATAAATAATAGGATGAGACCAATTAAATTCAGCTCTTGGCTGGAATGACTTTCTTGCTTCTATATATGCTTCTTCTGCAGAGGGGAAGCCATCCATTTTGTTAATTTCTTTGCATGCTTTGATGAGATCAGTCAGTGTAGGTAAATATGATTGAGACGCTACTACTTTCTCGACAGCGGCAAGAATTGTTTCTGGAGATTCATTTTTTAATGTAATAGCCCAAAGTTTTTTACCTTCTTTAAGTTTTTCGTCAGTGCCAAACACTTTATAAAATTGATAGTGATAGGCTAACTCAAGCTTAAGGAACATAGCATCAATGGATTTTATAAAATCCTCTTTAGTCGAGATTGATTTCTTTTGCCCAAGTGTTGTCATTTTTTCTTGTTTTGAAGTCTTTTTTATATTTTCCTGGCTCAGAATATTTTTTATTTTCTTCATCACTACCTATTTCATTACTCATCATATGACGTCTTTTAACATGCTCAATGAATTTAGAATTCCATGTTGTAAATGCAGAGCCTTTATCCTTCCAATATAAGATAAATTCTCTAAGATATCTTAACGCAGAATCTTTATTTATTTCTGACAGATTAAGAATATCAAACACATCATCATCAGGATACCAGTTTTCATCAATAATATGAGGGATAGTCTTTTTTGAATTAGTTTCTTTTGCCCATTCACGTCTTATAAAATCAATAAATGTTGAATTCCAGTTATTCTTCTTTTGACCTCTTTCCATCCAATAAATTTTAAATTCTTTAAGTTTAAGGTTATAGAAATCGTCAGTAATTTCAGTCATATTTAAGACTTCATCTACTTCAGGTGATGGGATCCACTCAATATCAAGCTGGCATGAATCTGAAGTTTTGTTTGGAGTTTTAAGTCTATAAGTCTTTTTATTGATATCAATTAATTGATATTTTATTAGCGTGTTTATAGATTCTTTAATTTTTTCTTCATCAAGAAAACTTATATTTTTTTTTGTTGACTTTATTAGGCTATCTAATGAAGTGATATCTTCTAACAAGTTTTCATTATATTGATTCAGGATGATTGCACACTCAACGCCAAGTGTTTCTGCTACCTCACTTGAAAAAGATAAATTTTTCTCACTGCTCAATTAGATTACTTACCTCTTTTTAGATTTATTGCATCATTTAATTTGCTAAGGCACATTACAGTATCTTCCCAACCCATACATGCATCTGTAATACTTTGACCATAGTTAAGTTTTTCAGTAATTTTTTGGTTACCCTCATTTAAGTGGCTTTCAATCATTACACCTTTTATATTTTTGTTACCATCTGAAATCTGTTCGCATATCGAATCAATAACAGGGATTTGTTGTTTAAATTTCTTTTGACTATTTCCATGACTGGCATCAATCATTATGGATTCATTAACTTCAGCTTCTTTAAGAGCAGTTAAAGTGCTTTCTACTGATTCTTTGTCAAAATTTGGCACTTTACCACCTCTTAAAATAATGTGGGTATCATTATTGCCAGCTGTTTTAAGCATAGCAATATCAGCTTCTTTTGTTGCACCAAGAAAAACATGGGAATGATTTGCTGCTTGTATTCCATCAATTGCAGCTTTTAAACCACCATCTGTACCGTTCTTTATGCCAATAGGACATGAAAGACCAGATGCGAGCTCTCGATGAATTTGGCTTTCTGCTGTTCTTGCACCAATTGCTCCCCACGAAATAATATCAGTTACATATTGAGGTGAAATTGGATCTAAAAATTCTGTTCCTGCAGGCAATCCCAATTCAGCAATTTCAATAAGCAATTTTCTAGCCATCTCAACACCTTTGGCAATGTTATAGGTTTCATTAATATCGGGATCATTTATCAATCCTTTCCATCCAACTGTAGTTCTTGGCTTTTCAAAATAAACTCTCATTATTAGTAAGAGATTTTCGCTAAAATTTTTATTTTCATTAGATAACTTTTTTGCGTATTCAATTGCACTTTGTGGATCATGTATTGAACATGGCCCAACCACTACAAATATTCGATCATCTTTATCATGAAGAATTTGGCTAATTTCATTTCTTGTACCGTATACAAGTTTTGAAATTTCATCATTAATAGGGTACTTATTTACTAACTCATAGGGAGCAGGAACTTTCTTTCTATCAATAATTCTTGTGTTGTCAGTTGAATAATTCATATTTTTTATATTTTATAACTCTATTTAGAGAAATGGTTTCATATTATTAAATTAATATTCACTGATTAAAACCATTTTTATGAAGTAATTGAAAATAAAAAATTTGTTATAAATATGCATTTTTTAAGGAAATACACAACATATTGTATTAAAATAGCTAAAACTTACACTATATAGTGTTTAAATATGCAACATAATAGTCTTGCGCAGCTTGAAATTCCTGTAGTGATGGGAAATCACCTGGAAGAGTTGCCAGACGATCTTTTCATTCCTCCAAACGCTCTAGAGATTTTTCTTGAGACATTTTCTGGGCCCCTGGACCTTCTTTTATATCTTATAAGAAAGGATGATATTGATATTCTTGATTTAGATATATCAAAGATAACCGACCAATATTTAGAGTACATAGAATTAATGGATTCTTTAAAATTTGAATTAGCGGCTGATTATCTTGTCATGGCGGCAACTCTTGCTGAGATAAAATCAAGATTAATGTTACCAAAAGAATCTTTTGAAGATGAGGAAGAAGATCCAAGAGCAGCTCTTATAAAAAGATTGCAGGAGTACAAAAGATTTAAGACAGTTTCTGAAAAAATAGCAATTTTACCAAGGGTTGATAGAGATTTTTTTATAGCAAGTGCTAAGGTACCAAAATTACAAGAATCATTATTAAAAGAAGAATCTGAAATAAATATTACGGACTTATTTACTTCTGTAGTTGAAGTATTGAAAAGACCGAACTATAAAAATAGTCATTTAATAGATTTCGAAGAATTATCAACCAAAGAGAGAATTCAGATTCTGTTGGATATATTAAACAATAAAAACATTATCAGTTTCTCAAAGACACTCAGAAAACCAGAGGGTAAAAAGGGAGTCGTAGTAACTCTTCTAGCCTCATTGGAACTTGCTAAAGATGGTTATATTGAGTTAATTCAAAATAAGAGTGAAGAATTGTTTATTAAATCTGTAAGGGGTATATAAATTGGAACACAAGGTTATTAATTCTGTTGAAGCTCTTCTTTTTGGTTCTGGAAGGCCTATAAGATTGTCAGAAATAAAAAGTATTCTTGAAAACACCGGATTAAGTGTTGAGCTAAGTGAAATCAAAAGAGCAATTAATGATTTAGAGATGAGATATGAAGGGACATCTCTTAAAGTTACAGAAGTTGCATCTGGATATAGACTTCAAATCAAAGAGGATCATGGTCATATTCTTAGCGCACTTTGGAATGAAAAAGCTCCAAGAGTTTCAAAAGCATTAATGGAAACTATCTCAATAATTGCTTATAAGCAACCTGTTACTAGAGGTGATATTGAAGACATCAGAGGTATTACAGTAAGTACAAGGATCATAAGATCTCTATTGGAAAGGAATTGGATAAAAGTATCTGGTTATAGAGATGTTCCTGGAAGGCCAACTTTATACGTAACAACAAAAGATTTCTTAAATGATTTGAACCTTAAAAGTATTTCTGAATTACCAGAATTACCTGAAATTGAGGAAAACGAAGAGAAAGACATATTGTCTCAAGCCATATAATTAATTAATGGCAGAGAGACTTCAAAAATTCTTAGCAAAATCTGGTATCGGATCAAGAAGGTATTGTGAGGAATTAATTAAATCTAAAAAAATTAAGGTTAACGGTCAAATAGCTTTAATAGGTTCGTCGGTAAATAAAAATGATGAAGTTGAATATGATGGCAACATTATTTCTTTTACTGAGTCAGAAATTAGATTATTAATGCTAAATAAACCTGAGGGGGTTTTGTCTTCAAACAAAAAAGAAAAAAACATACCAATAGTTTTTGATTTTTTGCCTGAAGGTAAATCAAAAATCAGATGGATCTCAATTGGGAGGTTAGACATAAATTCGTCAGGTTTGATGCTTTTTACAAATGATGGGACATTCGCTAATTATTGCATGCATCCTTCATCAAGTATTGACAGAGAGTATTTGGTAAGGGCTAGAGGGGATTTTACAAAAGAAAAGAAAGAAAAAATGCTCTCAGGAATTAAGATTGACAATGATATTTACAGATTTACAGATATTGTAGAAGGAGAAAAACAATCATCTAATCAATGGTTTTCTGTTTGTCTTATGTCTGGAAAAAACAGAGAAGTAAGAAAAATATTTAATGCTGTTGGGTTAGAGATAAGCAGATTAAAAAGAACAAGATTTGGACCTATTTTTTTGCCTTCTTCATTAAAAAAAGGTGGCTATATAGAATTATCTAGCAAAGAAATAGATTCAATAAAGAACTATGGAATATAAACTTGCACACAAATTTTTATATGACAAAGCTATTGAAAAAGGCTTTATCCAACTTGCAAATCATATTAAGAGAGTTGGCCCTTTAAAAATCAAAGTATCTAAGATGGATTTTGTAAGCCATTTATCAAAAATAATTATTGGTCAACAGCTTTCTGTTCAATCAGCGGCGGCAATATGGAAAAGGACAGATAAAATCCTTAAAGAAAATAAGTATAAAAAGGAAAATATAAAACTTAACCAAAAGTTTAGAGATGCTGGTTTATCAAGGCAAAAAATTGAATATCTAAATGGAATTATTTTTAATAAAGACCTTATAAATATCTCAAAAAAAGAACTTAATAGAATGAGTGCAGCAGAGTATTTTGATTTCTTAATTCAAATTAAAGGCATTGGACCATGGTCAATTGAAATGTCTAGGATATTTTTTATTGGTGATCCAGATGTTTTTTCTATTTTAGATTTAGGCCTAAGAAATGCTCACCTGAAGATGTTTAAAATTGATTCCTATAAAGAGTCTTTTTACGAAATTTTTAGACCTTATAGAAGCTATATGTGTCTTTTTTTATGGAGAGTGCTTGAAGATGAAAATGTTACTATCTGAACTTATCACTTCTATATTCGATATGGATTTCATTTGAAGAAGAACTATCCTCTGAAAGCATCCATAAATAATAATCCATAAGCTTTAGCGGCTCTTTAATGGTGTTAGGATTTTCAGCAGGATATGCGAGAGATCTCATTTTAGTTCTGGTAGCTTTTGGATCAAAGTTAAAAACTTTTATATTCGATACTGATTCAACCTCATCAGCAATTATTTCTGATAAAGCATTCAAACCTGCTTTAGAAACAGAATAAGCACCCCAAAAGGCCTTTCCTTTTTTACCAACGCTCGAAGTAGTAAATATTATTCTTGGATTTGAGGATTCTTTAAGCATAGGTATTAAATTTTTTGCAATGAGGAAAATACTTGTTAAGTTTATTTTCAAAATTTTCTCCCATGTAGCTAAATCATAACTTTCTATATGTGACATCTTGTCAAGAGCTGCAGCATTAAAGATTACTGCATCTATACCCGAGTAATTTTCATTAATAATTTTATTTATTTCTATAGCACTATCTTCGTTAAGTTTCTGCAAATCACATTTAAATATACACGGATCAGTATTATATTTTTTTACAATTTCATCATATAAAACATCAAGCTTAGACTCATCTTTTGAGAGCATTAGGATATTTGCTCCATGCTCGCTAAGATATTTTGTAAGTGATTTGCCAATACCACTTGTCGCACCTGTAATAAGTATATTTTTATCCAATAAAAAATCTTTTGTCATTCTTAGTAGTTAAATATTTATATGTGAGTAAATTTCTGAAATATCTCTTATGTATGGATAATTAAGCTTAATAAGATTGTTTTCATCTAAAGAATATCCATAAAGACACCCTAAAACTCTGACCCCCGCGCTTAATCCAGCTTTTAAATCATTAATATGATCTCCTAAATAAATTGTATTTAATGTATTGATATCAAGTTTTTTACAAGCTAACAAAATACCCTCAGGATCAGGCTTAGATATTTTTACATGATCAGGACAAACTATTACTTTGATATTTTTTAATTCTGAGAATGAGTCAATTATAGGACTTGCAAATTTAAAAAATTTATTAGTAACGACTCCGTATTTAATATTATTTTTGTCCATAAAATTAATTAATGATGTCATGCCATCAAAAAGCTTACAGCCTTTTGTTTTATTCATATTGTATTCAGAAAGAAATTCTGACTTTAATGGTTCAAATTCAGCATCATCTTCATCTATAGCAAAAAATTTTTTAATCAGTTTTGATGTTCCTTCAGAAATATGAGGCCGAATATCAAATTCACTGACTTCATTCATATTATATTTTTTTAGCATGGTATTTAATGAAGTATGAAAATCAGGTGCCGTATCTATTAGAGTCCCATCTAGATCAAATAAAATAAGCTCTGTTTTATGATTTTCTTGCATACATTAGATAATTAACACCTAAATCATTATTCAGGTTTGCCTTATGTGTAAGAGGGTTATAGAACATTCCTTTTGTTTCAAGTAATTCAGCTTCAGCATCTCTTACATATTTAGCTAACGAAGATGGTTTTATAAATTTATCAAATTCATGAGTGCCTTTTGGGAGTAAATTGAATATATATTCTGCGCCGACTATTGCAGTAATCCATGATCTTGGATTTTTGTTGATTGTTGATAGAAATAACAAGCCGCTTGGCTTAAGTAATTGAACACATGTTTTTACAAGTGACTCTGGATCAGGAACATGCTCAAGAACCTCCAAACAAGTAACAACATCATAATATTCAATATACTCTGTATTTAATTCCTCAGCAGTTTTTTCAAAATATTTGATATTTTTATTATTTTTTTGTGCATGTATTTTTGCTACTTCGATTCCAGGACCTGCTGCATCAATACCAGTAACTTCAGCACCAAAATCATACAAAGACTCACACAGAAGTCCTCCACCACATCCTACATCTAATACTTTTTTATCTTTTAACTCAATTTTTTCTTTTATGTAATTAGCTCTCAAAGGATTTATCACATGCAAAGGTTTGAAATCACCATCTTTGTTCCACCATTCTTCTGCAATATCAGAGAACTTTTTAACTTCTTGTTGATCAATGTTAGTCATCCGCATATTTTAACTCTTAAAAATTTAATTAAGTACAAATAAAAATATTAATATGTAGCGTTACTACAAGATAATTTATCTAACAGGCGCACAAAAATAAGATATTTGATTCAATTGACTTATTAGAACTGATAAGATTAACTTCACTACAAAATTATTTATACACATATTTTGATTATTTCAGCTTTAAAGTCTTCCGTTGATACTGATTCAAGATCACCAATCCATATCGATACTATCAGTACTTTGTTAAATCTTGGGGCAGATGTGTTTTTTGAAGAAAATATTGGAATAGGTATTAATGTTAGCGATAAAATCTTTGAACAAAGTGGATTAAAGAAATCTTCACGAGAAGAGTGTCTCAAAAAGGGCGATTTAATAATTACTAATCAACCATTAGGAGATGATGAACTAAAATTAATTAAACCAAATTCAACTATACTTGGCATGATAAATCCATTCAGTAATCAAGCACTAATTGAATCATGCTCTAACTTAAAAATTAATTTAGTTAGTATGGAATTTATTCCCAGAATAACTAGAGCTCAAAAGATGGATGTTTTAAGTTCACAAGCAAACCTTGCTGGTTATGTTGCAGTTATTGAATCCGCAAAACATTTATCAACAGCATTACCAATGATGATGACAGCAGCAGGTACTCTAAAACCTGCAAAGGTATTTGTTATAGGTGTAGGAGTTGCCGGTCTTCAAGCTATTGCAACTGCAAAAAGATTGGGAGCTAGAGTTGAAGCATTTGATACAAGAGATGTTGTTGAGGAACAAGTAAATTCTCTTGGAGCGAAGTTTGTAAAAATTGATTTAGGAGAAACAGGAGAAACTGATCAAGGATATGCAAAAGAACTTACAGAAGAACAAATAACAAAACAAAAAGAACTTCAGTCAAAAGTGTGTGAGAGATCTGATATTGTTATTACCACAGCACAGTTATTTGGGAGGCCAGCACCTTTATTAGTTGATAATAAAACAATTGATAGAATGATGCCTGGAAGTGTGATTTTTGATATGGCAGTAGAATCAGGTGGCAATGTCGAAGGGTCTGAAGTAGATAAAGTTGTTGAAAGAAATGGAGTTAAGATTATTGGCATATCAAATTTAGCTTCAAAAGTATCTAATCATGCTTCTTTAGCTCTCTCAAATAATTACAATAATTGGATTTCAGATTTTTTTGATAAAGAAAATCTAAGTATCAGCTTTGACTTTGATGATGAAATTATTTCAAGTAGTGTTTTAGTCCACAATGGCGAAATTAAAAATGAGAGGTTTAAGAAATAATGGAAATTTATATTCTCTTAGGATTTGTTCTTATTCTTTCAATTTATCTTGGATTAGAGCTCATCTCTAAAGTTCCAAGTACCTTGCATACACCTCTAATGTCAGGTGCTAATGCAATCTCAGGAATTGCTTTAGTTGGAGCTTTAGTTCTTGGTTCCGATACTCAACTTCAACAAGCCTTAGCTTTCCTTGCGGTAATGTTTGCATCAATTAACGTTTTTGGTGGCTATCTTGTTACAAACAGAATGTTAAAAATGTTTAAGAAGAAATAACAATGAGCTTTTTTGAAAACATATCTTCTATCCAAAATATTATTTATATATTTTCGTCTATATTATTTATTTCAGGCATCAAGATGCTTGGGAAAGAAGATACTGCCGTAAGAGGTAATTTCTTATCGGCATTAGCAATGTTCATCGCTGTTTCTGTAACATTTATTAATGTAATAAATCCTATTTTAGTTTTAGTTGGGATCGGAATTGGCGCAATTATAGGTTCACTTATTGCACTAAAAGTAAAAATGACTTCAATCCCTGAGATGGTAGCACTATTTAATGGATTTGGAGGTTTGGCAACATTCTTTATTGCATGGTCTGAATTTAATTCAATACCATCAAATAATTTTCAATATTTATTGGTAATGATTACAACTTACATTGGAGGCGTGACATTCTCTGGAAGTGTTATTGCCTATGGCAAATTATCAGAGACACTAAAGGTCGAAAAGTCCTCGATAGTTACAAAATTGTTCACAACTTTTTTCTACATTTCAATTATATATCTGTTGTACTCAATTTTTATAACAAAGATTTTCAGTCCAGGCTTTGATTTCTACACAATTTTATTGATTTTAACATTGCTAGGCGGTGTGGGATTCGTAATCCCAATTGGTGGCGGCGATATGCCAGTAGTTATTTCATTATTAAACTCATTCTCAGGTATTGCTGCAGCATTTGCAGGATTGTTACTATTAAACAATGTTCTTATTGTTGCTGGATCTTTGGTTGGAGCTAGTGGTTTAATTTTAACTATCATCATGGCCAAGGCTATGAATCGCTCAATTGGCAACATTTTATTTGTTGGCTACGCTTCATCAGCTTCTGCTTCAAAATCTGAAGAAACTGGTGAGGTCAAACCAATAAATGTATCGGATGCATATTTAATATTAGAGAATGCGAGCTCTGTTCTAGTAATTCCAGGATATGGTATGGCAGTTGCGCAAGCCCAGCATGTTGTCAGAGAACTAGGAGAGCTTCTTGAAGCGAATGGTACTGAAGTAAGATATGGAATTCATCCAGTTGCTGGAAGAATGCCAGGTCATATGAATGTTTTGCTTGCAGAAGCAAACGTTCCTTATGATGTTTTAGTTGAACCAGAAGATGTAAATCCATCTATGGATACTGTTGATGTTGCTGTAGTAATTGGAGCAAATGACGTAGTAAATCCATCTGCAACAGAAGAACCAGGAAGTCCAATTTACGGAATGCCTATAATTGAGGTTCACAATGCAAGGACAGTTTTTGTTCTAAAAAGATCAATGTCATCTGGTTTTGCAGGTGTGCAAAATCCTTTGTTTTTCAAAGAAAATACCAGAATGTTATTTGGTGACGCAAAGGAGTCAATTGGCGGCTTAGTTACTGAATTTAAAGAGTAATTTCACTTATAAATATGTTAAAATATTACCCTATTAGGGTTATAAAATTTGTGCATAAAACAAGGGTTTTCCGAGCTATAAAATGAATGATTTCGCTAAAGAAATTATATCTGTAAATATAGAAGATGAGCTTAAGCAATCTTACTTAAGTTATGCTTTAAGCGTTATTCATGGAAGGGCTCTTCCCGACATAAGAGATGGCTTAAAACCAGTCCATAGAAGAATTTTATACGCAATGTATGATCTTAAAAATTTCTATAATAGACCTTATAAAAAATCTGCAAGAGTTGTTGGAGATGTCATTGGAAAATATCATCCACATGGAGACTCTGCTGTTTACGATGCAATGGTCAGAATGGCTCAAGATTTTTCAATGAGATATCCGATAGTTGAGGGTCAAGGAAATTTTGGATCAATTGATGGCGATCCTCCTGCCGCAATGCGTTATACAGAAGTAAGAATGTCTAAAATTACAGATCAAATGTTAGGTGATATAGAAAAGGAGACTGTTTCTTTTTCACCAAACTATGATGGTAGTGAAGATATTCCAGACGTCCTACCAACAAAAATTCCAAATTTACTTGTAAATGGCTCTTCTGGAATTGCAGTTGGCATGGCAACAAATATTCCTCCACATAATTTAAACGAAGTTTTGAATGGATGTATAAATTTAATCATTAATCCAAAAATCTCAATTGATGAATTGATCAAGGATATTTCAGGTCCAGACTTTCCAACAGGTGGAACTATAGACGGAAAAGCTGGAATATATGAGGCTTATAAAACAGGCAGAGGAATAATTCATATTAGGTCTAATACCTCTATTGAAGAGGACAAATCTGGCAAACAAAGTTTAATCATAAATGAGATACCTTTTATGGTTAATAAAGCAAAGATGTTAGAAAAAATTGCTGAGTTAGTTAAGGAAAAGAAAATAGAAGGGATAACTGAAATTAGAGATGAGTCAGATAAGGATGGATTAAGAGTAGTAATTGAAGTTAGAAAAGGTGATTCGGTTGATGTTCTAGAAAATAACCTTTTTGCTCAAACTCAACTTGAACAATCTTTTGGAATTAACTTCACTGTTCTATCAGATGGCCAGCCAAAAGAAGTTAATTTGAAAGAAATGCTTCAAGCATTTGTTAAGCATAGAAAAGATATTATTACAAAAAGGACTAAGTATGATCTTCGAAAAGCCAAGGATAGGGGTCATGTTGTTGAAGGCTTGATGGTTGCAATTGCAAATATCGATCAAATAATTTCAATAATTAAAAAATCAAAAGATCCAAAGATAGCTGCCAAAGAACTTTGTAAAAAAGTATGGAAATCTGGTCCAGTTGAAGCAATTCTTAAAAAGGTTGGAAGTGACGCATGTAAACCAAAAGGATTAAGTAAGGATCTTGGACTCAAAGGTAAAAAATATAAACTTTCTGAAGACCAGGCAAAAGCAATTCTCGAGCTAAGGCTTGGAAGATTGACTGGTTTGGAGCAAGATAATTTAAGCAAAGAATTTTCAGAGATTGTTGAAAAGATTCTTGGTCTGCAAAAAATTCTCGATGATAAGCAAACACTTATCGATTTGATGATAGGAGAGCTTGAAGAAATTAAAGAAAATTTTGGTGATGATAGAAGAACATTAATTAATGACACCAGAAGAGGTATTACAAATGAGGATCTTATTCCAGAAGAAACAAGGGTGCTTACAGTTTCAAGAAGTGGTTATGCTAAAACTCAACCTCTAGATGAATATAGAGAACAGAGAAGAGGAGGACAAGGCAAGGCGGCTGCATCCGTAAAAGAAGAAGATTTAATTCAAAATCTTTATGTTTTGAGTAGTCATGTTCAAATTTTATGCTTCACAACAAAAGGAAAGGTATTCTGGCTTAAAGTATACGAGATACCTGTTGCATCTAGAACATCAAAAGGAAGACCTTTAGTAAACATGCTTAATTTAGATGATGATGAAAGGGTGAGCGATATCTTGCCGGTTGAAGAATTTTCTGAAGATAAATTTATTTTTATGGCAACAAGAAAAGGTATAACAAAGAAAACTAGCTTAAGCCTTTTTGCAAGAAAGTGGAAATCAGGAATTAAGGCTATAAATCTCGATGATGATGATAGATTAATTGGGACTGCAATAACTGATGGTAAAAAAGAAATTTTACTGGCCTCATCTGCAGGAAAATTAATCAGATTTAATGAGTCTAAAGTTAGGCCTATGGGAAGAACCGCAAGAGGTGTGAAAGGTATGAAATTAAAAAAAGATCAAAGACTAATTTCGTTAAATGTTGCTGATCCATCAAAAACTATTCTGTGTGTGTCAGAAAATGGTTATGGCAAAAAGACTGAACTTGAAGATTTCCCAACACATAATAGAGGTGGACAAGGTGTCATTTCTATAAAAACAAGCGAGAGAAACGGAATGATGGTTGCGGCAGCATTAGTTGAGGAAGAAGATGGAATAATGTTGATAAGTGATAAAGGCACTATGATTAGAACGAATGTTTCCCAAGTTCCAACACTAAGCAGAAATACCCAAGGAGTAAAAATTATTTCTCCAAAAGAAGAAGAAAAACTTATTGAGTGTGTAACAATACCTCAAGAAGAAGATCAAGATTAAATAGTAATGAGAAAATGGAATTTCTGTGCTGGTCCTGCAGTAATTTCTGAAGAGGTTTTAAAAGAAGTTAAATCTGAGTTATTAGAATATAACAACTCTGGAACTTCCATAATGGAAGTCAGCCACAGGTCAAGGTTATATTCTTCAGTTGCTGCAGAGGCAAAACAAGACTTAATTGATATTTTAAATATACCCAAAAATTATGATGTTTTATTCCTTCAAGGAGGCGCAACACATCAATTTTCAATGGTTCCATATAATTTTGGTAACAGTTCAGGTGAGGCAGATTACATTTTGTCAGGCTCATGGTCAAAAAAAGCAATTTCTGAAGCATCAAAGATAACAAAAGTGAATACAATTGCATCATCTGAAGCTAAAAATTACTCATATGCCCCTGATCCAAAAACTTGGAAGATATCAGAAAAATCTGCATATGTTCATTATTGTCCAAATGAGACGATTCAAGGAGTTGCAATCCATGAAGCACCTAATGTAAATAAACCTATTATTTCAGATGCATCTTCAGTAATTTTGAGTGAGCCTCTAGATGTTAGTAAATTCTCATTAATATACGCAGGTGCTCAAAAGAATATTGGACCTGCTGGCTTAACAATAGTAATTATTGATAGAGACTTCATGGAATTGGGAAATCAAAAAATTCCAAATATTCTGAAATATTCTGAACATTCAATTGCAGAATCAATGTTAAATACGCCTCCTACATTTGCATGGTATATGGCCGGAAAAGTTTTTAAATGGATAAAAAAACAAGGAGGACTTGAATTTTTTAAACAACAAAATTATTCAAAATCATCAAAATTATATGACTATATTGATAGTTCAGATTTTTATTCAAATAATATAGATATTGAAAATAGATCAATTATGAATGTCACATTTTTTCTTGAAAATGATGAATTAGATTCTCCATTCTTATTACATGCCGAAGAAAATGGCCTTTTAAACTTAAAAGGACATAGATCAGTTGGAGGAATGAGAGCCAGCATATATAATGCAATGCCTCTAGAGGGGGTTGAGGAACTTATAAAGTATATGAAATACTTTGAGTCAAAATATGGTTAACAAAAATGACAGATAAGAAATTAAAAAGTCACAGAGTCAAAATTGATAGAATAGACAAAGAAATTTATGCTCTTATTCAAAAAAGAGCTTCACATGCCGTAGCTATTGGTAAGATTAAATCAAAAGTAAGTCCTATAGAGTCATTTTATAAACCCGATAGAGAGACAAAAATTTTACGAAATATTTTAAATGCAAATAAAAAAGGACTATTACCAGATTCTAAGATTAGAGCCATTTATAAAGAATTAATTTCTGGCTGTCTATCTCTTGAAGAAATTTTAAAAGTTGCATATCTTGGACCTGAGGCAACTCATTCAGAGGCAGCTGTTCATAATCAATTTGGCTCTCAGGCTCTAAGAATACCTACATCAACTATTGATGATGTGTTTTATCAGGTAATAAATGATGATGTAAATTTAGGGGTTGTTCCAGTAGAAAATTCATCGGAGGGAGTTATAAATACTACTCTAAACTGTCTTGCAGACAGTAAAGACATAAATATTATTGGAGAAATATATTTAAATATTGATCATCAATTAGCAGCAGGAAATAAATTTAAAATTGAACAAGCTTTCGCTATTGCATCTCATCCTCAGGCATTAGGACAATGCTCAAAATGGATTGAAAGAAATTTAGGAAATATAAAAAGACTTGAAATGCCAAGCTCAGCAGTCGCTGCGAAATATGCAAAAGAGAATAAAAATATTTTATGTATCGTGAATTCAATGGCATTAAACAAGTATAAACTTAAGTTGATCAACAAAAATATTCAGGATTACTCAGAAAATAAAACTAGATTCATAGTAATAGGTAAAAATAAAGTTGAAAAAACAGGCAAAGATAAGAGCTCTTTTTTAATCCAAACTCCAAATAGACCTGGCTCCTTAATGTCAGTTCTTAAACCTTTTGAAAAAAGAAAAATCAATTTAAGTAAGATTGAGACACGCCCATCAAGAGGAAATATAAATTCTCATGATTTCTTTGTTGATTGTGAAGGACATATTAAAGACCAAAAATTACGTCTAGCTATAAAAGAAATTATTGATACTGGAGCTATAGTAAGAAATTTTGGCTCATATCCTGAATATATATGAATTTAAACGTTGAAAAAATTCTAATAATTGGCATTGGTATGATTGGCTCTTCAATTGCAATGGCTTCAAAATCTAAAGGTATAAAAGTTTATGGATTTGATAAATCAAATAACTCCATAAAAGAGGCTTTAGAAAAAAATATAATTGACACAAAAGTTGAGTCTATTTTAGATATAAATTCAAAAGATTTTGTAAAAAAAGTTGATTTAATTATTATTGCTGTCCCTCCAAAACAAACGTTAGATGTTTTAAATGACTTAAAGGATATTTGGAATACGGATGTGACTATTACTGATACATCGAGTGTAAAAAATCATATTAAATTGAATGGTGCATCAAATATTATTCTTTCTCATCCAATTGCTGGCTCTGATCAATCAGGAATTTCTGCAGCTAATGGAGATCTTTTCAAAAATAAAAAAAATGTTTTATGTGATCCTTTTAACAGTAAAAAAGGTCATTTTGAAAAAGTTGAAAATTTTTGGAAAAACGCACTACAAATGAGGACATCATCAATGAGTGTTACTGAGCATGATTTAATATTTGCAATGACAAGTCATCTACCACACTTAGTTTCATACGCATTAATCGATTCGATTAGACTATCTAACCATGACGTAGATGATAATGCTGGAGGAGGATTGAAAGAGTTTCTAAGACTTAGTGGATCAAATTCAGAAATGTGGCGTGATATTTTCATGCTTAATAGAGTTGATTTGATTAAAGCACTTGCTGGAATGCAAGTTTCCTTAAACAATCTTTTAGAATTGATAACTGAGACTAAGCAAATTCCAGATGTATTTTCTCATCTCGAGCTCCTAAATAAAGAACTTGATGAAATTAAATCTTTCAAAGAAGACAAATTTTGAATTTAAATTCATACAAAACAAAATCTTTGCATGGAGAAGTTGACTGTCCAGGTGATAAATCAGTATCTCAAAGAATTGTAATTATTGGATCATTACTTAATTGTGATATGCATGTAGATGGATTTTTAAATGCCCAGGATCCAATTTCAACCGTTAATGCTCTTAATTCTATTGGATCTTCAATATCTATAAATGAAAACAAAGTTACTTTGAAGAAAAGAGAAGTTATGTTCAAAAATCCTGAAAAAGAATTAAATCTTGGTAATTCAGGTACAGGTGCAAGATTATTGTTAGGACTGATTTCTGGCCTTGGCTTAAGATTAACTATGACAGGAGACTCATCGCTTCAAAAAAGACCAATGAGTAGAGTGATTAAACCACTTGAGATGATGGGAGCTAAGTTAAAAAGTGATACAGGCATGCTTCCTATAAGTACATTAGGCTCAAAAATTATAAATAATTTTGAATATAAAATGCCAATTGCCAGCGCTCAAGTTAAATCATGCTTATTATTAGCTGCACTGTCATCTCAGAAAAATATAAAAATAACTGAACCAAAAATTACAAGAGATCATACTGAAAGGATGATTGAGTTTTTTGGTGGAGAGATTCTCTATGAAAATAATCAAAATTCAAAAACAATTCAGCTTAACTACTCTGAACTAGAACCAAAAAATTCTTTTGATGTTCCTGGTGATTTTTCATCTGCAGCTTTTATTATTGTCGCAACTATTATTTCTAAAGGCTCTGAAGTTGTTATAAAAAATGTTGGCTTAAATGAATCTAGAAAAGGATTATTAGATGTTTTGCTACTAATGGGAGCAAATCTTGAAATTAAAAATAAGAAAAAAGCTTCAAATGAGATTGTTGGTGACATTTATGTTGGTTCTTCAAAGCTAAGAGGCATAGATGTGCCAGACAATATTATTCCAAATATCATCGATGAAATTCCTATATTAAGTGTTGCTGCGTGTTTTGCAGAAGGGCAAACAGTAATTAAAAATGCTGCTGAGCTGCGAGTTAAAGAGTCTGATAGATTGCATGCAATTTCACAGGGACTCATAAAGTTAAAAATCAAACACGATATTTTTGAGGATGGTATATCAATTTCAGGAACATCAAAAGAACTTAAATGTGATGAAGCTATTGATTCTTTTGATGATCATAGAATTGCAATGAGTTTTTTAATAGCTGGTATCAGATCAGATAATTTTATTCGAGTAACGAATTGTAAAAATATTGAGACTTCATTCCCAAATTTCAAACGTATAATGAATACAATAGGTATGAAAATTAATGAAGAAGATTAATGTAATTACTATAGATGGTCCATCTGCATCCGGGAAAGGAGCCCTTGCAAGAGGAATAGCTAATAGTATGGGCTTTAACATACTTGATAGTGGAGTTTTATACAGACTTTATGCTTATCTATCTAACATGAATAAATCTTCAGATGAAATTGCAACTCAAATACAAAAGCATGCTGTTTTTAAAAAAAGTAAAGAAAAACTTTCTGTAATTTATAAAAATAATGATGTTTCAAGTGAGCTAAGATCAGAAATAATTGCAAAATCTGCATCTGATCATAGTTCAAAAAAAGAAGTCAGAGATGCTCTATTTAATATCCAAAGGAGTTTTTATAATGGAAATGGGCTTGTAGCTGACGGAAGAGACATGGGTACTGTTGTTTTCAAAGATGCTAAATTAAAAATTTTTCTAACAGCATCACCAAAAGAGAGAGCAAAAAGACGTTACATAGAGTTGCAGAATCTTGGCCAAGAAGTTAATATGCCCGCTCTGATAGCTGATATTGAAAAAAGAGATATAAAAGATAGCTCAAGAGAATTATCACCTCTTTTACCTGCTGAAGATGCTCATATAATTGACTCTTCAGACATGACGCTTGATGAAGTATTCAGTTTTACTGAAAATTTAATAAAAAAGGAATTTATTTAAATGTCAGAATCTTTTTCAAATTTACTTGATGAAAGTTTAAATACATTAGATATGCAACCTGGTTCAATTGTCTCCGGAGTTGTTTTAGATGTTGATAAAGACTGGGTTACAGTTCATGTTGGTTTAAAATCTGAGGGAGTTATTTCTCTTGATGAGTTTAGAGATAATTTAGGAGAAGTTGATATTAGTATTGGCGATGAAGTTGAAGTTGCGTTAGAAGCTGTTGAAGATGGATATGGCGAAACAAGAATATCTAGAGAAAAGGCAAGAAAAATATCTACATGGAAGATGCTTGAGGAGGCACTTGAAACCGGAGAATTTGTTACTGGTAAGATTAATAATAGAGTTAAAGGTGGTTTTGCAGTTGAAGTTGATGTTGTAAAGGCTTTTCTTCCAGGATCTCTTGTTGATGTTAGGCCGGTAAAGGAGGCTCCTGATATTGAGGATACCGTTCAAGATTTTAAAGTAATAAAGTTAGATTACAAAAGAAATAATGTTGTCCTGTCAAGAAAAGCGGTATTAGAGCAAAATAATTCTGCTGAAAAAATAAAGCTATTAAAAGATTTAGAAGAAGGTCAAATTGTAAAGGGCGTTGTTAAAAACATTACAGATTATGGAGCATTTGTTGATCTGGGAGGGCTTGATGGATTATTGCATATTACTGATATTTCTTGGTCAAGAGTTACAAATCCGTCTGAGCATTTAAATCTTGGAGAAGAGCTCGATGTAAAGGTATTGAGTTTTGATAAAGAAAAACTCAGAGTTTCGCTTGGTTTAAAACAAATACATAACGATCCATGGGAAAATGTTGAGGCTAATTATTCCATTGGAGGCGTATACGAAGCTCAAGTTTCGAATATTACTGACTATGGTTGTTTCGCTCAACTTGAGGAAGGTATTGAGGGCCTAATACATTTGTCTGAATTAGACTGGACAAGTAAAAATATTCATCCATCTAAGGTTGTTGAAATTGATGAAAAAATTAAAGTTATGATTCTAGAAATAGATCATGAAAAAAGAAGAATTTCATTAGGACTTAAACAAACTAAAGTAAATCCTTGGGTTGAGTTTTCAAATAAGTATGGTATCGGTGACAAAGTTGAGGGCAATATAAAATCAATTACTGATTTTGGAATTTTTGTTGGTTTGGAGGGAGACATAGATGGGCTAATTCACCTCTCAGACATATCAGAAGAGGATGATCCAAAACAAGCTTTAGAAGAATATAAAAAAGATCAAAAATTGGAATGTATTGTTTTTGCTATTGATGCTGAAAGAGAGAGGATTTCATTAAAACTTAGTGAATAAAAAACATAAAATATCACGTTCAGATATAGATAAAGCTATTGCTAAAAAATTTCCATCATTACCAAAAGACAAAATATCACAAGCTTTAAATGCAATCTTAGAATCAATGATAGAGTCAATTGAAATTGACGAGAAGATAGAGATAAGGGGTTTTGGTACTTTTTCTAAAAAATATATAAGGCCAAGAAAATTTATAAATCCTAAAACAAAAGCTATTGATTATATTGGAGAGACAGCTACAGTCCATTTCAAACCTTCTAAATCATTGATTAGAAAGTGATAATTAGATTAATATTTTATACATGTCAAAGAAAATAATTGTAGCCATTGATGAAACAGACATAATTTTATTTAAAAAAATAGTAACAGCTTTAGATAAAGAAAAATGCCTTATAAAAATTGGAAGTGTTTCATTCAATTCAATCGGCAAAGAAGCAGTTGATTATGCATCCAGCCTAGGATTTGATATTTTTTTAGATCTGAAGCTTCATGATATTCCAAACACAGTTGAGCAATCTATCAAAGGACTATCCTCTTTGCCTATTAAAATGTTAACGATTCATATATCTGGCGGAACAGAAATGATGAAAGCTGCAAAAAAAGCAGTTTCAGGAACTAAAATTAAAATCTTTGGAGTTACAACTTTAACAAGTCTCAATGATGACGATACAAATTACATTTTTAGAAGAAGTGCATCTGAGCAAGTTTTGAAAATGTTAGATATGGCTGAGTCAGTTGGGATTGATGGTGTAGTTTGTTCTCCACAGGAATTAGAAATTGTTAAGAGCAGGAAATCATTGCTATGTATGACTCCTGGAATTAGACTTGATCACTTAAATGACGATCAAAAAAGAGTCATGAGTCCAAAGGATGCTATTGATTTAGGTGCAGATTATATTGTAATTGGAAGACCAATAACTTTATCTAATGATATTAATAAAACTCTTAATGACATATATCAAAGCATCCTGTGAAAACAAATAAAAATAAAAATTACATATATAAAAATGATTTATTTCACTTTGAATCCTTTGCAGAAAAATTTTCTTCTAAATTATTTGATGAATTTAATACGATAGCAAATGAAATTTGTATAAATCAACAAATTGAAGATCTTATCAATGGAAAAATAGTAAATTTTTCTGAAAATCAAGCTGCATGGCATCCAAAATATAGAAAAGATGGCCCAAAGACAGATAATTATTTAAGAAATTACATTCTTAAATTTCTCGAAAAAAAAGAAAGAGTAAACATCGTAATTATTGGTATTGGCGGCTCTTATGAGGGCCCTAAATTATTAGTAGAAAGTTTAAGGGCACCATACATGGACGATAAATATCATTATGAATTTATAACTGGGTCTGATTTAAGTGAATTTAAATATAAGATATCAAATTTTAAACAAGAAGAGACTATATTTATAATCTCCTCAAAATCATTTAAAACTGATGAAACTATTGCAATGTTTAATCATGCCTCAAAGTGGTCTAAAAAAATTGATCATTTTATTGCAATCACTTCAAATATTTGTGAAGCAAAAAAATATGGGTTTAGTGATGACAATATCATCCATTTTGATAAAGAAATTGGAGGAAGATATTCTATATGGTCTCAAGTAGCTGAAGTTCCTTTAATGGATGGCACATCTTTTAAATCTTTTTTAGAAGGAGGACATCAAGCTGATCAAGATATTCTTAAAGATGCTAATTATTTAGAATTTTTAAAAAGACTCTCTTTTTCCGACTTATGGCTTAATAACAATGCCAATAAAAATATTAGAGTAATATTGTCATATGTTTGGCTTTTAAGATCTCTTCCTGAATATTTTCAACAACTCGAAATGGAATCATTAGGAAAAAAACCAAATCCAGACAAAAAATATAAACATACCGGACAGGTTATTTTTGGAGGTTATGGTCCTTCAGCACAGCACTCGTATTTTCAATTGTTACACCAAGGTTCACAAGAAATATGTGCAGATATCATTGCATCAAGAGAAGATAAAAAAAGTCTAGCTTATGCTCAAGCAGTAATCCAATCAAAGTTACTATCAAATGCACCTGATAATTTAAAAGAAGATGAGAAGATAAATGGAAATGTACCAGTAAATTTATTTTTACTTAATAAAATAGATCCATTCACATTAGGTTATTTAATAGCTTCATGGGAATACAGAACATTTATTTCAGCAACTATGCTTAAAATCAATCCTTTTGATCAATTTGGTGTAAATGCTGGCAAGATTTATACTAAGAGATATCTAGCTGATAAAAATTAGAAGCAATAATATTTTTCGCTATGTCTATTAATTTAAAGAAAGTGCCTAATACACCGGGGGTTTACAAATTTTTTTATAATCATGAAATTATTTATATTGGAAAAGCAAAAGATCTAAAAAAAAGGGTTTCTTCATACTTTGGAAAATCTTATAAAGATAGAAAAACATCTCAGATTAAATTTCTTACGGACAAGGTAGAAACTTTTACAACAAAAAATGAGGTTGAAGCATTGTTATTGGAGCAAATGCTAATAAAAGAAAATAAGCCAAGATTTAACATACTCTTAAGAGATGACAAAACCTATCCGTATATATATTTTTCTTTGGATCATGAATTTCCAGGGATTTATTCAAAAAGAACAAAAAAAGCAGTTGATAAAAGATACTTTGGGCCATTCGTTAGCTCTGAAGCAGTAAAAAAGTCTATCAAAGAAATTCAAAAAATTTTTAAGGTTAGAAACTGTAGTGATAATACTTTTGCTAATAGAACAAGACCTTGCATTGAATTTCAAATGAAAAGATGTTCAGCACCGTGTGTGCAAAAAATAAATAAAGTGGATTACTTTGAAGACATTACTAGTGCAAAATCTTTTTTAACCTCTTCAGATACAAAAACGGTTGAAAGATTATCAAATGAAATTGAAACAGCTGTTTCAAAACTTGAATTTGAAAAAGCTGCAGAAATTCGAGATCGACTTAAAAGGTTAAATCTTTTAAAAGAAGAGCAATCTGTAGTGACCATGGCGAGTGATGTAGATATTTTCTCAGTTAGTGCTGAAATGACATATCTTGGAGTCTCAATAATCGTAGTAAGAAATGGTAAAATTAGAGGAACTAAAACACACCTTATAAAGCAAGCACATTACAACGATATTGATGATGTTTATCAAAGCGCTATTTTTAATTTTTATGAGAATCAAATAGATATTCCAAAAAAAATTCTCTGTGCATTTGATCTTAAGGATAAGAAAATCCTAGAAGATATGTTTTTAACTAAGCACAAAAAAGTAGTAAAGATAATTCACTCACCTAGAAAGTCTATAAGGCCTATATTTAATTTATGTAAATTAAATGCAAAGCAGGTTATTAAAAATTATATTAGCAAAGAAGACAAATATACTTTTGCACTTAATGAATTGACTAACTATTTAGGTCGAGAAATTAATAAAATTGAGGGATATGATGTTAGTCATATTTCAGGAGAAAATGCTGTCTCTGCTTGTGTTGTTTTTTCAAGGAAAGGACCGGCTAAAGATCAATATAGGCTCTTTAACATTCCTAAAAATTTATCTGGGAATGATGTCGGTTCTTTAGAACATGTAATTACTAGAAGAATCAAATATTATGATGATCCTGAATTAAAACCTGATCTGTTGCTAATTGATGGAGGGAAGACTCAACTTAAATTTGTTAAGTCTGTTCTAGATAAAACTAGGCATAAAGACATACAAGTTATCTCGATTGTAAAAGGTGTTAAAAGAGTTAGGGCCACCGAAACTATAATAAGCAATGACGGCATTATTGAGATTGATAAGCATTCAAAAGCTTATTTAATTCTTCAGGAAATAAGAGATAAATCACATAGATTTGCTATTCAAGCTCAAAGAAGAAAGAAAAGAAAAATTGTTACAAAATCTGAATTAGATGAAATAGAAGGAATTGGAAAAGTTTTAAAGAGTAGGTTAATTAGAAAATTTAAAAGTATAAAAAATATTAAAATAGCGAATAAAGAGGATTTAATGACTGTTGATGGCATTAATGAGAAAATAGCAAAAAAAATATATGAAGGATTAAAATAATGGGCTATTTTATAAATGTTATTACTTTTTTAAGAATATTCTTTGCAATTTTAATTTTTATATTTTTGGTAATTGAAAATCATTATTTAATTTCCTTAATTCTTTTCTTTCTAGCTGGCATTTCCGATTACTTTGATGGGTTTTTGGCAAGAAAATATAATTCAGTATCTGATATCGGAGAGATATTAGATCCCATCGCAGACAAAATACTTATTGTTTTTTTGCTTTTTGGACTTGCAGTAAATTTATCAAGTTATTTGATTGCTTTTTTGGGTTCTATTATCCTGTCTAGAGAGATATGGGTAAGTGCTCTTCGTGACTACAATGCAAGAAAAAATAATTCTGGTGCAACAAAGGTTATCTTCATAGCAAAAATTAAAACAAGCATTCAAATGCTTACTATATTTATTTATTTGTTAGGTTTAACAATTCCTAATATGCTTTTAATAATTTTCGGTGACATATTTTTAATTATTTCAGCATTCATAACTTTATATACTGGTTATCTCTATACATACGAAACGTTTAAATCAAAAGAATAATTTTTTAATTCATATCAAGAATTCCTTTTTAAAGTAAGTTAGAATACTCAAAAAAAGGGAGAGATGAAGTATTTTATTTTAGATGTAGATGGCGTAATGACTACAGGTCAATTTTTGTATGACTCAAGTGGTAAATCGCATAAAATTTTTGGGCCTGATGATAGTGATGGTTTAAAAATGATTAGAAATCATTTAAATATTCATTTTGTTTCTGCAGACGAAAGAGGTTTTGGCATTAGCAAAATGAGAATTAACGATGACATGGGATATAAGATAGACTTAGTTCCATCAAATGAAAGGACTAAATGGATAGAGGAAAATTACTCACTCTCAGAAACAATATATATGGGTGATGGTTTTTTTGATCATATTATAATGAGTCAAGTAGGCTATTCTATAGCGCCTGCAAATGCTGACGAAAATGCAAAACAGCAAGCTGACTATGTTACTTTAAGGTCTGGTGGTGACAGAGCAGTAGCAGAAGCTTGTGTTCATATATTCAATAAGTTTTTTAAATAATAATGCAAGAAATCATAAAAGAAATAAATCAAATGTCTAAGGAGCTTGATTATCTAGAAGTAGATAAATATGTGAAGGATTTAGTTCCACTATTATCAAAGTCATCACCCGACATTATAGGTCTTGCAGCTGGAAGAATGGGGTATGCTCTTAGAGCATTTATAATGCGATTAAATCATATGGGATTTAATGCCTCAATGATAGGTGATACTAATGTTCCAAGAGTAAGAAAAGATACAATCTTGTTTGTTAACAGCTCCTCAGGTGAAACTCCATCAATACTCCTATACTCAAAACAAGCGGTAAATGAAAATGGTAAAATTTTTTTAACAAGCTGCAATGCAGAATCATCAATTGCAAATTATGCACATAGCATAATTAAAATACCTGTAATCAAATCTCAACAACTTATGAAATCACCATATGAGCAATTCAGTATGTTGTTGTATGATTATATAATTATGAAATTAGTTGACTCTCTTGGACTAGAATTAGACAAGATATCAAATAATCATTCTATACTAGAGTAATATATGAATAATTTTCTTGTCTCTTTAATAACAATGGATCATATAAATTTCGAGAGAGATATCAAGCTCGTTGATTCACTTGGAGTTGATGGCTTGCATATTGATATTATGGATGGGCATTTTGTTCCAAGATATGGAATATATCCTGAAATTATTGAAAGATTATCTTCTATTTCTTCCCTTCCTTTAGATTTACATATGATGGTTAAAGATACAGAATTTACAATTGATCAATTTAATAATAATGAGAATATTGCATACATACACTTTCATATTGAGTCGTGCTTTGGAAATGAAATGAGAATCGTGGATAAAATAAGATCAATTGGAGCTAAGCCGGTTGTATGCATAAATTTGTCTACCAGTTTTAGTAGTTTGGATAGACTTTTGAGTAACAATGAAATCGATGGCGTAATGCTGATGGGTATTCATCCTGGTGTTTTGAAGCAAGATTCAAGACCAAATAATATTCTTAATGACTTAAAGGATCTTAAAGAAAGAACATGCAGTTTAAATGCTGATTCATTTATTGCATTAGATGGAGCGGTTAGCATGGACACAATTAAACCAATGTCTGAGGCAGGTATTAATTATTTTGTTGGAGGAACTAGCTCAATATATAAAAATGTTAACAGATCTGATGACTGGAAAATTCAAGAGCAAAAAATAAAAGAGAACTGGAAAGAGATTAAAAAACTTCTCGATAAATAGTAATGTACAAAGTTGTAATTCCATCTGCTGGCAAGGGCACAAGATTAAAAGATTTGTCTAAACATATAAATAAAGCCCTTGTAAGCGTTAATCAAAAACCATCCATAAGTTACGTTGTTGAAAAATTCCATGAAGACATTGAGATTGTTATTCCTTTGGGGTTTAAAGGTAGCGATATAAGAGACTTTTTAGAAATTGCTTACCCTAATAGGAAATTTACTTTTGTTGATGTTGATATTTTTGAAGGGCCTGGGTCGGGACTTGGTTACAGTTTATTAAAATGTGAAGAATTTCTTCAATGCCCATTTATTTTTGTACCTAATGATTCCATATTGGAGGAAGAAATTCCAGAACCTGACTCAAATTGGATGGGGTACTCTTCTTTACATACTTCTGAAGAATATAGATCAATAAGCATTATGGATGGTAACGTTGATAACATATTACCAAAAGGTTCTTCAGGCGAAATTTTTCCATATATTGGATTATGTGCTATTAAAGACTATGAATTATTTTGGGAATATATGAATGAGGGTAAGAGCAAGGGATCTATTGAAATTGGCGAGAGTTATGGCCTAAAAATGCTTTTATCAAACTCAAATATAAAAGCAAAAAAGTTTACATGGCATGATACTGGAAATTTAGCAGCATTAGACAATGCAAAAAGGTTGTTACCAAAAAATAAAATTAATGCCCATATCCTGGATAAACCAGATGAAGCTATTTGGTTTTGCCAAGACAAAGTAATTAAATTTCATATTGATGAAAATTTTATAGCTGATAGAGTAAAAAGATCTCATAACTTAGGAGAGTTTGTCCCAAAAATAATAGATAATTCTAAACATATGTACTCATATGACATTGTTGAAGGCAATGTCCTTTCAAGGAATCCTGCTCCAAAAATATTTAAAAATTTCCTAAATTTTATGGTGGACTTTTGGTCAAAACCCGATTCTAAATCATTTGAAATTCAGCAATTTTATGAAGGCTGTACAAACTTTTATAAAGTTAAAACTTATGAGCGTATTGAGCTTTTTTTAAAGAGATTTGAGGTGATTGATAGAAAAATTACCATAAATGGTGAGAAAGTGCCTGAATATAAGCAAGTATTAGATTTATTAGATTGGGATGAGATTTCAAAAGGTGTTCCTGTAAGATTTCATGGTGATCTACATTTTGAAAATATTTTGTGTACAAATGATAAAACTAGGCCATTTTGTTTGCTAGATTGGAGGCAGAATTTTGCTGGTGATATTCATATAGGGGACATTTACTATGATCTCGCAAAATTAAATCATGGATTAATTATTTCTCATGAAATCATAAACAACAATCAGTTTGATATTTCTGTTCATGCCGATTCCGTCAGCTTTGATTTTCATAGAAAGAATTTACTTTTTGAATGTCAGGAAATTCTAAAAGAGTGGGTGCGTGATAATGAATACGATTGGAATAAAGTCAAAAATATGACAAATTTAATTTTTCTTAATATAGCCTCATTGCATGATCATCCATATAGCTTGTTGCTGTATTATTATGGATTATCCTCACTGTGGAATGATTTACATAAATAGTTTTAACTAAAATTTATAATATATAATTTAAAAATAATTACGGCTGGATGGCAGAGTGGTTATGCAGCGGCCTGCAAAGCCGTTTACGCCGGTTCGATTCCGGCTTCAGCCTCCATAAGATTATTTTTAATTGCTTAAACTATGTATTTTGATTCAAATCGTGGGTTAAAATAAGATTTTTATTGCTACTTTCTATGCCCGGGTGGTGGAATTGGTAGACACAAGGGACTTAAAATCCCTCGCCAGCAATGGCGTGCCGGTTCAAGTCCGGCTCCGGGTACCAAATATTTTTTTGGGATTAAAATTTTTCAAATAGTGCAAATTTTTTATATTAAATTAAAATATAGTCTTAATAGGAAAAATAATGAAAGATAATATTCACCAAGAAAGCATGACTTTGTCAGATATATTTAATATTTTAAAATCTAACATTAAGTTTATTACTGCATTCACTTCTGCTTCAGTTTTAATTTCAATAATATATTCTCTTTTTTTACCGAATATATATACCTCAAAGGCTCTTTTGAGTATTGTTGAAGATAATGATTCTCCAGTTAGTATGAGTTCTGTATTGTCACAATACAGTGGAATAGCATCACTTGCTGGAATAGGCTCTTCAGGAATGAACACTAAACAGAAATATGCTATTGAGGTAATAAACTCAAGAGAATTTCTTAAGCACCTATTAACATTTGATGGAGTGTTAGAATCTCTTTATGCTGTTGATTATTATGATGAGTCATCTAAACAATTGTATTTCAACAATGAAGTTTTTGATAATGAAAAGAAAGAATGGATCAGAAGTGTTCCAAAAAACAGGCAGCTCATCCCATCTCACTTGGAAGTTTATAAAACATATCAAGAAACTATTTCTCTTGAGGAAGATTTAAAATCTGGTTATCTAAAACTTTCTGTAAGCCATATTTCTCCAATATTTTCAGAGTATTTCCTCTCATTAATTATTAATGAAGCTAATAAGCTTTCAAAAGATAAAGATATGAAAGAGTCTTCAGATGCATTGGTATATTTAAATGAACAATTATTAAATACTATGCAAGCTGACGTAAGAAAATCAATGAATAAAATTATTGAAAATCAATTAAAGATCCAAATGCTTTCAAATATTAAAAGTGACTATCTTTTATCAATTATTGATACTCCATATATTCCAGAAGTTAAGTCTGCTCCATCAAGATCAATAATTACTATCACTGGTTCATTAATAGGGTTTTTGATGATTTGTTCACTTATTATTCTAAATAAATATATTTTTAGATTTAAATTTTTAGGTTAAAGATATATTGTCTAATAAAAAAATAACTGTCGTTGGATCAGGCTATGTTGGAATGTCATTAGCAGTTCTTTTTTCTCAGCATGCTGAAGTAAAAGTTTTTGATATAGATAAATCAAGGGTTGAAAAAATTAATAATAAAGAAGCTACAATAAAAGATGACCTTATTTCACAATATTTATCAAAACGAGATTTAAATCTTTCTGCAACTTTAGATGAAAAAGATGCTTTTAAAAATGCAGAATTTATAATCATAGCTACTCCAACTAATTATGACGAGACCTCAAAAGAATTTGATACTTCATCTGTTGAAGAAACTATTTCAAAAGTATTAAAAATTAATCAAAAAGCTTTAATAGTCATAAAATCTACAATCCCCATTGGATTCACTTCCTCAATGCAGAAAAATTTTAATTATAAAGATATTGTTTTTAGTCCTGAATTTCTCAGAGAAGGAATGGCCCTTGAGGATAATTTAAATCCATCAAGAATAATTTTTAGCAGTCAGTCAGAAAAGGTAAACGAATTGATATCTTTTACTAAAAAATGTGTTGATAAAAAAGATATCAAGATAATATTTATGAAAAATAATGAAGCTGAATCTGTAAAATTATTTTCAAATACATTCCTTGCTATGCGAGTATCATTTTTTAATGAGCTTGATACTTTTTCTTTAGACAATGATTTGAATGCAAATTCAATAATTGAAGGCATTTCATCAGACCCAAGGATTGGTAATTATTATAACAATCCATCTTTTGGGTATGGAGGTTATTGTTTGCCAAAGGATACAAAGCAGCTAGAAAATAATTTTAATGAAACTCCACAGACTCTAATAACTGCAACGATAAAGTCTAATCAATTAAGAAAGGAGTTCATAGCTAATAAAATTCTTAAGAGAAACCCAAAAAAAGTTGGCGTTTACAGGCTGTTAATGAAAGATAATTCTGATAATTTTAGAGAAGCAGCTATTTTTGACATAATAAAAGTCTTAGAAAAGAACGCAATTGAAATTCTAATTTATGAGCCTTTACTAAGTGAAGATAATTTTGAGTCATATAAAGTTATAAACAATTTAAACAGCTTTACGAATGATTCAGATATTATTCTTGCAAATAGATATTATGAGGAGCTTAAAGAATTTAAAAACAAAGTTTTTACAAGAGATATTTTTGGAAAAGATTAAATGAAGATTTTGATAACAGGTTCAGCAGGATTTATTGGATACCATCTCACAAAAAAACTACTTTCCGAGGGTCATAAGATTTTTGGCATTGATAACTTAAATGAATACTATGATGTTGAACTCAAAAATGCCAGATTAAAAAAACTTGAAAGTTATGTAAAAAAGTCTGATATTCAAAACGAATACAAGTTTTCGAAGGTAGATTTATCAATTGAGAATGATCTTAAGGACTTATTTAATGAAAACAATTTTGACGTTGTTATTAATTTAGCTGCTCAAGCAGGAGTTAGGTACTCATTAAAGAACCCGCAAGTTTATATTGATTCAAATATAACTGGTTTTGTGAACCTTTTAGAGCAAATCAAGAGTAATCCCGTTCAACATTTTATATTTGCTTCTTCGAGCTCTGTTTATGGAGTTAATAGCATTCAACCATTTAAGTCCTCAGATAATACAGATTATCCAATAAGTTTATATGCTGCATCAAAGAAATCTAATGAACTTTTAGCACACTCTTACAGTTATTTATATGGCATACCAACAACTGGATTAAGATTCTTTACAGTATATGGTCCATATGGGAGACCTGACATGGCTTACTATAAATTTACTGAAGCAATTTTCAATAACAAAAGTATAGATATTTACAATAATGGGAAGATGTTAAGAGACTTTACATATATCGATGATATTGTTGAGGGTATATTCCGTCTCTTGGAAAAAAATCCAAAAAAAATAGATAGTAAATCAACAAATTCAGATGCACATTACAAGATCTACAACATAGGTAATAATAATCCAGTTACACTTGAAAAATTTATAAACTGTATAGAAGATTCTTGTGGAATAAAAGCAAATAAAAATCCTCTTCCAATGCAGCCAGGCGATGTTCCAGTTACGTTTGCTGACATTGATGAGCTAATATCAGATATAGAATTTCAGCCAAAAACTTCAATTGATGATGGCATCAAAAATTTTGTTCAATGGTATAGGGAATTCAATAATATATAGGATTTATTGTGAAAATATTAATTACAGGAGGTTGCGGATTCATAGGCTCAAATTTAATAAGAACTTTATTATGCGACAAAAAAATTGAAATTTTAAATATTGATAATCTATCTTATGCTGCAGATAAAAATTTTAATAAAGAAATTGGAAGTAATAAAAATTATTCTTTTGAAAAAACTGACATCTGCAATTATAAAGACTTGAATCAAGCTTTTAAGAATTTTAAACCCAATAAAATAATGCATTTAGCTGCTGAATCTCATGTTGACAGATCAATCGAATCTCCTAATGATTTCATCAATACAAATATTATTGGCACTTTAAATTTATTAAATATATCTAGAAATTTTTTTGATAACTTAAGTTCTAGAAATAGGGAAGGTTTTATTTTTCATCATATTTCTACTGATGAAGTATATGGAGATCTTGAAATAAACGATCCACCCTTTAAAGAAATAAATAGATATCAACCAAATTCACCATATTCAGCATCAAAAGCTAGTTCAGATCATTTAGTAAGAGCATGGAACAGAACATATGGATTACCAACTTTAATATCAAATTGTTCTAACAATTATGGACCTTTTCAATGTATAGAAAAATTAATACCAATGACAATTACAAATATAATTAAAGGTCAAAAAATTCCTATTTATGGAAATGGGCTTCAAATTAGAGATTGGCTTCATGTCAACGATCATGTAAATGCTTTAATTAAGATAGTATTGAATGGCAAAAGTAATGAAACATATAACATCGGTACAAAAAATGAAAAAACAAACATAGAAGTTATTGAAAAAATTTGTGAGATCATGGATTCCATTCATCCTAAAAAAATCTCAATTGATTCATATAAAGACTTTATTGATTTTGTTGAAGATAGACCTGGTCATGACAAAAGATATTCAATCGATCCCACAAAAATAAACAATCAGCTTGGATGGCAAGGGAATATTGATTTCGAAGAAGGCCTTAAAAATACTATACAATGGTACATTGACAATCAAAATTGGTGGCAGTCTGAGGAAAATTTCATAAAATGAAAGGCATTATTTTAGCTGGAGGTTTTGGTACAAGATTGTACCCACTTACTAAATCTGTTTCCAAACAACTTCTACCAATTAATGATAAGCCAATGATTTTTTATCCATTATCAATATTAATGCTGAGTGGAATAAAGGATATTCTTATAATAACCTCTCCAAGAGATAAACCAAGCTTTATGTCACTTCTTGGAAATGGTGAAAACTTGGGCATATCTATAGAATACATTGAACAAAACGAACCTAAAGGAATTGCAGATGCATTTTTATTGGGATCCAATTTTATAAAAGATGACTCTGTTACTTTGATATTAGGTGATAATCTTTTCTTTGGATATGATCTTGTAAGTACATTTAAAAATGCTATTAAAGATCTTAAAAAAGCTACTATTTTTGCATATCCTGTTAATAACCCCTCAGATTATGGTGTTGTTGAGTTAGATAAAAATAATGAAGTTATAAATATTGAAGAGAAGCCTGAAAATCCATCATCCAGATATGCAGTAACTGGAATATATATGTATGATAATTCTATCCTTGATATAGCTAAAAGCATCAAACCATCTGAAAGAGGTGAGCTTGAAATAACAGATGTTAACAAAGTATATCTAGATAAAAATCATTTAGATGCTGTTATTTTTGGAAGAGGTGTTGCTTGGCTTGATACCGGATCACATCAATCACTTTTAGAGGCGGGTAATTTTGTAAATATTATTGAGAAAAGACAAGGCTTTAAAATAGCCTGTCTTGAAGAAATTGCTTGGAGAAATAAGTGGATTTCTTCTGAAAAGCTTCTTGAAATAGCAGAACCATTAAAAAAGAGTGGTTATGGAAATTATTTAATAGATATAGTAAATCAAAATAATGATTGATGAAAATTTCCAAAACTAATATTAAAGACGCATTTGTTATTGAGCCTAAGATCTTTCAAGATTCAAGGGGTACTTTCATGGAAACATGGAATGAAAAAGAATTTTCATCAGCAATAGGTAAAAAAATAACCTTTGTTCAAGATAACCATTCTTATTCAAAGAAATTTGTTTTAAGAGGCTTACATTATCAAAAAAATTATCCACAAGGCAAACTAGTAAGAGTAGGTTTTGGAAAGGTTTTAGATGTTGCAGTAGATCTTAGGAGATCTTCTCCAACATTTGGGTATTATCATTCGGAAGAGCTATCTTATGATAATAAGAAACAGTTTTGGATACCCGAAGGATGTGCTCATGGTTTTATAGTTCTTAGTGACTCAGCAGACTTTTTATACAAAACAACAAGTTTTTATAATCCAGAAGATGAAGAAACTATTAAATATGATGATGTTGATTTAAAAATAGATTGGAGAATTCCAAATAGAGATATTATTATCTCTGATAAAGATAACTCTGGAATCTCATTTAAAGACGCATACCTATTTGAATGAATCAAATAAAGAAAATTTTAATCACTGGAGTTGAAGGCCAGGTTGGTTTTTCTATTAAGAATAGTCTAAGAAAAGAATTCAATACAGTGGGCTTTAATAGAAACGGATTAAACATATCAGATTTAAAAAATATGAGAGATGTTATTATTTCTCAAAATCCTGATATGGTAATAAATCCTGCTGCGTATACTGATGTTGATGCAGCTGAAGATAATCAAAAAGAAGCATATTTAATTAATGCAATTGCGCCAGGAGAAATTGCCAAAATATGTAGTGAGCTTTCAATACCCCTTATACATTTTTCAACAGATTACGTTTTTGATGGAAATAAAAAAAATCCATATAAAGAAAATGATAATCCAAATCCAAAAAACTTTTATGGTCAATCAAAGCTTGATGGCGAGAATTTAATTATAAAAAATACAAAAAAATATTTCATTATTAGAACTTCTTGGGTCTATAGCATGTCAGGAAAAAACTTTTTGACAACCATGCTTAAATTATTCAAAGAAAATGATGAACTAAAAATTGTCAGTGATCAAATAGGCTCACCTACCTCATCGAATTTTATTGCAGAGAAAATATTAAAGTTAGTTAGAAAATATTTTGTTGATAATTCAGCTAGTGCCTATGGTATATATAATCTTTCATCTTCAGGAGAAACTAACTGGTATGAATTCGCTAAAGCGATCCATACAATCTCAGCTATTAATAACAAACTTAAAATTATTCCAATATCTTCTAAGGAATATATTACTAGAGCAAAGAGACCAAAGATGTCAGTTTTAAATAATGATAAGATAAGCTGTTTTCTTAGGGAGGATAATGAATCATGGCAAGATTCTCTTAAAAAGGAATTTAAAGAAATCTCAAGTTAGATAATAAAACGGCATTAATGGAAAGATTTATGAATAATAGTAATTCACCTAAAGTAAGTATTTTAATACCAACAAGAGATAGACCTAAAGAATTAAGGATGGCTTTAATTTCGGCTCTTGGACAAAGTTATAACAATATTGAAATTATTGTTCACGATAATAGTGTAAAAGGGTCATCAAAAGACTTTATAGAAGATTTGCTTGAAGATGGGAGAGTAAATTATTTTAAGACTGAATCTGATTTAAGTATGAAAGAGAATTGGAATCAGGGTTTCAGTAAATGTAATGGGGATTTTTTTGTAAGGCTTGATGATGATAATGTTTATAAGCCTAAGTTTATTGAAGAATCTTTGAAAATCATAGACAAAAGAAACCTTTCTGTAATGGTTTTTTCATGCATTTATACAGATCTTGGCAATAAATTATATTTACTTCATGATAATGATAATAAAATCTATGAACTCTCAAAAGAACTTTATTTTTTTATAGAATTCAATGCTTTTACAGATAGTAATTATGCAATTTATTCTATGGATCTTCTTAAAAATATTTTGCATGATGGCTTTGATTTATATGATACAAATCTACCTGATAGGTTTCTGCACTATAGAATTATTGAAAGGATGGAATCTAAAAAAATTAAAGTTGGTTTTTCTACAGTCCCAATGGGTGTGAGCAGATATGACTATCGTCCAAGATATAAAAAAGACTTTAGATTAAAAATAGTAAATTTTGATGATTTTTTTCATTCAGAAGAAATTGAAATCAATCAAGATTGTAGCGAAAACTTTACACTACATAGGTTATTAACAGCAAACTTTTTCTTTAAAAAGTTTAACTCAACATTAGAGACTTTTTTTAATGATAAAATTTTATCTAAACAAAATTATCTTTCATTTGCAAAGGCAGGACATATAAGTCAATGTAAATCTGAATATGATTTTTCTGAGATTATAAATTTCAATACTATTATGAGTTCTATTATTATTAATATTCTTAGATACCCTAGAAAAATTTTTGATGGTAAAAGAAATATATCGCTTCTTTTTTGGTATTTTCTAATCATGGTAAACAGAAATAGAAAATTTTTAATTAATTATTTATTTAATAAAGACAGGTATGAGGATATTGTTGATACCACTTTTGGAGACATGGTGTGTCAAAATGTTATTGAAGGCAATTTTGATGACAATAATATAAAAGGAAATAATAACTTTTATAGAGATTTTTATTTAAAGTATAACAAAGAGTCTTAAAATGAAATTTGATATATCTTTCATAAGGGATTCAATTAAACTCATAATTCCAGATATTATTAAGATTGTTTCAACGATATTAACAAGTATTTTTTTGGCGAAATTGCTTGGCCCAAAAAATCTAGGCATATATTCTACAGCGGCTCTAGTAATGATGTATGGCGTTCTACTTCATATGGGTATTAAGCAAGCTACTGGTTTAAAAATTCCACTAATGATTGGAAAAGGACTAAAGAAAGAGGTTGATTTATGTTTAAGTTTTAGTCTAGGAGGAATATTATCAATTCTTTTATTTTTTTCACCAATATTTATCATATTTACAATATTTTATATCGAAAATGAGATGCTATTTTTTGGAATGATTGCAACTCTATGCGGCCTTTTTTTATATGAGATTTATAATTTACTTGAAGCAAAAGCTCGATTAAATTACAGAATAACTACCGTATTTTATTCTCAAACTATGCTTATTATATTTCGATCTATATTTGTTATTTTAGGTGCATATTTTTTTGATCTTTATGGAGCATTTATCGCTTTAGTAATATGTTATCTCCCATCTTTGCTTTATTTATTACTTATAAAAAATGAAACCATATCAATTAAATGGAGCTTTTTAGAAACTAAAAACTTAATTAAAACAGGATTTCCTCTTTTTATTGCTGGCATGATGATGACGATATTCATTTCATTGGATAGATGGTTTATTTTGTCTTCTGAGGGCATTGAAAGACTTGGTTTTTATACTTTTATATTAGGAATATCGTCAATAATATCGATCATACCTCAAAAAATAGCATCATTTATGTCTCAATATATAAGAGAGGCGGTTGGAGCAAATGTTTCAAAAAAAGAAATGGCAAACGTAACTGGTTTTTTATGTTTAACAATTTTAATAATTCTTATACCAATAGTCTTAATGATTTATCACTTTGGTATTTTCTTAATATCATCGTATTTAACTGAATATCTGGAATCTATTCATCTGTTAGATATTTTAATTTTTTCATCCTTTTTCCTTACAGGATTTCATTTCTATTCTCAGTATCTAATTGGTTTAGGAGCAAAAAAACATATTATAAAGGCTCAAACAATTGGGCTTTTGCTCGCAATAAGTTTTTATTTTTTAGCTGTATATTTTGATGGATCTCTTTTTGCAATATCAATAGCAAATCTTCTTGCTAGCCTTACATTAAGTCTAATTATGGCAATTTATGTGAAGAAAACAGGAGTGTCATTTAGTGATATAAATTTGATATCTTCTATATCTATAATTCTCTTATCTGTTCTTTTATTGAATTTAATTGATCCATCTGGAATAGTTGATTTTGTTTCTATAAGGCAGGGCATTATTGAGCTTACAAAATTATTTGTCATAGATTTATCAATTCTAATATTTTTACTAGTATTAATTTGGAAATTAAACATGATAGAAAAAGTAAAAGGTTTTTTGCAAAGAGATTTTAAGTTTAAAGAGAGTTAAAAATGTGCGGAATTGTAGGTTTTATTGATTATAAAAGCATTTCATCTGATAAAGGCCTTCAATACAGTACTAAAACTCTTGAAAGAAGAGGCCCAGATGATAGCGGGACTTTTTTTGACATTAAAAATAATTTTTCAATTGGCCTTGGACACAGAAGGTTATCTATTCTTGATTTATCCAAGAATGGAAAACAACCTATGTCTTATAGAGGATTAAAAATTATCTATAATGGAGAAGTATATAATTTTAGGCAGGTAAGATCAGAATTAATTTCTTGTGGTTATAAATTTGAGTCTGATTCTGATACTGAAGTTATATTAAAGGCATTTCATTGTTGGGGACCATCCTCAGTAAATAAATTTGTTGGAATGTTCTCTTATGCGATTTATTCAGCTGAAGACGAAATGATTTATTTATTTCGAGATAGGGTTGGTGTAAAGCCACTGTATTACTACATTGATGAAAATTCTTTTATTTTTTCTTCTGAACTTAAAGCAATTGCTAGCTCAGAATGCTTCAATAAATGTATATCTCATGAGGGACTAACAGATTTTTTTGTGAAAGGTTGGATTTCTGGTCCATACTCAATATATGAAAATTTATATAAATTAAAGCCAGGAACTTATGCAACTTATAATATTTCAAAAAAACTTTTCAACATTAGCGAATATTGGAATATTTTAGATTTCTATAAAAAAGAGGAATCTTCATTAAGTTATTTAGAGGCACTTGAAAGAATAGAACAACTTCTCAAAGAATCATTAAATTATAGAATGGTTTCAGATGTCCCAGTTGGAACATTTCTTAGTGGTGGTTATGATAGTTCTTTATTAACAGCATTGCTTGTTGAAAATGGCTTTACAGATTTAAATACATTTACAATTGGTTTTTCAAATCTTGATTATGATGAATCTTCTTATGCAAAAGAAATAGCAAACTATTTAGGAACCAATCATAATGAACTTGTTTGTTCATCACAAAGAATACAAGATAAAATTAGTATTTATCCCGATATGTTTGATGAGCCATTTAGTGATGTCTCCTCAATTCCAATGCTTTTACTTAGCGAGTTAGCTAGAGATAAAGTCAAAGTAAGTTTGTCCGCAGATGGGGGTGACGAGCTTTTTGCAGGTTATGAAAAATATAAAATTGCTACTGAAATCAATAATAGATATCAAAATTCATTTTTAAGAAATATTTTTTCAATATTTAATCAAACTTTAATAAATAAATTAAATTTTCCATTTAGTGATTTCAATATAAAAGCAAATTTATTTAATAGATTAGGATACTCAAAATCAAATACACCTTTAGATGTAATGAAAATAATGGGAAGATATTTAGAAAAGGGACAAGAAGAAAATATTTTTAGTTCTTTATCGAGAAGAAAATTATCTAATTACGAAAGCAATTATTCAGAAATTGATAAAGGATTTAAACAAATGATGTCATTTGATTTTGAGACATATCTTAGAGATGAAATTATGGTAAAGGTCGATAGGTCAACAATGTTTGTTGGTCTTGAAGGGAGGGAGCCATTATTAGATCATAACCTTATTGAATTTGTTGCAACACTTCCAACTGAATTCCATTTTAAAAATCACTCTAGTAAAAGTATGCTTAAGGATATATCTCATAAATATATTCCCAAACATCTTCTTGAAAGGCCAAAGCATGGTTTTAGTGTGCCTATTGGAGAATGGCTAAGGGGCGACTTAAAAGATCTGGTTAACGATACAATCAATATTCAATCAATAAAAAGGACTGGACTATTTAATGAATCAGTTATAATTTCAATTCTTAATGACTACTATAGGGGACAAAAAATTGGTGATAAATTCATTTGGAATATGTTTATATATTTTCAGTGGCAAAATAAATGGTTATAGTCTAAGGATAAGATTTTTATGAAGATATCAAACTATGTTCATTTTCTTAAAAATCCTTCTTTGTATCCGCATTTATTTAGAATTACATTAAGAAAAATAAAGAACACGATTTTTAGTAGTAAAACAGAGATTGAAAAAAAGACTAAGAATTCAAAGAAAGTTGCTGAAGATTGGTGCAAAAATAAATATGTAGATGTCCAAGAAGCTCTTAAAGAGTTAAAAATTGAATACAAAAAAGATTACTTTGATGAAAATTTTTCGTCCGTTATCAGCGATGCACATAAAAGAACTGAAATATGCCCTTATCAACTTGGTGGTCCGGGTAACTTAAGTCTTATATATCAGATTCTTGAGTCATTAGATGCTAGATATGTTATTGAAACAGGTGTTGCATATGGTTGGTCAAGTTTAGCCATTTTATGTTTTTTATCACAAAAGGATGAATATCATTTATGGAGCATAGATATGCCATATGTAGGAAAAGATAATTCTCAATGGGTTGGTTGCGCAGTCCCCGAGGAGCTTAAACATAATTGGTCGCTTCTAAGAATGGCAGATAGAAATGGAGTCCCACTAGCTATAAAATCTTCAACATATGTAGATTTCATTCATTATGATTCAGATAAAAGTATTGAGGGTAGAATGTTCTCATATCCAAAATTATGGAATCACTTAAGAGAAGGTGGAATATTTATTTCCGATGATATAAGTGATAACGAGGGATTTAAAAAGTTTTGTGAAGAAATGGAATTATCACCAATAATTATTAAAGATGGCAATAAATATCAAGGCATTCTCAAAAAATAAAGTTTACATATTATGATAGTCAATCTGTCAATTTTACATGTGATTATGGGTTATCCGCCCAGGATTGGTGGTGCTGAAAATCAAGCTGAGTTAATAGCTGAGAATCAATCAAAAAATGGTCATAAAGTTACGGTGTTTACAAGATTTGAAAACGGTTTTAAAAGAAAAGAAACAATAAGAAATGTCTCAATTCAGAGATTTTTCTATACAAATTTTAAAGGAAGTAAAGAAATAACCGCTATAATTATAGGCTTTAAATTACTATTTAATCATAAAAAATATGATGTAATACAGGTCCATCAGGGTCATTTCCTTTCTTCAGTTATATCATTTGTTTGCAAGCTGATTAAAAAACCATGTTTTATAAAAATTGCAAATTCTGGAGAAAAGTTTGATTTAAACATTCTTGAAAATACTCGGTTTATTGGGAAAATCGCACTAAAAATTCTTTTAAAATCAAAACCTTATTTTGTGTCTATTACTAAACAGATTTCTACTGAATTAAAGAGATATCAGGTTTCAGAACAATACATATTTGAAATTCCTAATGGAGTTGCAATATCTAAAAAAAAATTTGACGTTAAAAAAAGATTTAATTCCAGAAATGTATGTTTTTTTGGAAGACTTGAAGGTATTAAAAGACCAGACATGATAATAAAACTTTCTGAGTATTTTGATGAATCATACGAATTTCATATATATGGAGATGGCTCATTAAAAGAGAAATTAACGCAATTATGCAATACAAAAAAAATTACCAATGCTTTTGTCCATGGAGGTATAAATAACATAAATGAAATTTTACTTGATTCGAGTCTGGTTATATTGCCTTCATTAACTGAGGGTATGTCAAACTCATTGCTTGAGGCAATATCTTTTGGCGTTCCCATAGTTGCCACAGATATACCGCAAAATAAATTTATCACTAACAATGATCTAAATTTACCAGCTGGAGAGCTAATCAATCCTGATGATGTCATGCAATGGGTACTCTCAATAAGGAATTTACTTGAAGATTTTGATAAATATTATGAATTTTCTAAAAACTCAATTTCCTTATCTAAGATTTACGATATAAAAAAAACTTCAAAGATGTATTTAGATGCATACTCAGAAATTTTAGAAGATCTTCAGCTTAACTATTAAATGTTTATAAATTACATATAATATAATCACTCGATATATTATTATTTTTGCATCTTGAATGTTTAGACAGTGAATTGATTTGTTAACTTACTTTAACTCAAACCAAGGAAAGATAGAGATTGATATTGATGATAAAAATCTATCCAAAGCTGCAGTATCAAAATACGTTATCTACACAACCAATACAGACTCTTATAGCCCAGTAGGTCATATTAAAGATCTCATCGATTTAGCAAATGTTAATGGATATGATTTTTTTATTTTCACTGATAAAAAAATCAAAAATATAAATGAGTGTAATCAAATTTTATTTAACTATATTTCTCCAAATCCCAGATACGCAGCTAAAATTTTTAAAATAAGACCAGATATCTTTTTTAAAAATGGTGAAATATCACTATGGATCGATGCCAATGTTTCGTTTAATAAGAATTTATTCAACAAGATTAATTCTTTTAAAGAATCAGATGCTGAGATTTTTTTATTTAATCATGATAAGAGGATGAACATATTTCAAGAGGCTGAAGAATGCAAAAAGAATCTTAAAGATAGTGAGATGATAATAGATAATCAGATTAATAAATATTTAAATAATGAGATAAACATTGAGAAACTAGGACTTTTTCAGGGAAGAATTCTCTTAAGAAAACATACCACCAAAATAAAGGATTTTTCAAAGTTTTGGTTGTCTGAAATTTTAAACAATAGTATTAGAGATCAAATAAGTCTTCCATATGCTATAAGACATGTAAATCCAAGTTATATAAGTGAAAATTCGTTTGAAATGAAAAAGTATTTTTCAGTATTGCTTCATAACAAATACAACACTTATATAAAGATTGATAGTTTTGATAAGTTATTTTTATCAATCAAATATAAAATTATATTTATGCTAGCAAAACTTAGAGAGTTCTTGAGATAAGCATGAATATTTCAACAAAAAACGATCTAGATCAAGGCTTAAATTTAAAAAACTTTAGTCTATTTGGAATTATGTTAATTTTTTTAATAATACTTTTTCCATCTGTAAGTTTTTTTTTGAGGTATTTTTTTGAGTTTTTTATTCTTTTTTTTGTTTTATTAAAAAATGGAATCAAAAATAATTTTTTAAAAAATACAACTATAATTTTTTTATTTTTGCTTATATCTTCTTTAATTCATTTTTTAGAAACTAAATCAGCTGAAGAGATTTTTGATCTAATAAGAATAACAACCCCTTTACTAATATTTTCAATTACAAAAAATATATCTAATTCAGAAATCTCTTTTATTTTAAAGATGCTTATATTGGTAAATATTTTTGGAATTTATTATTTTGAGACAATTGGAGATACTTTTGGTATTTCTGATTTAATTCATACTCGAGATTTAGAAGAGTCATACGGTAGACATAGTGGATTTTTCCTAAACGTCTCATCTCTTGGAGCTTTTGCAACAATTTCAATTATATTCAGTTTGGTTAGGTCAATCTCAATTAGAAAAGGCATTTTTAAAGAAATAATCTTTATTTTATTATCGGGATATTTACTACTAATGAGCGGTTCAAAGACCGGCATGGCTTTAGTAATGATATTTTCAATTACATTTATCTTATATGATGCCCTTATAAAACAAAGGGTTAGCTCAATAGTGTTTTCAATTCTTATATTGGGAATATTTTTATATTTTTTACCTTTCTTGATTGATACATTCTACCAACTTGAAAAATTATTTATGGTTTTCGATAGAGGTTTGCTTGGGATAAGCTCTTTCAGTGGAAGAATAACTATATGGACCAATATAATTGAACTATTTTTATCATCTCCAGTTTACTTTGTTTTTGGAATACCAAAAGAAACTTTAAATATACTAACCACTACATTTGATAATGATTATATTTGGGTATTATCTAGGTATGGTATTTTTGCTTTATTATTTTTGATCATTTTTATTACTTCAATGATAGTTAAAATGTATAAGAAAATATTATTTTTTGAGGATTTGTCACCTAACTTTTGGTGTTTTCTTCTTATTTGTAGCTATTCTTTATTCATTGGAATATTTACAACACCACAATTGTTTTCTCTATCGTGCTTGATTCTTGCGCCTTTCTTTTCTTCTAAATATTCTAAAGATTCATAGAAACTCATTATTGTTGGATGTTATAATTCTTAAAACTGAACGAAAATGAAACAAATTCTTCAAGATATTAAATCAGGAAAAACATTCGTTCAGGAATGTTCTGCACCTTCTATTTCAAGTAATTCCATTCAGATAATCTCAAAATACTCATTAATATCATCTGGTACGGAGAGAATGTTGGTAGAATTTGGAAGTAGCTCTTACATCAATAAAGCAAGAAAACAGCCAGAAAAGGTAAAACAAGTTATAGATAAAATTTCAACTGATGGAATTATTAATACTTTCGACTCAGTAAAAACCAAACTTTCAGAACCAATACCCTTAGGATATTCAAATGTCGGAATAGTAAATGATATGGCTGATAATGTAGAAGGTTTTAAGGTTGGTGATCGAGTTGTTTCAAATGGCCCTCATTCTGATGTATTTAATGTAAATCAAAACTTATGTGCATTAGTACCTGATAATGTAGATGATGAGTCAGCTGCTTTTACTGTTGTCGCAAGCATAGCTTTACAAGGTATTAGATTGGCTGAGCCTAGCATGGGTGAAAATTTTGTTGTTTATGGGACCGGTTTAATAGGTTTAATAGCTATTCAACTACTTAAAGCAAATGGATGTAATGTTTTAGCAGTAGATTTTGATGAAGAAAAATTAAGCCTTGCAAAAAATTTTGGAGCTGAAATATGTAATTTATCAAACGGTGAGGATATTGAAGAATTTTCAAAGGTATTCTCAAATAATAAGGGTGTAGATGGTGTTATTATTACAGCATCAACTGACTCAAATGATGTCATTAAAAAGTCTGCAACTATATCAAGAAAAAAAGGTCGAATTATTCTTGTTGGTGTGGTGGGGTTGAATATCGACAGAAGTGATTTTTATGAAAAAGAATTAACATTCCAGGTAAGTTGTTCATATGGACCAGGAAGATATGATAAAAACTATGAAAAAAAATCAATAGATTACCCATTTGCCTACGTGAGATGGACTGAGCAAAGAAATTTTGAAGCAATCCTGAAACTTCTTTCAGATGGAAAGTTAAATTTTAAACCACTTATCACGAATGAATTTAATTTTGATGAATTTGATAAAGCATACGATCATTTAAAAAATTCTAAAGAATCATTAGGAATACTCTTAAAGTATGCGCAGGGCAATATTAACTTAGATAAAAAAATACCTACAGGCATTTTGAAAACAGAATTCTCAAAATCAAAGCCTGTTATTGGTTTTATTGGTTCTGGTAATTACTCTTCAAGAGTTCTGATACCTGCTTTTAAAAGGTCAAGATCTCAATTACATACAATTGTTTCCGAAAATGGTTTAAGTGGTTCTTTAAATGGTAAGAAATTTGGCTTTTTATATTCTTCAACTGATCCAAAAAAATTAATCGCGGATAAAAATATCAATACAATTATAGTTGCCACACAACATAATACTCATAGCAATTTTGCTGTAGAGGCTTTAAAAAATAATAAAAATGTGTGGATTGAAAAACCTTTATCATTAAATATAGATGAGTTGAATGATGTAAAAAAGGCATTTGAGAAAAATCAAAGCACAGACAAACCTTCTCAATTAATGGTTGGATTTAATAGACGTTATGCACCCCACGTTTTGAAAATGAAAAAAATGCTTACTCCAATTAAAGAGCCTAAATCTTTTATCTTTACTATTAACGCAGGATTCATTCCAGCGGATCACTGGACTCATGACATAAACTATGGTGGAGGAAGAATTATTGGAGAAGCGTGTCATTTTTTTGATCTAATGCAATTCTTAGCTTCCTCAAAAATTAATTCTGTAGTTGCTAAGAAGATTGGAAATATTTCTGATATATCAGATGATAAGGCATCAATAATCTTAGGATTTGAAGACGGCTCGTTTGGAACAATAAATTATCTTGCAAATGGATCATCAAAGTTTCAAAAAGAAAGAATAGAAGTATTTACTTCAGGAAAAATTCTACAGCTTAATAATTACAAAAACTTAATTGGTTATGGTTGGAGTAACTTTAAAAAACAGTCTTCTTTTAGACAAGATAAAGGACAGCTTGATTGCGTTAAAGCTTTTTTAAGATCCATTGAAGAAGGTCAGTCATGTATTCCATTTGACCAGATATATAATTCAAGTTTCTGGACAATAAAAGCCGCCGAGATGCTAAGAAAATAATAAAAAAGTGAATAAAAAAAATGTCCTAATGATCTTTGGTACTCGACCAGAAGCTATCAAAATGTGTAATTTATTTCTGTATCTTAAAAAAGATAATTCATTCAATTCCAAACTTTGTGTAAGCGGACAACATAGGTCAATGTTAGATCAAGTGCTTAATTCATTTGATTTAGAGCCCGATATTGATCTAAATATTATGAAATCAAATCAAGATCTTTTTGATGTAACATCCAATACCCTTACTGCCTTAAAAGAAGTTATAAAAAAAGAGAAACCAAACTTGATAATCGTACATGGAGATACAACTACAGCATTATCTGCAGCAATGGCGGCATTCTATAATAACGTTCCAGTAGCTCATGTTGAAGCTGGCTTAAGAACCTATAATATTAATAGACCTTATCCAGAAGAGTTTAATAGACAGATTATTGGTAAGATTGCTTCAATACATTTTGCTCCCACCGAATCAGCGAAATTGAATCTTATTAATGAGAAGGTTAATAAAGAAAATATTCATGTTACTGGAAATACTGTAATTGATGCATTGTTTTATATGCTTGATCATATTGAGAGCTCTGATTCAGAACTTAACGAAATAAATAATTTATTAACTACTAATCTTGGATTTGACTGGATAGAAAAAGAATTTATATTAATTACAGGTCACAGGAGAGAAAATTTTGGAGAGGGATTTTTAAATATATGTGAGGCTATTAAAACTCTTGCACAAGATCACCCTGAAATGAATTTTATTTATCCAGTTCATTTAAATCCAAATGTCAAAGATCCTGTATTAAGAATATTGTCAAATGAAAGCAACATATATTTGATTGAACCATTAGATTACAAGCCTTTTATATTTTTACTTAAGCATTGTTTTTTAGTATTAACAGATAGTGGTGGTATTCAAGAAGAGGCGCCAAGTCTTGGAAAGCCTGTTTTAGTAATGAGAGACGAAACTGAAAGACCAGAGGCTGTTGACGCTGGAACAGTAAAACTTGTTGGAGCTTCTAAAAAAGAAATTATTTCGTCAGTATCTGAACTCATTAAAAATAAAAAGTCTTATGAAGTGATGTCTGAATCTATAAATCCATACGGTGATGGAAAAGCTGTTATGAGAATAGTTAATATAATCAAGGAATATTTAGGATGAAAGATAAAACCATAACAGTTATTGGATTGGGTTATATAGGCCTTCCAACAGCAAGTATTTTAGCATCTAAAGGATACTCCGTTAGTGGTTATGATACTAATAAAGATATTGTTAAAGAAATCAATAATGGTAAATCTCATATTTATGAACCTGACTTAGACAAATATCTTGCTGATGCAATTAAAAGCAAAAAAATGAAAGCATATTCTAAGCTACAACCTTCTGATATTTATATCATATGTGTTCCAACTCCATTTTATGAAAATTCGTATCCACCAAAACCAAACATCGAATATGTTATTTCAGCAGCAAACGAAATATCAAAAGTTATCAAATCAGGCGACTTAGTTATTTTAGAATCTACTTCGCCAGTTGGAACCACTCAAAAATTATCAGAAACACTTAAAAATAATGGTACTGATATTTCATCTATATATATCAGTTATTGTCCTGAGAGGGTTTTGCCGGGAAATATAATTAATGAATTTATAAAAAATGACAGGCTAGTTGGTGGTATAAACAAAACATCTTCAAAAGTTACAAGAGATTTTTATAGAGATTTTGTCGATGGAGAAATTTTTATTACTGATGATAAAACCGCAGAAATGTGTAAATTAACTGAAAATAGCTTCAGAGATTTAAACATTGCTTTTGCAAATGAGCTTTCAATCATTTGCGATCAAAATGGAATAAATGTTGATGAGCTAATTTCATTTTCAAATAAGCATCCCAGAGTAAATATTTTGCAACCAGGTCCTGGTGTTGGAGGTCATTGTATTGCAGTTGACCCATGGTTCATTGTTGATTTGGATGAAGAGAATTCTAAATTAATAAAGCTTTCGCGTGAAAGGAATGTATATAAAACTCAGTGGACTATAAAAAAAATATCAAATGAAATCAAAAAATTTATTAAAAATCACAAGAGACCACCCCTAATTTCCTTTTTAGGAATTTCATTTAAACCAAATATTGATGATTTAAGAGAATCTCCCGCATTAGAAATAGCATATCATTTCCATAAATCTAACAACGTAGTTGTATGTGAGCCAAATATCGACACACATGAAAGTCTTAATTTAGTTAGCATTGATAAAGTCAAAGAAAGCGATTTAGTTGTTGGCTTGGTAAAACATGATCAATTTCTTGATATAAACTTTCAAGAAAATCTAAAAAAGATAAATTTTATAGACTTTTGTGGAATTCAAGAAAATCTAGATCGGTTATGAATTTGCTTAGTAAGTTTAAAACTTTTTTTAAGCTTGGCTTTTATAACATTTTTAAAGTGCTGATTTATAGAGCAAGTCTTAAATTGCATTTAAATAAAGCTCAATTTCCAAATTCTAATTTTAATTTAGAACAATACTTCTTTAAAAAAAATAGTAATAAAAACGTTAAAGATATTGAATTAACATTTTTTGGATATCATAAACATTCTTTTGAAGGTATACCTGAGTGGAACAAAAACTACTTCAATAGTAAATATTTAAAAAAATTAGATTGGTGGAAAATAAGTGATCAAGACAAAAATGTTGGAGATATAAAACTAATCTGGGAACTTTCTAGATTTTCATGGTTAGTAAACTTTATTTGGAAATATTTAAAAGGAAAAAAAGAGTATTTATCAATTTGTGAAGAGTGGATTATAAATTGGTGTCAGAATAATCAGCCATATAAAGGACCTAACTGGAAATGTGGACAAGAAGCATCTTTTAGAGTTATCAATGTTTTAACTGGCTTAATTATGATGAATAAATTGAAAGAAAATAACAATTCTATTTCTTCTTTTATACAAATACATCTTGAGCGAATAAGACCAACTGTTTCATATGCAATTGCACAAAATAATAATCATGGAGTATCAGAAGCTGCAGCACTTTATGCTGGCGGAGCATACTTAGAGCTTCAAAACATAAAAGAAGGAAATTTTTATAAAAATATTGGAAAAAAAATGCTTGAGGATAGAGCCTCTAAATTAATAGGAGATAAGGGGGGATTTAGCCAATATTCCATGAACTATCATCGTCTAATGCTAGAGACATGTATTTTTGCAGAAATATTTAGATTAAAATTAAATCTTGAACGTTTTTCTGAAAAGTATTATTCAAAAATCTCTAAAGCAATTTTATGGTTAAATAATTTCGTCATTGAAGAAAATGGTAAAGTACCTAATACAGGAGCAAATGACGGATCACACTTATTTGCATTTGATGAAGTAGAGTACACAGATTTCAGACCTGTTATTCAATTAGGTTCAACACTATTTTTAGAAAAATTAGCATTTAAAGATAATGATAATAAAAAAATAAATGTTCTCTTGGAAATTTTTGATATAAGACTGCCAAAAAATCAAATTACCAGAGACAATTTTTTTATTTCTGATGACATTGGGTTTTGTTCATCAAGAATTAAAGATACATTTTTACTTTTTAGATATCCATCTTTTAAATTTAGACCAAGCCAGTCAGATTTATTACATATTGATTTCTGGATTAATGGTGAAAATATTTTTAGAGATGGTGGATCAAATACATATAGCGATGATATTTCTTTTCCGGATACTAATTACTTTAATGGAGTTAAATCACATAATACGTTTGAATTTGATGAGAAAGATCAAATGCCAAGATTAGGAAGATTTTTATTCGGGAATTGGCCTAATATTAACTTTATAAACCATAACTCCACAGAGTATTTAAATAGTATTGAAACATCTTTTGATGACTATAGAAACAATAAACATCAAAGACAAATACTCCATAAAGATTATGAACTTAAAGTTATTGACAAAATCGAAGGAAAGTTCAATAAAGCAACCCTTAGGTGGCGTCTAAAACCTGATGACTGGAAGCTTATTAAAAAAGATTTTAATAATTTACAACTTATTAATGATGATAAATCGATTATCATTGAAGTTCATTCAGATAATGTCATAGAGGACTATAATATTAAAAAAGGCTTTGAATCAAAGCACTATTATGCATTTGAGAATATTCCTGTTTTGTCATTAAATTTCTCTAAACCAACCAACTTAACAACTTTAATAAGATGGAAATAAAAACTGTCTTTGTAATTTTAAACTAATATTTTATTGTTTTAATAAGGTAAAATTAACACATACCGATGAACAATATAGATTCTATTTCACAAGACTCGATCAATTTTATTAAAGAAATTTATGGAGATGAATTCATTCCTTTGCATAGACCAATCTTTATTGGAAATGAAAAGGACTACCTAACAGAATGTATTGATTCAAATTTTGTTTCGTCTGTTGGAAAAAAAGTAGATGAGTTTGAAAATAGCATTTCTAAATATACAAATTCTAAGTATGCAATTGCAACATCTAGTGGAACAACCGCCTTGCATGTTGCACTTAAATTAAATGATGTGGATGATAACGATGAAGTTATAACACAGTCTCTTACTTTTGTTGCAACGTGTAATGCAATAAGCTACTTAAATGCGTCTCCAGTATTTGTAGATGTTGACTTAGACACAATGGGAATGAGTCCTGAAGCATTAAGAGTATTTCTTGAAAAGAATGCAAAGATAGATGGAAAATTTACAAGAAATAAAATTACAGGCAGAAGAATTAAAGCTTGTCTTCCAATGCATACTTACGGGTTTCCTTGCAGGATTGATCAAATTAAAGATATTTGTGATGAATGGAAAATCAAACTAATTGAGGATGCAGCAGAGTCTCTTGGGAGCTTTTATAAGAAAAAACATACTGGTACGTATGGGTTAATGGGGACATTTAGTTTTAATGGTAACAAAATTATTACTACAGGCGGAGGAGGAATGATAGTAACAGATAACGAAGAACTGGCTGTTAAAGCAAAGCATATTACAACAACATCTAAGAAACCACATCCATACAAGTTTGTTCATGATGAAGTTGGATTTAATTATAGATTGCCAAATATTAATGCTGCTCTTGGTTGCGCTCAAATTGAGAAACTTAAATTTTTTCTGGACCAAAAAAGCAACATTTATAAAAAATATAAAGATTTTTACCATTCAATTGATGTAAAAATAAATAAACCTATTAAAGATAGTATTTCTAATCACTGGTTAAACTCAATAATATTGGATGATATCGAAGCTAGAGATAAGTTTATTTATATTACAAATAATTCTGGAGTTATGACTAGGCCATTTTGGACAATGATGAGCAAGCTTAAAATGTTTGAAAATTGCATATCAGATAGCCTTGAAAATTCTAACTGGTTAGAGGATAGGGTAGTATGCATTCCTTCAAGTGTTCCTTTAGAAGCTGAGAAATAAAATGAATATTTTAAATTTAATTGGTCGAGACGAAGAAATTTTTATTGATGATATAAATAACTATAAAGATGAATTGGTTGAAATTGTTAGTAATAGTAAATTTCTTGTAATAGGTGGTGCCGGCTCTATCGGCCAGGCAGTTGCAAAAGAAATATTTAAAAGAAACCCCAAACTACTTCATGTTGTAGATATTAGCGAAAATAACTTGGTTGAGCTTGTAAGAGATATAAGAAGTACGCTTGGATATATTGAAGGAGATTTTAGAACTTTTGCTATTGACTATGGTAGTACCCAATTCAAATGCCTTATTAATGAATATCATGATTATGATTATATTTTTAACTTATCTGCATTAAAGCATGTTAGAAGTGAGAAGGATCCATATACACTAATGAGATTAATCGAAGTAAATATCTTAAATACAGTTGAATCAATAAAAATTGCAAAAAAAATTGGAGCTAAAAAATATTTTTGTGTTTCAACTGACAAAGCTGCAAATCCGGTAAACATGATGGGAGCAAGTAAAAGGATTATGGAAATGTTTCTTATGAAAGAAAGCGAATCAATTAATGTTTCAACAGCAAGATTTGCCAATGTTGCTTTTTCAGATGGCTCTCTTTTACATGGATTTAATCAAAGGTTCGCTAAACAACAACCTATTGCAGCTCCCTATGATGTTAGAAGATACTTCTTAACACCTCAAGAATCAGGAGAGCTCTGCCTGATGTCTTGTTTATTTGGAGAAAACAGAGATATTTTTTTTCCTAAATTAAATGAAAATCTTCATTTGACAACATTTTCAGATATTGCAAAAAAGTATATAAAAAACTTGGGTTATGTTCCTTATGAATGTGATTCTGAAGAGGAAGCAAGATCGTCAGCTAATAAGCTTATTAAAGATAAGAAATGGCCATGTTATTTTTTTAAAAGTGATACTTCTGGTGAAAAAGATTTTGAAGAGTTTTACACTGACAATGAAAAGCTAGATTTATTAAAGTTTCAAAATATAGGAATTATTAAAAATAAGTTAGATTATGATCAAGACAAATTAAATCACTTTAATACAGTAGTTAATGAGTTAGCACAAAAAGAGTATTTAAATAAAGATGAGATCGTAAGATTATTTAACGAAATGATTACTAATTTTAATCATAAGGAAACAGGAAAATATCTTGATGATAGGATGTAAGAGCGTTGAGATTTTTTGATATTCTTTTTTCTGGTATTGCTTTGCTGGTATTAGCTCCTATTCTTTTAATTATAATCTTATTCCTAAGGTTATCTGGAGAAGGAGAAATATTTTTCATACAAAAAAGAGTTGGAAAAGAAGGAAAACTATTCAGTCTTTATAAGTTTGCAACTATGTTAAAAAATAGTGAAAAAATTGGAACAGGAACAATAACCATTAAAGACGACCCACGTATCTTACCTTTTGGTAAATTTCTGAGAAAAACAAAGTTAAATGAACTCCCTCAGTTAATAAATGTCTTAATTGGTGACATGAGCATTATAGGACCAAGACCCCAGGCCCAAAGGAATTTTGATGCTTATGGAGAAAATGTTAGAAATAATATTACTCTGGTAAGACCAGGATTGTCAGGTATAGGCTCTATTATATTTAGAAATGAAGAAGAGATAATGGGCAATCATAATAATTCTAATAAATTTTATGATGAAGTCATTATGCCCTATAAAGGAGATTTAGAGCTTTGGTATATAAAAAATAAAAGTTTATTTTTATACTTTTATTTAATTATATCTACAATTATAGTAATTCTTTTTTCAAAAAATAAGTTTATTTCAATGATGTATAATGATTTCCCAATTCCACCAGAAAAATTAAAGAAATGGATATAAAAATAGAAAGATGCTAAAAAATTTATGTGAAAAATATTTTGAATTATTTTCAAAAAAAGACATTAATTCACTTTCAAAGTTGTTTTCAAATGATATTTCTCTTATTGATTGGGAAATAAAAGAAGTTGGTAAAGAAAATGTTGTTAAGGCAAATAAGAAAATTTTTAATAGTGTAGATTCCATTAATGTTATTCCTCAGAAGATTAATGTGAACAAAAATGTGGCAATGTGTATGATAAAAATTGTTATTAATCAAGATTTAGATGATGAGGATCATCTGAAAGTAATTGACGTAATAACTTTCAATGATTCAAACTTAATTACTGAAATATCAGCCTATAAGCAATAATCTTCTCACTACACATAAATTAAATGTGAGAAATAAACCCTTTTAATATAAAATTACACTTTATAAAAAACATTAGATTAGTATGGAAGAAAATGTAACTTTTTCGTTTGGTAAGAATTGGGAAGATTATCTTAAAAGCGTCAAAGAGGAACAGGTTAGTGAAGCCATTGAAGATATTCAAAAGTGGCTTTCTAAGGATGAAATTGTCGGAAAGACTGTCATGGATATTGGCTCTGGTTCTGGAATCCATTCTCTGGCATTTCAAATGCTCGGAGCAAATCAAATTTTATCAATGGATTATGATGTTGCGAGCGTTAGAGCATCATCACAAATTAGAGATAATTTAGGTAAAAAAGAATCATGGACAATTGAACATGCATCGATTCTCGATGAAGGTTTTGTAAATAAATACAAGAATAAATTTGATATTATCTATTCGTGGGGTGTTTTACACCATACTGGAAATATGGACCTTGCTATTGATAATACAATTAAACTTGCCAAGAAAAATTCCATAATATGGATATCAATTTACCAAGATGGACCCAGATATGAAAAAGATCTTAAATTAAAGAGGTTTTATAATAACCAAAATGAATTTTTTAAAAGGGTAATCTTAAGATATTTTATTTCAAGAATTATGTTTGGAAGACTCAGAAGATTTATGAATCCTTTTAAGTGGAATGTAAAAGTCTTTAGAGGTATGAATATGTACAATAATCTCATCGATTGGCTTGGTGGATTGCCATACGAAGTCGCAGATTCGTCATATATAGTTAATAAATTTAAAGTTCATGATTTCTATCTTACTGGTATTGAGACTAGGAAAGAGGGAGCCTGTTCAATTTATAAGCTTGAAAGAAAATCCCTGTAATTTTTTGATAAGATTTCTAGACATAATTTTCTCATCTATTATGATAATTTTTTTATCTCCACTATTATTATTTGTTTCTCTTATAAATCTTTTATCAGGTGAAAATAAGATTCTTTTCTTTCAAGAAAGAGTTATAAAAAATAATAAAACATTTAAAATCATTAAATTTGCAACCATGATTGAAAATAGCATTAAAATGGGTTCAGGAGGGTTTGTTGAAAAAAATGATTGGAGATTACTTCCTTTCGGAGGATTTCTTAGAAAGACTAAAATTAATGAACTCCCACAATTATTTAACGTCCTTAAGGGTGATATGAGTTTTGTTGGCTTTAGACCTCTTATTAAAGAAACACATACAAAAGCAAAAAAATATAATATTGACGTCAAAATAAACGGTAAGCCAGGAATCACAAGTTTGGCTTCAATTTATTTTAGGAATGAAGAGGAGCTAATTGCTTTAGCTGATGATAAGGAAGAATTTTATTTTAAGGAAATTTTCCCAAAAAAATTGTTATTAGACTCTTGGTGGTATGAAAATAGTAGTCTGTTCAATTATATTTACATAATTTTTTTGACAGCATTGAGTTTATTTTTAGATTTTAAAAATTTACCGTTGTCTTGTTTAAAGAATTTACCTTTGGAAGGCATGAAAATTAAAAATACAAAAAAATCATGAAAATATCTGTTGCGAGTGGTGGCTTTGACCCTATCCATGGAGGACACATATCTTATCTAAAGTCATCTAAAGAAATTGGAGACATTTTAATTGTTGCACTTAATAGTGATAAATGGCTTGCTAAGAAAAAGGGCAAGTTTTACCAAACTTTTAATGAACGCAGGGAAATATTAGAAAGTTTAGAATTTGTTGATAAAGTCATTGAATTTGATGATGATGATAAAAATAGTTGCTGTGATGCTCTTGAAAAAATTAAAAAAGAATATCCAGATGATGAGATAATTTTTTGTAATGGTGGAGATAGGTCTAAAGATAATATACCTGAAATGTCTGTTAGTAATATTGAATTTGCCTTTGAAGTTGGTGGCAATAATAAAAAAAATTCTTCAAGCGAAATCATAAAGAAAAAGACCTATGACTTTGAAGAGAGAGTTTGGGGGAAGTTTTTTAATATTTTCATTGGAAGAAATTATAAACTTAAAGAATTAATTGTTACTCCTGGTAAAGGAATGAGCCTTCAAAAGCATAATTACAGAAGTGAGATATGGTTTATCACTAAGGGAAAATGTTCTGTAAACTTTAGCAAAGATGATCCTGATAGACTTGAAATTATAGAGCTTCATGAACATGATCATATTGCTATTGATAGAGGTTCATGGCATCAAATTTACAATAATTATGATGACCCCTGTCACATAATTGAAATTCAGTTTGGTGAAAAAGTTGATGAGGAAGACATAGAAAGATTGAGATTTTACGAAAATAATTAACATGATAAATTTAATAAATAAAATTGATGAAGAGCCGTATGTAAAGCTATACAAGCTTTATGATAATGCTCTTGAGTCTGGACAAAGCAATGTTGAAGCGATGTTGATTGCATCTTATTCAAACGAAACAAATGAAGTAGACGCCAGGTATGTAAATTTAAAATTTATTAGCAGTGACAATTTTATTTTCTTTTCAAATTATAAATCTCCAAAAGCTAATCAATTTAATGCTCATGATCAAATATCGGCAGTTATGTATTGGAATGCTATAGACACACAAATAAGAATGAAAGCTAAAATTCATAAAGTATCTAAAGAATTTAACAATAAATATTTTACTAATCGCCAACCAGAAAAAAACGCTGTTGCAATTAGTTCAAAACAATCCATAGAAATAGATTCATATGAAAAAGTAATTAATAACTATGAGAAAACATTAGAAACTAAAAATTTAAAAAAATGTCCTGAATATTGGGGAGGTTTTGAATTTACACCCTACTCAATAGAATTTTGGCAAGGTAATGAAAAAAGAATTAATAAAAGAGAGCTATTTGTCAAAAATGAAGGAAAATGGGTTTCTAAGTTTCTTCAACCATAACTTATTGTTTTAAATGATAAAAATTTAGTATAAAATTCGAAAAAATGAATAACGTAATTCAAATCTCATTAAACTTTACTAGATGCTAGTTCTAGAAATTCTCAGGTATTTACCATAGCTAATTTTAATAATAAAAAAAATTTGTTGCCAATAAACAATAGCATTATTGCAGAAAAAATAATGCTTATCGATCAAAATGGTGAAAAGGTTGGATCAATTTCGACAAAAGATGCTCTTAAAAAAGCCCAGGATATTTCATTGGATTTAGTTCAGGTTTCCCCCTCTGATGCTGATCCTGTGGTTTGTAAATTAATGGATCATGGAAAGTTTGTCTTTGAAAAGAAAAAAAATATTGCTTCTTCGAGATCAAAAACTAGAAAAACAAGCACTAAAGAGATAAAGTTTCGACCTTCTACTGATATTGGTGACTACAATATAAAACTTAAAAAAATAAAAAGCTTTATTCTTGATGGAGATAAGACTAAAATAAGCGTTCGTTTTAGGGGCCGTGAAATATTAAATAGTAATTTAGGTCTTGATTTATTAAATAAATTGAAAAACGAACTTGAAGATGTTGCTCAAATTGATCAGGAGCCATCTTTAGAGGGGAGGCAGCTTATGATGGTGCTATCTCCACTTAAGAAAAAATAATATATAGATATGGCTTATAAAATAAAATCACATTCTGGTGCAGCTAAACGATTTAAGAAGAGTGGATCTTCAATTAAATCTAAAAGTGCAAATAGGAATCATATACTCACTAAACAGTCTACAAAAAGAAAAAGACATAACAGACCATTAAATAAACTAAAAGGCCCTAACTTAAGAATAGCTGAGAAATTACTAAAAATTTAAGAATCATGCCTAGAGTTACAAAATCAAATACTGCTGCTGCAAAACACAAAAAAGTTTTAAAAGCTACAAAAGGACATTATGGTGCTAGGAGTAGGCTTTACAAAACAGCAAAACAATCTCAAATAAAATCTTTGCAGTATGCATTTAGAGATAGAAAAAATAGAAAACGTGATATGAGATCACTTTGGATATCTAGGATTAATGCAGCATCAAGAAATTTAGGTGTTTCATACTCTAAATTAATTAAAGGATTTTCAGATAAAAATATTATTATCAACAGAAAAATTATTTCAGATATCGCCATAAATGATAACTCTACTTTTGAAAAGATAGTAAAATCTGCAATAAACTAACTTTGAATGTCTTTAAATAATGATCTTAGCGTATTAGATTTCTCTTTAAACAAAGGATCTTTTCATCCTATAAATCAAGTAATAGATGGTATTGTTAAAATCTTGCTCGATTTTGGATTTGAGGTAGTTAGCGGACCTGAAATAGAAACTGAAAAATATAATTTTGATTTATTAAATATTCCAAAACATCATCCAGCAAGACAAATGCATGACACTTTTTACTTAAATAAAAAGAGTCTTTTATTAAGAACTCATACATCTCCAGTTCAAATAAGAGGAATGCTTAAAAACAAACCACCACTTGCATTTATTTCTTATGGAAAAGTTTATCGAAAAGATGATGACTCTACTCATCTTCCAATGTTTCATCAAATTGAAGGAATATATGTTGATAAAAATATAAATTTTGCAAATTTAAAAAACTTAATACATGAATTAATTTATAAATTATTTGGAAATGAAATAAGAATAAGATTCAGACCTTCATATTTCCCATTTACCGAACCATCGGCAGAAGTTGATATTCAGTCACATGATAAAAAATGGCTTGAAGTTCTAGGTTGTGGAGTGGTAAATCCTAAAGTCATTGAAAATTGTGGGATTGATTCAAATGAATATTCTGGATTTGCATTTGGGCTTGGAATTGAAAGAATAGCTATGCTTAAATTTGGAGTTAAAGATATAAGAGAATTTTATAAATCTAATTTAGATTTCTTGAAACAATTCAAATGAAAATAAATTATGATAATTTGTGCGAATTCCTTGAGAAGAATGCACCTATTGATGAAATTTCAAATAAGTTGTTTCAACTTGGACATGAAAATGAAATCGATGGAAATATTATTGATGTAGATATTACCCCAAATAGAGGAGACTGCCTCTCTGTTAAAGGTTTGGCAAGAGACTTAGGTGTTTTTTATAATTTTATTGATAATACCAAATCCTATAAGGGGGATTTAAAAAAATATGATCTAAAATTCATTAACAAATCACCTGATGACTGTCCATACGTTTCGTTTTTAAAAATCGAAATAAAAGAAAATCAAGGTGAGAACTATAGTGATAATCTTGAAAATTATTTTAAAAATAATGATGTAAATAAAATTAATCTATTTACTGATATTTCAAATTATTTAGCTTATGAGTGTGGACAACCAACTCACTGTTATGATTTAGATAAAATTAATGAAGAAATAGAATTCCATTGTCAAAAGGTTGATTCTGAGTTTGAAACGTTATTAGATAAGAAGATATCTTTAACTGGAGAAAATTGCATTTTTACATCAAACAATGAGATCATTAATCTTGCAGGTGTGATGGGTGGCAAGAATTCATCTTGCTCTAATAACACCAAAAGAGTTCTAGTAGAGTGTGCATATTTTAATCCAAAATCAATCATAGGTAAGTCTTTAGAGTATGATTTAAAATCTGATGCTGCACATAAGTTTGAGAGAGGAGTTGATCCTATTATTCATGAAGAAATTCTAAGAAGATTCATATATATTGTTTCACAAAATGCAGAGATTACCAATCTTGAGTTTGTTAATTATTCTTATAAAAAATTTGAACCGGTTTGTCTCGATTTTGATCCTAATAAGATTTCAAGTATTTTAGGGCATCCCCTGGAAGAAGAGGACTGCCTGAATATACTCAATTCTCTGAATTTCAAGATTTCTAACAACAAAATTACCGCTCCAAGTTATAGGCATGATATATTTTCGCAAAATGACTTGGCAGAAGAAATTGCAAGGGTAATTGGTTATGATGAAATAGAGAGTATTGAAATACCAAAGATATCCTTCAATAATTCTTCAGAAAACAATGATGAATATAAAGTAAAAAATTTTCTGGTTGAAAATGGTTTTAATGAGGTGATTAATTTTCCATTTTCTTCAATTTCTAATTCAAAATCTTCTGTAATTGTCGATAATCCATTAGATTCTTCTAAAAAATATTTAAGAACAGAGCTTAAAGATTCGCTTATAGAGAATATGTTATTTAATGAAAGAAGACAAAATGATTCTATAAAAATTTTTGAGATTTCGGACTTATATGATGTCGAAAATGAAGTAAATTATTCGAAAAAGTTAGGATTATTGATTAGCGGAAGACAAGGACATAATTATAAAGAATTTTCAAAAAAATTAGATATCGAATATGTTATTAGTTTATTTAAAAAGATTAATTACTCTCTAAACGAAGAAAATGTAATTCAGATAGATAGAAGTAATCTAGACACAAAAATTAAAAATAAGATATTTTATTTAGAAATCCCGCTAATTGATCTAAAAAATATTGAGGTTGATGATACAAGACAAAATATAGATTTTAGTCAATGTATTCAATTTCAAGAGGTTTCAGAATATCCATCAACAAGCAGAGATCTATCCTTTTTTATAACTGACTCATCAAAGATTGAAAATTTGCATAGACTTATATCAAATTATAATAATGGCTATCTAAAAAATGTTTTTTTATTTGATTTATACGAGAACAAAGATGATGAAACCTTTAAACTTGGATATAGATTTATTTTTCAATCTAATAAAACAACATTAAAAGATGCTGATGTTGATGAAATAATGCAAAATATAATTACTATCACAACTGATTTAGATGGAATATCTATACCAGGTTTATGAAGAAAAAAACAAAAAAAGATATTATTAATGATGTATCAAAGATTGAGGGGATCAATAAAAATACATCTGCAGAAATTGTGGAATCATTCTTTGAATTTTTTAGAAAAAATATCTATGAGGAAATCAAAATTCATAATTTTGGTACTTTCAAAAGAAAGAGGACTCAAAAAAGAATTGGTAGAAATCCTAAAACTGGCGAAAGTTTTATGATTAAGCCTTTTACTAAGTTTATATTTAAACCTTCTAACAATATTAAAAATAGAATAAACTAGGGACCTTTTAACAAAAATTATGACAAATTCTAATAATAAATTACCCAAATTTTTACTTAATATCTTTTTGATCATTTCCATTTATGATTTAAATGCTCAAGATATTGCATCTCAACAGATTGATGAAAGGTATCTTGAAAGCCTCCCAGAGGCAGTCAGACAAGATATTGAGAATAAGATCAATGATGAAAATGAAGAAAAAAATGCCTCTATGATGCCTCGACCATCCTCTGAGCTTCTTAAGTTTGATGTGGTAAGAGATTGGGAAAAATTTAAATTAAAGAATAGTGAAAAAAAATCTGAAAGGTACGGCCTTAATATATTCAGGTCAATGCAAACGACTTTCATGCCTTTAAGCGAACCTAATTTTGGTATTAATTATATTCTTGATTATGGAGACATTTTAAATATTCAGACATATGGCTCAAGCAATAATGCTGATAATCAATCTTATAGTGAAGAAATTAAAAGAGATGGCTCTATTTATCTGAAAGATATAGGTTCTGTCAATTTAGCTGGCCTTAATTATGAACAAGCCATTCAAACTATTAAAAGTAAATATGAGACCGTTTTTATAGGTGTTGATGTTGTAGTAAATCTTGAAAAGATTAGAGACATCATTGTACTTATAACTGGAGAAGTTGAATTTCCTGGAGTTTATACTTTAAGTGGAAACTCTAACGTTTTGCAAGCACTCAATTTTGCTGGTGGAATAAACGAAAATGGCTCGCTTAGACAAATAGAGATCAAAAGAGATGGTAAAATTATCAAAGATGTTGATCTTTATTCTTCTTTATTATTTGGAGATATTTCAGATCTGCATAATCTTCAATCAGGAGATTCTATTTATGTCAAACCTGTCACTACTTTAGTAAGAGCTGGCTCTGGATTTAATAGACAATTTACTTTTGAAATGCTCGAAAATGAAAATCTGCTTGATTTAATAAACTATGCTGGTGGAATTAACAGAAATGTTACAAGCAAAAACTTCACCTTAATAAGAAATGATAATGGCGAACAACTAGTAACTGAGATTTCTGAGAATGACCTAGGCTTAACTCCTGTTCAAAATTTAGACTCTTTATATTTAAAAATTAAAAACTTTGGTTCAGTTGAAATATCTGGAGAAGTTGAGCGTCCTGGCATATATACAATCTCAAGCAATGATGATTTATACGATATCATTAATAGGGCTGGAGGCTATACAGATTCTGCATATGAATTTGGTGGCATACTCATTAATGAGAGTTCTAAGACTCTTGAACAGAAGTATCTTGATAAAACATACCAGATATTAATTTCTTATATCATTGAAAATCCATCCGAAATTAGTTCTGAAGGTGGTCTAATGAATCTTTTAAACGAAATGAAAAGTATAAAACCTTCTGGAAGAGTTGTAGTTGAATTTGACTTACTGGAATTAGAATTAAATCCTGTTAAAAGAGTTATTTTAAGTGATAAAGATAAAATTATTATTCCAAAATTTAACAAAAATGTTTATGTTTTTGGAGATATTTCTAATCCGGGAACATTAGCTTTTGATAATGAAAAAACTACAATTGATTATATTAATAGTGCTGGCGGGTTTACACCATCATCTGATAAAAAAAATATAGTTGTCGTGAGCCCTGACGGAAATGCTTTTGTATACAAACATTCTAGAGTTCTTTCCGCAATTGATAGTGGTGATGATATTTATCCGGGATCACTTATTTATATACCTAAAGATATAGGCAGATTAGATGGGCTTCAATTAACTAGTACTTTTGCACCCATCTTTAGCAGCTTAGCATTATCATTAGCTTCCTTAAATTCAATCTCAGATTAGAAAATTTTGTGCATCAAAATACGCTTAAGTTTTTTTTCTTAGTAATCTTATTTTTTTCATTTAATGTATCAAGCAAAACATATAATTCATTTGGACAAGTTGGATTAATTAATCTTCCTTCTGCTGAGATTTTTAATGAGCAGTCAGTATTTCTAACTTTTAATAAAAGTGAATACGCAAAAATTGGCACAATTACAGTAAGTCCTTTTAATTGGCTTGAAGCGAGTTATTTTTATTATAGACCTGATGATTTATTTTGGGGTGGCAAAGAAGGATTATTTTTAGATAAAGGTTTTAACGTAAAATTTTCATATAAGCCAACTAATAAAATTTTTCCAACGTTAGCAGTAGGTTTAGATGATTTCGCAGGAACTGGACTTTTTACAAAAGAATATGTTGCCGCTACATATAATTTCAATAACTTAAAAATAACTTCTGGTATTGGTTGGGGAAAGTTTGCTGGTGGAGATTATGACATTTCAAATCCTTTAAAATACTTTTCCGATATTTTTGAATTCAGAGAAAGTACTTCTAAAAATCTTGATCTTGGCGGTACTCCAGCAACTGATTTATGGTTCAAAGGTGATGCAGCTATTTTTGTAGGAATTGAAACAAAGATTAAATTTGTAAAAAATTTATCTTTTAAAGTTGAGAGTGATCCATTTAATTATTATGAGTTAGGTATAGTGAATGAATTTGGTCCTAGGTCACTTGAACTTCGAAAGAAAGACTCTAAATTTAATTATGGGTTAAGTTATAAATATAAAGAATTTGGTAATATTGATCTTTCGTTTATCAAAGGAAATACATTAAATCTTAGTTTTTCAATTGGCTTTAGTTCTAAAAACACCTTAAGAAAAAAAACACCTTTCAGCCCAAAAATTGAAAACATTGAACATAATCTTGATCAAAAAAATGAGTTCTATTTAGATCTTCTTGAAAATTTAAATAAAAATAATCTTTTTTTACAGACTGCAACTATAAAAAATAATCATCTTAGCGTCACTGTTGACTCACCTAATATTTATAACCCTATTCAGGCATCTTCAAGGGCTGCTATGGTTTCAAAAATAATTGCTGAAGAGAATGATTATGCCTTTAAATTAATAGACGTTGGTCAAATAAAAAGAGGAATCGAATTTAATAATATTGCATATAGACCAGAGGATTTAGTTAATACAAAGCAGCCAATTACTCTCACTAAAAAAAGATCATACATAAATAATATTTCTAAGACTGAATACAAGAAAGACGAATTTAAACCAATTTTACAGTTTCCTATCTTTTTTTATAACATTGGCCCAGATATAAGAACTCATGTTGGGTCACCAGAAAGAGTATTTTTCAACGGTTTTGGAATTCGACTCAATGCAGAATTACAACTTAGCAGAAATACAACTATTTCAGGAGCTATTGGTCAAAATATTACTGATAACTTTGACGAAAAAGCTTCAACGCCAAACACCTTGCTTGATCCTGTGAGAACAGAAGTTGTCGAATATTTACAAAAATCTGATGACTTATATATTAAGAATCTTCAGATAGATAGGATATGGAGTATTTATAACAATATTTATGGAAGAGTTGGATTTGGACTTCTTGAGGAAATGTATGGTGGAGCTACCTCGGAGATATTATATAAACCATTTAGAAGTAACTTTGCAATGAGCGTTGAATATAATAAAGTAAAAAAAAGAGATTATTATGGAAGATTTAATTTCTTAGATTTCAAGAATTCAACAACTCACTTAAATGTTGCTTATTATCATCCTAACTCAAATATTTTAGTTAAGTGGAGTTATGGCAAGTATCTTGCAAAAGATAGAGGATATACATTGGATGTCTCAAGAAGAATGCCATCGGGATGGAAGAGCGGCTTTTATTTTACAAGAACAAATATACCACCAGAAATATTCGGAGAAGGTAGCTTTGATAAAGGTTTCTATATTCAAATCCCTTTAGATACATTTTCAAAAACATATTCAAAAGATACAACGGGTTTTTCATTAAAAACTATGACCAGGGATGGTGGTCAAAAATTGAGTTTACAAAATAAGCTAATCGATTCGTTTTATGGCTCAACTTTAGATGAAATTAATGAAAATTGGAATGGATTTCTTAAATAGATAATCGGGATGTAGCGCAGTCTGGTAGCGCACTACACTGGGGGTGTAGTGGTCGTCGGTTCAAATCCGGCCATCCCGACCATATATGTGTGTTTTAATTGTACATAAAAAGAAAAAGACTAAATTCAACAAATCTTGCTAAAAAACCTGTTTTTTTTAAATTTTATTTAAATTTATGTACATAAGTAGAAAAAACACGTATATAATTGGTAATTCTTAAATAATGTATTATTATTGTTTAAGTACAATAGCCCAATAAAGAGGAGTTTTTAATTATGGCTAAATTTATCAAATCTAAGTTTAAAGTTTTATGGGGTACCGTATTTGCGTTTTTTTACGGATTTTTTACAACAGATGTTATTGCGCAAGATTCAGATGGATCTGAATCAGGTGAAGAAACTGCAGAAAATAAACAATTGAGTCCAGGGGCTATTGCTGCTGCTGTTGCGGCTGCTGCTGCGTTGATTGCAGATGATGGAGATGGCGGATCAGCACCTGCTCCAGCGCCTACACCGGCTCCGACTCCAGCGCCTACACCAGCGCCTACACCGGCTCCGACTCCAGCGCCTACACCAGCGCCTACACCGGCTCCGACTCCAGCGCCTACACCAGCGCCTACACCGGCTCCGACTCCAGCTCCAAGTACTACCACGACTACTACGCCTAGTACTACAACTGAAGAAGAGTCAACAACTACTACAACAACTCCTAGTACAACTACTACAACTCCTAGTACAACTACTACAACTCCTAGTACGACTACTTCGAGCTCAACAACTACGACTACTAGTACTACAACAACTACTACATCGACGTAGTTACAATATTTGATATAATTAGGGTTCTATTTTTAGAACCCTTTTTTATTAATGAAAAATAAATTTGTTTTTTTGTCAATCCTATTTTGTATTTTCTTTGTTTCATATATACAAGCTAAAGAATATATTCAAACTTCATCTGGGAAAGTTTCTTTTAAATATAAAAATAAAGTAAAGATTTGGGAAGACATTCCTTTCGCGCAACCTCCTCTAAATCAATTAAGATGGAAGGCACCAAAAGATTTGATAAATAAAAATCAAATCATTAAATCAAAAGATAATAATCACTGCATTCAAAGACCATCATCGTTAGGGGGAGTTGAAGGTGAAAATTTTTATACTGGATCTGAGGATTGTTTGTATTTAGATATATTTACCCCCAAAGATAGCTCTGAAAAATTGCCAGTTATGCTATGGATACATGGAGGAGGAAATACATCCGGCCTCAAAGATATATATGACTTCTCAAAGATGGTTTCAAAACACGATGTAATAGTTGTAAGAATTAACTATAGACTTGGTCCTTTTGGTTGGTTTACACATCCTGCAATACAAGACTATCAAAACGGGAACGATAAAACATCAAATTTTGGAACACTAGATATTATAAAAGCATTAGAGTGGGTAAATATAAATATTAAACAATTTGGAGGAGATCCAAATAATATAACTATTTTTGGTGAGTCAGCTGGTGGACACAATGTTTTATCACTATTAGTCTCTAAACAGGCTAGAGGTCTTTTCCATAAGGCAATATCGATGTCCGGCTACACCACATCTATATCAACAAGTAATGCATACAAGCCTCTAAAAGAATCATCAACATCTACTTACGCAAGTTCAAATGTCGTTGAGAAAATACTTAAAGAACAAAATATTAACGAGCAAGATATCAAACAAATTAGAGAGACACTATTAAATTTATCAGCTGAGGAATTCTTTAATTATTATAGTTCAAGGGAATCTTATGAAGAGTTACCCCTTTTAACATCAGATGGAATTGTAATTCCTGAGATTGGACTTAAAAATGCCTTGTCAAAAAAAGAGTATGTTTATAATGTTCCAACGATTGCTGGTTCAAATAGAGACGAAGTTAAATTATGGCTTTCTACAGCAAGATATTTTGTTGATTTAGATTATTCTTTTATAGGCTCGATATTAAATATACCAAAAGTAAAATTAAAAGATGAAGATGCTTTTGAAGCTTTCAATTATTTCAGAAGTTCTGCTTGGCAGATCAGAGGTGTAGATATACCATTGAGGTCTTTATATAAAGCTGGTAATAAAGATCTTTTTGCCTATAGATATGATTGGGATGATCATCGAAGGTTAATAATAGCAGATTTTAAAAAAATTATAGGTGCAGCTCACGCAACAGAAATACCATTGTTGGCAGGAAACTCAGATTTAGTAGGTGGTTATCCCTTATCAGATCTGATTTATCCTCCAAGTTTTTCTAAGCGATACTTATCAAAAAATATGATGAAATATTGGACTAATTTTGCCAAAAAAGGTACTCCTGGAAAATCATCCAATGCAATCCTTTGGGAGCCATATTTTTCCAATGATGAAAGCTACTCATATTTAATATTGGATAAAAAAAGAAATTTGAAAATTGTAAAAAGAAATATTACTTTTGAATCTTTGTCCGAAGAACTTATTGATGATAATAATGTTTCTGAAATTGAAAAATGTGTTATTTTTCTTCAGATGTTTACATTTGTTGGAAATGATTTATACCAAGAAAATTTAAATAAAATTCCTGATTATTGTAGCAGAGAAAGTTCTGAGCAATTCTTAATTGATAATGCTAGCTTTATTGAGTATTAGTTTTTGAAATATTCTTTAATTTTAAAACATCAATGTTTTTTATCTTGATGAGATTCGCAAGTCTTCTTATAAGTCTCTCTTCGTCAACATCTAACTTTCCATCTGCATATGCAGTTTTCCACATGAAACTTAACAATGATAGTTTTTCATCTTCTGAGTAATTTTTATTAATATCCTCAACAAATTCATAAAATGAAACGCTGTCACTTGAATAAACTTCAATAATTTTTAAAATCTCGGATTCATCTTTGTTTACTTTTCTAGAAATTGATTTGATTTCTTCCATTATTATGTTTAATTCATTTTGACTAATATCTCCATCAATCCTTGCAATCTCATATGCTAAAACTGCTGCTGTAAGTTCGATTTCAAAAGAAGTATTTTGCTGATCTACTTTCTTCTTTTCTTTCTTAAAAAAATTAAACATGCTCTTTAATATCATTTTTACTAATTAAATAGTAAATGATGGACAAGGTTAAAAAAGTATAAAATGATATATATTCACGATTTGGAAAATTTATCTCTATATAAAAGCCTATTAATGCAAGTATCAGTGAGGACATCACGAATATGATAAGAATTTTTTTTGGCTTAATTCCATAATCTAATAATCTGTGATGCAGGTGATCTCTGCCTGGCCTAAAAGGCATAATTCCATTTAAAACTCTTGAGATCATTACAGAAATACAATCAATGAGAGGCAAAGCAACAAGCCAAAGGGCTGTTACAGGATTAATGTAACTTGAGTGATTTATATTTTGGCTATACTCAATACATATAAATGCAACAGCAAATCCAAGCATATTCGAGCCACTGTCTCCTAAGAAAACTCCTCTTTTTTTACCAAGATAGCCAAGATTGTAAGCAAGAAAACCTAATATAGCTCCTATAGGTATTAAAAGACCATAAGAGAAATTACCTAAAAAAGTTACATACATTATCGGTATTAATGCCAATGAGGCACATATTCCATTAAGGCCATCAATCATATTGAAAGCATTAATTAAGCCGACAACACAAAAAACAGTAAATGGGATAGCAATTATACCAAGATTTAACTGACCAAAACCAAACAGATCTCCAACTTGAATTAAATATTCTCCACTCATCATTATCATTAAAATTGATATTAATGATTGAAACGCTATCCTGTAGATAGGTCTTATATTTATAAAGTCATCAAAAATCATGAAAATCATAATAAATAAAGCGCAGATGTATAATGAAATAGAAAAACTATTTAAATTAATTTTATCGGTATTTTGTGGGGTAAAAATATCAATGGTCTCATTAGATTTTGAGATCTCAATAACATTTCCTGAATCTATTGTGTAATATCTCTCATCACCATTTGGCAATATGGCTTTGAATTTGTTATCAGGTAGGGAAATAATTTCAACAGTATTTCTTATTAATTCAGAATTAATTTCAACAGATATTTCATTTTCTCTTGTTTTATTTAATGATAGTTCATAATCTTTATCACCAACCTCAAAATTTTTTGAAATTACACCATTATTGAATTGTGAATTTTCAAAGAAACCTTTATTACTCAAATCTAGCGAATAATTAGCACCAGTGAGACCTGTTAGAAGAGCCCCAGATACAAGAATACTAAAAAAAATTCCTAATCCGCCAGTCAATGGAGTTGCCCTAAAATGAAATTTTCTACTCTTGTCCGGAATATCTACGAGTAAATTATTTTTTTTGGCAATATTTCTAAAAAAACCATTAAATGTTATTGATGCAAAAAAAGCTAATAGTAAAATTGAAAGAGCTAGACTATCTGGCATAAACTTATTTTATAATATTAAAATAAATATTATATTTAAATTAAAAGGTATCACAAATTATGAATACAAATAAAACATTTTTTTTATTTACAGTAATTTTTTCTATAAATGTTAATTCAGTCGATTTAAATCAATTAACTTTACCAGATAAATTTAATATTGAAATTTATGCTAAAGACCTTGATTCACCAAGACAGATTACTGAAACTGCTAATGGATACATCATTGTCGGCTCTAAGAAAGGTAAAAAAATAACAGCATTAATTGATAATGATGGTGATGGAATTGCTGAAAGTAAAGTTACTGTTGCCAATGGCTTGCAAAATCCAACAGGAGTAACATTTTATGATGGTGATTTATATTTCGCAGAAATAGATACAATTTGGATAATACAAAATATTGATCAATGGTTGAATTCAGCAAAAGAAGAACTTCCTGAAAAATCTGTTTATATGAATAACCTTCCATCAGATACATGGCATGGATTTAAATATATAGATTTTGGTCCAGATGGGAATCTTTACATTCCGGTTGGTGTGCCATGTAATATTTGTTTAGAACCGCAAACAAAAGACAATAGGTTTGCAGCAATTCATAAGTATGTAGATGGAGAACTAATAACTGTTGCTGACGGAGTTAGAAATAGCGTAGGATTTGATTGGCATCCTGTAACAAAGAAAATGTATTTCTCTGACAATGGCAGAGACTGGTTAGGAGATGATAGTCCTTCATGTGAGCTAAATGTAGTTGATAAGGAAGGTAGTTTCTTTGGATATCCATTTAAACATGCAAAGAATGTAATCGATCCAGAGTTTGGAAGCATGATACCAAGTGTAAATAAAGAGTTTATTGATCCAATAGCTGAACTTGGACCTCATGTAGCTCCCCTAGGAATTGCATTTTACGATAATGATACATTCCCAAAAAAATATAAAAATAGTATTTTTATTGCACTTCATGGATCATGGAATAGAACAAAAAAATCTGGATATACTGTAGTTTTTGTAAAACTTGACGATGATGGTAATTATCTTTATCAAGAAGATTTTATAACAGGATGGTTATCAAATGAATCTGCTTGGGGAAGACCAGTGTCACCATACATAATGAATGATGGCTCTATGTTGTTATCAGATGATAAATACAATGTAATCTACAGAGTCACTTACAAAGGTTAGATGGAATTTCAAAATTTAAGCAATGAAATAAGTTTAGCAAAAAAAGCAGCAAAGAAATCCGGCACTCTATTAATAAAAAATAAGTCTGAATTTAATTTGAGACTTAATTCTAATTCTAAGGATACAAAATTAAAGGCTGATATAGAATCTGAAGATTTAATAAAAACCATTATTACAGAGAAATCATCTTTTCCAATTTTAGCTGAAGAAAGTGGGAAATCTAATGATGACTTGGGTGATACTTTTTGGGTTATTGATCCTCTTGATGGCACAGCTAACTATAATAGAAATATTCCTATATGTTGTATTTCTATTGGCTTAGTAAAGGATATGAAGCCAATCCTTGGTGTTATATATGATTTCAATAATGATGATATGTATGTTGGCGATACTCATAATAAAAAATCAGTCATGAATGATCAGACTATTAAGGTATCTAATATAACTAACAAAGAGGACGGCATATTAATAACTGGCTTGCCACATGATTTAGATTATTCAGAACAAACATTGAATAATATGATAGATGATATGCAAAAATGGCAGAAAATAAGAATGATGGGTTCTGCAGCTATGGCTGCATGTTATGTTGCGTCAGGTAAAGTCGAACAATATCAGGAAAAAGGCATCTATTTGTGGGATGTAATTGCTGGAGCTGCTATAGTAGAATCATCTGGAGGAACTGCAGAAATCTCTAACCAAAGAGAAAATTTTCAAGTTGATGTAGTTTTTTCGAATTCGAATATTTAAACATATGAAAAGTTTAGTTTGGCTGAGAAGCGATCTACGAATGGATGATAATCCAGCTTTAAGAAATGCATGCATTGCTTCTGATGAGATTTACTGCATTTATATTTTCTCAAAAGAACAAATTAAAGTTCATAACGAAGCCAACTGCAAGATCGAATTTATTATTAGTAACCTAAAAAATTTGTCTAGTTCCCTAGAAAAAATTAATATTCCTCTTACCATCATTGATTCAGAGGGATTTGGAGATAATCCATCAAAGATACTAGATTTCGTTAATGAAAAATCAATATCAAAAGTGTATTGGAATAACATGTTTGGTACTGATGAGAGCAAACGTGATGAAGAAGTTCAAAAAACTCTTAGTGACAATGGTATAGAACATGAAACTTTTGATGATCAGGTTGTATATTCTCCAGGAACGATTAAGACAAAAGAAGACAAACCTTATTCAGTCTTCACCCCATTTAAAAGAAGGTGGATCGAGAACTTCAACTTAGACTTATTGGATATAGAGTTTAACTATACTGCTAAAAATGACACTGGGATTAGTTCGAATGTAAATGAATTTAATTTTGATTTTAAAAAAACTCATTTGGTTGATATGTCTTTATGGAGTGTAGGAGAAGAAAATGCAATGTCAATTTTAGATGATTATTTAGATCATAAAGTTTTAAGATATTCTAAAGATAGAAATGATCCAATTATCGATGGAACAAGCAGAATATCACCTTATTTAGCATCTGGGATAATTTCATCAAAAAGATGCATATTGGAGGCCCTTAAGAAAAATAATTTTGAACTAGACTCTGGAGAAACCGGGATAGTAAAGTGGATAGATGAAATTATTTGGAGAGAATTTTATAAAAATATCATGCATAGTTTTCCAAAGGTTAGTAAAGGAATGCCATTTCAAGACTATACAAAAAATATTAAATGGAGGTTTGATAAAAATGAATTTGAGGCATGGAAGACCGGCAGAACTGGATTTCCAATAATAGATTCTGCGATGAGGCAACTTACTGCTGAGGGATGGATGCATAATAGATTAAGAATGGTGGTTGCAATGTTTTTTACAAAAAATATGTTACATGATTGGAGATTGGGAGAGGCTTTTTTTATGGAAAATCTTCTAGATGGAGATTTTTCTTCAAATAATGGTGGTTGGCAATGGAGCAGCTCCACTGGTACAGATGCGGCACCTTACTTTAGAATTTTTAACCCAATAACTCAATCAAATAATTTTGATGCAGATGGACTATTCATTAAAAAGTATATTAAAGAGTTAAAAGATTTAGATAAAAAAGAAATTCATGACCCATCTGAAAAGATTAGAGGTCAACTAAATTATCCTAAACAAATATTAGATCTAAAGGAATCAAGACTGAGGGCGATTGATGCATTCAGTGCAGCAAAAAATTAAAAAAATTTTGTAGTTATCGCAAAATCTCTTATGTATACTGATTGTTAATTTTAGGGTTAACGGAGGAATTATGACTGCTTATCCAAGTGATTTAGAGATAGCTAATGCTGCAAACAAAAAACCAATTGATGAAATAGCTTCAGTACTAGATATTAATGAAAAAAATTTAATTAAGTTTGGTGATGATAAAGCTAAATTAAATTCTGATTTTATAGATTCTGTTTCAAAAAATGAAAATGGAAAGTTAATTTTGGTTACAGCAATATCTCCAACTCCAGCAGGAGAAGGAAAAACTACTACAAGTGTTGGACTAGTTGATGGATTATGTCACATTGGTAAAAAAGCAATGATTTGTTTGAGAGAACCAAGCTTAGGACCGTGTTTTGGCATGAAGGGAGGTGCAGCCGGGGGTGGATATGCTCAAGTTATTCCTATGACTGATATCAACCTTCACTTCACAGGAGATTTTCATGCAATAGGGGCAGCTCATAATCTTTTATCTGCACTGATCGATAATCATATTCATTGGGATAATGAACTAAATATTGACCCTAGAAGAATAACCTGGAAACGTGTTGTTGATATGAATGATAGGTCTTTAAGAGATATTACATGTGGTCTTGGTGGAACAGGTAATGGCATACCAAGACAAAGTGGATTTGACATTACAGTAGCATCAGAAATTATGGCAGTTTTTTGCTTGGCCTCTGATATTGAGGATCTTCAAAAAAGAATTGGTAATATTGTTATAGGCTACACAAAATCAAATGAACCAGTTAGAGCTAGTCAACTTAAAGCAGATGGTGCCATCACGGCATTGCTTAAAGACGCTTTTCAACCAAATTTAGTACAAACTTTAGAAAATAATCCTGCTTTTATGCATGGTGGTCCATTTGCAAACATAGCTCATGGTTGTAATTCAGTTGTTTCAACAAAAACAGCATTAAAACTTGCAGATTATGTAGTTACTGAAGCTGGATTTGGTGCAGACTTAGGCGCAGAAAAATTTTTTGATATTAAATGTAGAAAATCAGGCCTTAAACCTGATGCAGTTGTTCTAGTTGCAACAACAAAAGCACTTAAAATGCATGGTGGTGTGAAGAAAGAAGATTTAGGAACAGAAAATGTCGATGCAGTTACATTAGGTTGTAAAAATTTAGAAAAACACGTTGAAAATATAAATAAATTTGGAGTTCCAGTTGTTGTCGCTATTAATAATTATGTTTCTGATACTGAAAAAGAACATATTGCAATAATAAATTTCTGTAAGAATCTTGGTGTTCAATGCAAAATTTCTTCACATTGGGAAAAAGGTGGCCAGGGAGCATCAGAACTTGCTGTGGAAGTTGCTAAAGTAGCTGATTCAAATATGTCTGAGTTTAATACCTTATATGAGGATGCTATGTCCTTGTGGGATAAGACTAAATATATTGCTCAAAACATTTATGGAGCTCAAGACATTATCGCTGACAAAAGAGTTAGAAATCAGTTTAAGACGTTAGAAGATGATGGCTTTGGTTCTTATCCTGTTTGTATGGCAAAAACACAATACAGTTTTTCTACCGATCCATTGCTAATGGGAGCTCCAACTGGTCATGAAGTTCCAATAAGAGAAGTAAGACTATCAGCTGGTGCAGAATTTGTAGTAGTAGTATGTGGTGAAATTATGACGATGCCTGGCCTTCCAAGAGTTCCAGCAGCAGAAGCTATTGGACTTGACGAAAATAATAAAATTGCTGGATTATTTTGATAAAAATAGTTCATTAAATAGTATTTAGTTATAATTTAGGTTATATATTTCTTGGAGAACTAATAATGAGTAATGATTTAAACTTTTACATAAATGGTGAGTGGGTAAAATCAGAATCAAACGAAACAATTGATGTGATAAATCCTGCAAATGAAGAAGTAATTGGACAAGTTGCTGCTGGTACTAAAGAGGATATTGATAAAGCTGTTAGTGCTGCATTGGTTGCTTTTTCATCTTTTCAACAAACAACAAAGGCTCAAAGAATTGAATTACTCAAAAACATAATTACAGAGTATGAAGCTAGATATAATGATTTTGTTCAAACTATTTCTAAAGAAATGGGATCACCAATCTGGCTGTCAGAAGCAGCGCAAGCTAAGACTGGAATTAAAAATATCCAAGAAACTTTGGATGCATTAGAGAGTTATGAATTTGAAAGACCAGAAGGAGACTATACTTTAATAAAAGAACCTATTGGAGTAATTGGCATGATAACTCCATGGAATTGGCCAATGAACCAGATTACAACAAAAGTTTCTGCGGCATTGGCAGCAGGTTGCACTATGGTCCTTAAACCTAGTGAAATATCTCCTTATTGCGCAATGCTTCTAGCAGAAGTATTCGATAAAGCGGGTGTACCTAATGGAGTATTTAACGTAGTCAATGGATATGGACCTACTGTTGGAGCAGCATTATCAGAGCATCCAGATGTAGCTATGATGTCATTTACTGGTTCAACTAGAGCTGGAATTGCTGTAGCACAAGCATCTGCAAGTTCGGTAAAACGTGTTCATCAAGAACTTGGCGGAAAATCTTCAAACATAATTCTTGATGATGTGCCTGATCTAGAAAAATCTGTAAAAGGCGGTGCAGGACATTGTTTTTTAAATTCAGGACAATCATGTAACGCTCCAACAAAAATGCTTGTTTCCTCAAAGAATTACGATAAGGCTGTAGAAATTGCTGCAGCAACTGCAAACAGTACTACTATTGGAGACCCAAATGGTGAATATAGATTAGGACCAATTGCAAATAAAGTTCAATACGAAAAAATTATTAAATTGATAGAAATAGGTATTGAAGAGGGCGCAACATTAGTCGCAGGAGGAGTTGAAAAACCAGATGGATGTGAAAAAGGTTACTACGTTAGACCCACAGTTTTTGCAAATGTGACAAATGATATGACGATAGCTAAAGAAGAGATATTTGGCCCTGTTCTTGTAATGATTAAATATAATAATGAAGAAGAGGCTATCAATATTGCTAATGATACTGAATATGGTCTTGCAGGTTATGTTCAAGGTGATCCCGATCATGCCAGAGAAGTTGCTCGAAAAATAAGAGCTGGACAAGTAATAATTAATGGAGGCGCAAGAGGAACTGGAGCTCCTTTTGGAGGATATAAAGCTTCAGGAAATGGAAGAGAGCATGGTCTTCATGGTCTAGAAGAATGTCTAGAAACTAAAGCAATTATATAGACTAATCCAATAAATCAGGCTGCATTTTAACTATTTTATCAAATGCAGGTTGATAACTTGCCCAAGCAGCTATATCGTTAGCGATGAATTCCCTAGTTTTGACTGCCGTCTCATGTGATACTGAAATTGGTTCTCCTGCAGCTTCAGCCATCAACTGTGCTTGACAACATCTTTCCATAGACATGTAAAACCATAGTGCAATGTCAACTGATGGTCCCGTAGTTAAAATGCCGTGATTTTGTAATATAGCTACTTTTTTATCTCCAAGAGCTTTTGCTATTTCGTCTCCTTCATCCACTTCTTCAACAACCCCTGAAAAATCCTTATATATGCCTTGATTTTCGTAAAATGCACATGCATCTTGAGATATTGGATCAAGCAATTTTCCTAACGTTGAGAAAGTTCTTCCATATATTGAGTGAGAATGAGCAGCAGCATTGACGTCAGGTCTTGCTTTATGAAGCCTTGAGTGAATAGCAAATGCAGCAACATTAACATCTTTATCACCTTGAACTACTTTACCATCATGATTAACTAGTAAAAGATCTGATACAGATATTTGAGAAAAATGAACACCAAGTGGATTTACCCAAAAATGATCTTTAAATTCAGGATCTCTATAAGTTATGTGTCCAGCAACACCCTCATTAAAACCAAAATAATCAAATAACCTGAATCCTGCAGCAAGTTTTTCAAGTTGGTTACGTCTTTCTTCAGCAGGATTTGCAAACTCTTGAAAAACTAGGCCTTTTTCTTTGAGAGGCAACCTTCCATCAGTAGTATCTATTTTAATAGGTGTAACATTTGACATAGTTTTTATTCTCCATAGCTCTATAATGTTAAAATAGCTTATCAAATATACTAATAAATATGAAATATAGAATAGAAAAAGATAGCTTAGGTGAAGTTAAAGTTCCATCAAAGGCTCTATGGGGCGCTCAAACACAAAGAGCTGTTAATAATTTTCCAATAAGTGGAATAAAGATGGATTTTCCATTTACAAAGTCATTTGTCTCATCATTAGGTTTAATAAAGGATGCAGCGGCAAGGGCAAATCTGAGATTAAAGTTAATATCTTCAAAGAAATCCAAGGCTATATCCAGAGCAGCAAAGGAAGTGTGGCAAGAAAAACATCATCACGAATTTCCAATTGATGTATTTCAAACTGGTTCTGGAACTAGTTCTAACATGAATGCAAACGAAGTTATTGCAAATTTAGCAAGTAAATATGCCAAGCTTGATGTCAATGCAAATGATGACGTCAATATGAGTCAAAGTAGCAATGATGTTATACCAACAGCCATCAAGATAAGCTCACACATGGATTTAACAAAAAAACTTTATCCCGCATTAGATAAATTAATAATCACTATTGAAAAAAAAGCTATTTCATTGAGAGGTACTATTAAAACTGGTCGAACCCATCTCATGGATGCCATGCCTGTTGATTTTGCAGAAGAACTTTACGCTTGGTCAAGTCAACTAAAGTCCTCAAAAGAAATGCTGTTAATTATTGAAAAAAAACTACTTCAGGTACCACAAGGTGGAACAGCTGTTGGGAGCGGGATTAATGCTCACAAAAATTTCTCGAAATATTTTGCTCAGGAAATGACAAAACTTTTGGGAAAGGGCAATAAATGTGTTCCTAGCAAAAACTTTTATCATGAATTGAGTGCACAAGATTGTTCCGTTCAGTTATCTGGAGAACTTAAAAATCTAGCCTTAATTCTTATGAAAATATCAAATGATCTTAGATGGATGAATAGTGGTCCGTTAGCAGGACTTTCTGAGATTGAGTTAAAAGCTCTTCAACCCGGGAGTAGTATCATGCCTGGTAAAGTTAACCCAGTTATTCCTGAAGCAGTTGCAATGGCATCAGCTGATGTTATTGGGAATGATGTATCAATAACAGTTGCTGCTCAATCTGGCAATTTTCAACTTAATGTTATGTTACCAGTTGTAGCTTACAACCTTCTTAAAAGTATTAATCTTTTATCAGGCGCAATGAATGTTCTATCAAAAAATGCTATTAGCAGCTTTAAAGTTAACAAGAAAAATCTGGAAGTATCATTATCAAAAAATCCCATTCTTGTAACTGCATTAAATCCAATAATTGGATATGAAAAGGCTGCATTTATTGCTAAAAAAGCTTATAAAGAAAACAGACAAATAATTGATGTTGCTGCTGAGGAGACTGACATACCAAAAGCAAAACTCGCTAAGTTACTCGATCCATCAAAGTTAGCTAAGGGCGGAATATAAATTGACTAAAGACTTAGCGACTAGTAGTTGTGAGGCTTGTAGAGCAGATGCTCCTGTTTTAGAAGACAAAGAAATTCAAGAATTATTATCTCAAATACCATCTTGGAGAGTTTTTGAAGATGATGACATAAAAAAAATTATATGTTCATTTGTTTTTTTAAACTATCATGATTCTCGTAATTTTTTGAATAAAGTTGCTGACCTTGCTGAGAAAGAAGACCATCATCCAGAGATAATACTTGAATGGGGAAATGTGACTGTTACATGGTGGTCACACAAAATTAAAGGTCTTCATAAGAATGACTTTATTTGTGCATCTAAAACAGATGCACTTTTTGAAAATCTTCAGCAGTCTTAAAAAAAATGGAGCAAAACGAAAAGCCATTTCAATTTTTAGCATGGATTGCAACATCAATATTAATTCTTGCTGCATTACTAGCAAGCTTTGTTCCTGCCCAAGAATACCACCATTGGGCATTCATAATTGCTAACTCTTTATGGGTGGTTGTTGGATATTTATGGAGAGAAATGTCACTTATAGTGCTAAATGCTGGCTTAACAATTATTTATATATTAGGTTTGGTTTTATAAGAATATAAATTTTGAAATAAAAATTAAGGTTAAGAACCAGGCACCTGAGGCAATATCTCTATATTCGCCATTAAATATTTTCAAAAAAACATAGGTCAAAAAACCTAAAGCGATTCCATCTGCAATTGAAAATGTTAATGGAATCATTACTATGATAACAAGTGCAGGTAAAAGTTCAGCGGTTGAAGACCAATTCAATTTTTCCATACCGCTCAGCATCAAAATCGCTACATATATAAGAGCTCCTGCAGTAGCATATGGTGGAATTATAGAAGCAAGAGGAGATAAGAATATAGCAAATAAAAATAATAGACCAACAACTATAGAAGTAAGTCCAGTTCTGCCTCCCGCTTCAACACCAGCTGAGCTTTCGACATAACTTGTGACAGGAGAACAGCCAAAAAATGTTCCAAATATACTTGCACTACTATCAGCTTTAAGAGCCTTATTAAGTCCATCAGATTTTTCATCATTTCTAATTAAGTTTGCTCTTGTAGCTACACCAAGGAGTGTTCCGGTTGTATCAAATAAGTTAACAAATAAAAATGACATAATTATAGCCAACATTCCAAGATTTAATGCTCCTAGAATGTCTAGTTTCATAAATGTTGGTGCTATTTCAGGTGGATATGACACTAGCCCATTAAATTCTATTAAGCCTACAAAATATGCAATTAAAGTTGTTGTTAAAATACCAATTATGATTGCTCCTGTTACTTTTCTAACAGATAAAATTGAAATAATTAGAAATCCTATCGCAGCAAGAAGTGTCTCGATTTGGGAAAATTCACCAAGCGATAAAAGGGTAGCTTGATTACCCACAATTATTCCACCATTTTTTAAGCCAATTAGTCCAATAAATAAACCCACTCCAGCACCCATGGCAATTCTTAGATTTAGAGGAATGCTTGATATCATCCAAGCTCTTAACTTTGTGATACTCATGATAAAAAATAACACACCTGCTAAAAATACAGCACCCAATGCTACTTCCCATGAGTAACCCATTTCTCCAACTACTGTATATGTAAAAAAAGCGTTAAGCCCCATGCCCGGAGCTAATCCTATTGGCCAATTAGCCAAAAAACCCATCACAAAACATGCTATTGCTGCGGCAAGACATGTTCCAACGAAAATTGCTCCTTGATCCATACCACTTAATGCCATTATTTGTGGATTCACAAATATTATGTATGCCATAGTAATAAATGTTGTAAATCCAGCTAAAAATTCTTTTTTAATGGTGGTATGATTATCTTGAAGTTTAAAAATCTGATCTAAAGTTTGTTTCATAAATTTTTAAATTTAAAAATTTTATTAGAATTAAAAGTATACAATTAATTGAAAGTTAAATAGTCATTTATTGTAATTATATTTTCTTTTTTAGAGATGATTTTTTGGCATACATATTGCATGTAAATATTATACAAATGAAAAAAGGGATCACTTATGAAATTCGGAATTAATCAACTACCTAAGATACTAGTAGCAACTATTTTTATCCTTCATTTTAATGCTTATTCACAAGACGAACAAAGTGTTTTTGAAGAAGTTATTGTTACAGCTGAAAAAAGAGATGAAAGTCTCCAAGATGTTTCTCAAGCTGTTACAGCTATTACTGACACCGAAATTGAAACAAAAAATATCACATCGTTTGTAGACCTCACTGCAGTTGTGCCAGGCGTCACAGTTGCAAAGAATGAAGGTTATAAAACAGTTATTTCTATTCGAGGTGTTGGTAATGAAACAAACCAAAACGCCATTGCTGCTCCGTCAGTTGCTTATCATATGGATGGCATTTTTATAGCATCACCTTTTTCTCTCCAAACAGATTTCTTAGATGTTGAGCGTATTGAAGTTTTAAGAGGTCCTCAGGGAACATTATTTGGTCAAAACTCTACTGGTGGAGCAATAAATGTTATTAGTAAAAAACCATCAACAGATTCTCTAAGCTCGAAAGTGCAAGTAACTGCTGGTGATTATGGTCTTATGAAAGTTAGTTCCTCAACTAATTTCCCAATATCTGATACCCTTGCAACAAGATTTTCTTTTTCTTCTGTAAAAAGAGATGGATTTAGTGAAAATATTCAGCTTGGTCAAGAATTAGATGATGCAAATAGCATAAGCTTAAGAAGTGATTGGATGATGGAATTAAGTGATACCTCTTCTCTTAGATTTTTTGCACAATACTTTGACTCTGATAGAAATGGAGCTGCTATGAAGGGCATCGATGATTATCTAGCGCCTGATCCTAGAGAATTAAATCAAGATACAATGTCTAAACAAGAGTTGAGCTCAAAGGTTTTTGCTCTTACTTATGAATCAGATCTTGGATTTGCTAATCTTAAAGTGATGGCTAGTGTTCAGGAAGATGATATTTTGGTTGTTAGAGATAACGATAGACACTCATTTGGAAGACAGCTTATGTTATCGATACCTGGCTTTGCAGGTGTAACATATCCTCAAGCAGAATTTAATCCTGAGACGTCTTTGGTTGATACAACTACTTTTGAGGTTAATCTAATTTCAAATGAGCCTCTAATGGATGGAAAGCTTGACTGGACAGTTGGTGCATTTTTCATGGAGCATGAAATAGAGAATATTATTCGTGGATATGTAGACGAGATAGGTGCTGATGATAACAATGGTGTACTTATTTATGATTGTAGAGAATCTTTTGCTAATCCAAATTATTGTTATGATGTTAATGGACCTGATCCATGGTTCTTTTTTGAATTTGATTTTGTAACAGATACTTTTCCGACAAGGGAATCTTTTTCAGTATATGCACAAACAACATATAGTTTTTCAGATCAGTTGCGTCTTATCAGTGGTTTACGATATATAGATGATGAAGTTGAATCTTGTGTTAAAAATTTTTTTACAACAGTTTGCGATAACCTTTCAAGTAGCTCAGATGAAACTACTGGAAAAATTGCTGTTGAATATGATTTCAATGGATCAACAATGGGTTATGCCTCATATACAATTGGATCCAAACCAGGCGGAACAAACCTTACTTATGGTTTTAGTACCAGAGAAGAGCTTGATGCTGCTTTCAGATTTACATCGCCAGTAGTTACACCAATGGTTTTTAGAGCTTTTGAATCTGAAAATCTAGAGTCTTTAGAGTTTGGTCTTAAATCAGATTTTTTTAACGGAAAAGCTAGGGCAAATATAGCAGTATTTTCATATGATTATGAAAACTTACAATTTCAAGCAACTGACCCAGACCCATACCGCGGTGGTGTAGCCAATATTCCAAATTCTGAAATGGATGGAGTCGAAATCGAGTTTACAGCCCTATTAGGTGATTCAATAACTTTTGATATGAACCTCGGATTTATTGATACGGAAGTTACATCTGAATATGAAGTGCTTGATAATGTATTAGCATATCAATATTTCTTAGAAGAAGAACAAGAAAGATATGACTTAAGAGAAGATGTTAAAGGAAATATGTTAGCTAAAACACCTGAATTTACTGCCGATGCTACTTTAACTTATGAAGGAGAACTTGCTTCTGGTAATCCTATAAATGTTATTTTGCAGTTCATTAGAAGAGGAGAGTTCATGCAACGTGTGTCTAATAACCCATTTGTTGATACTGTTCCTGAGTATCAAATATTTAATTTGACTGTAGGGATAGATTTTCCAAACAATATGGATCTTGATTTTCTTCTGTTAAATGCAACAGATGAGAATGGAGTAAACTCAAGCATGACTGATGTTTTTGGTGTTGCTGCAACCGGTATTGAGCTAATACCACCAAGACAGGTAATGACTAGATTAAGTTATAACTTCTGATAAATTATAGCTATGCAGTTATAATCTCCATTTAATGTAAATTTATATCTACATTTTAATGGATAAATTATTTATAAAATCAGAGGATTTGCTAAAAGATTCTTTCCAGCTAGCTTGGAACGTTTTTAAAAGTGGTTATGAACCAAATTATATTGTTGGAGTTTGGCGTGGTGGGGCTCCAATCGGAATAGCTGTACAAGAATTCCTTAGTTATCTTGGAATTCAATCTGACCATGTTGCAATTAGAACTTCGTATTATTCTGGTATAGATGAAAAGAAAGAAAGTGTTCAGGTATATGGTCTGAATTATGTTATTAGGCAGCTAGAATCTGAAGATAGATTGCTAATTGTGGATGATGTTCATGATACTGGACACTCAATTCAACAAATAATCAGCGATCTAAGATCTGCTTGTAAAAAAAATACTCCTGAAATAAGAGTTGCTACACCTTACTTTAAACCTGAAAAAAATCTTACTGATAATGTTCCTGATTATTATCTTCATGAGACTAATAAATGGCTTGTATTTCCTCATGAACTTGACGGCCTTTCTATTGAAGAGATTGAAATAAATAAACCTGAATTAAAGGATTTAATTTCAAATATTAAAAATAAAGTTTAGTTTTCAAATCATCTGTTACCTTTTTTTTCTTAACGGGTTTGGATATAATCTGATATGGATAAATTAAAACATAAAGCGTTAACATTCGATGACGTTCTACTTCTTCCCCGTTATAGCGACTTTCTTCCAAGTGAAGCAGACATATCATCTAATCTAACAGAGAATATCACTTTAAAGATGCCTCTATTATCAGCTGCCATGGATACAGTGACCGAATCAAAAATGGCTATATCACTTGCTGAAGCTGGAGGAATTGGTGTTATACATAAAAATAACTCAATTGAAAAACAGGCTAGTGAAGTAAAAACAGTTAAAAAATATGAAAGTGGAATTGTTCGTGACCCTGTAACAATTAGTTCAACAAATTCAATTGAAGAGTTAAAAAATCTTACAAATGAACTTAGCATTTCGGGAATGCCTGTAGTCGATAATGGACAATTAAAAGGAATTGTTACGGGGAGAGATTTTAGATATGCAGAAAATATGGATTCTAATGTTTCAACAATTATGACGCCTTTTGAGAAACTAGTTACTGTTAATGAAGGTTTTTCTCAAGAAGATGTTATGCAATTAATGTATAAAAATAGAATTGAAAAAGTTTTAGTTCTAGATGAAAACAAAAATTTATCAGGGCTTGTCACAATGAAAGATATCGAAAAATCTGCGCAACATCCAAATGCAACTAAAGATGATTCTGGAAGACTAAGAGTCGCTGCTGCAATAGGTACAGAACAAAATACACTAGAAAGAGCCGAGGCGCTTTTTGATGCCGGAGTCGATGTTTTTGTAATTGATAGTGCGCATGGCCATTCTAAAAATGTTTTAAAGACTATAAAAACCATAAAAAATTCATTTGAAGATATTGAAATTATTGGAGGGAATATAGCAACTGCTGACGCTGCAGTGGAATTAGCAAAAGCTGGAGTTAACGCTGTTAAAGTTGGAATGGGTCCAGGATCAATTTGTACTACTAGAATTATTGCAGGCATCGGAGTTCCACAGATAACAGCTATTCTAGAAATAAAAGAAGCACTTAAAAAAAATAACGTTAAAATTATTGCAGATGGTGGTATAAGATTTTCAGGTGATATCGCAAAGGCAATATCTGCTGGAGCTGATTCAGTTATGCTTGGAAGTTTATTTGCTGGAACTGAAGAAGCGCCTGGTAAAGTTGAACTTTTTCAAGGAAGGAGTTTCAAGACTTATAGGGGAATGGGATCTATTGGTGCAATGACAGAAAGAAATGACGCCAATAGGTATCTCCAAGAGGATATTCAATCAGATAAATTAGTTCCAGAAGGCATTGAGGGAAGGGTGCCTTATAAAGGATTAGTTATAAATGTAATAAATCAACTCGAGGGTGGCTTAAGACAAAGTATGGGATATGTAGGCTGTAAAGATATCAAATCTATGCAGCTAGACAGTCAATTTATTGAAATAACTAATGCTGGAATGACTGAAAGCCATGTACATGATGTGATGATTACAAAAGAGGCTCCTAATTATCAAAGAAGCTAATAATTAATGAGTGATTTATCAGTTGACAACAAAACTATAGATACTATTTTAGTTTTAGATTTTGGGTCCCAATATACTCAGTTAATTGCAAGACGTGTAAGAGAACTTGATGTTTATTCAGAAATCCTCCCATGGGATATTGATGAAGAAAAAATAATTAAACTTAATCCTAAGGGCGTTATTCTTTCTGGAGGCCCAAACTCAGTAACAGACAGCTATACTCCAAGGGTGCCTCAAGTAATTTTTGATTTAAATATCCCGCTTCTTGGGATTTGCTATGGAATGCAAACTTTAGCAGAGCAAATGGGTGGTCATGTTATATCTGCAGACAAAAAAGAGTTTGGACATGCTGAGCTTGAAATAGTTTCAGACTCATTATTATTCAAAAATTTAAATAGAAAAATTAACGTATGGATGAGTCATGGTGATCAAGTTCAAGACTTACCTGACGAATATGAATTAACAGCATTAACCTCCACTGCACCAATTGCAGCAATGCAGCATAAAAATTTACCAATTTATGCTATTCAATTTCACCCAGAAGTTACGCACACAGAAAATGGATTATTGATACTCAAGAATTTTATCTTCAATATTTGTGCCGCATGTAACGATTGGAAGATGGATAATTTAATATCTTCAAGAATTGAAGATATTAAATCTAAAGTAGGCAATAATAAAGTTCTGCTTGGTCTTTCTGGTGGAGTTGATTCCTCAGTGACCGCTGTATTGTTACATAAAGCTATTGGAAAGAATTTAACATGTGTTTTTGTTGATAACGGATTATTAAGAAAGGGTGAAAGCGACCAAGTTATGCAAACGTTTAAAGAAAACATGAATTTAAATGTTATCAAATCTGATAGCAAAGATTTATTTATAAGACACCTTGAAAATATTGATGATCCTGAGCAAAAAAGAAAAATTATAGGGAGATCTTTCATAGATGTTTTTGATGCAGAAGCTATAAAATTAAAAGATATAAAGTTTTTAGCTCAAGGAACTATTTATCCAGACGTCATAGAGTCGTCAGGCTCTGAATCAAATGAAGCGAGAGTTATTAAGTCTCACCATAATGTTGGCGGACTTCCTGAAGAAATGAAATTAGATCTAATCGAGCCCCTAAGAGATTTATTTAAAGATGAGGTAAGGAGACTCGGAATTGAGCTAGGAATTCCAAAAGAAATGCTTGAGAGACATCCTTTTCCAGGGCCTGGATTAGGAGTAAGAATTATTGGTGAGATTACAAAGGAAAAGATATCAATCTTACAACAAGCAGATAATATTTTTATTGAGGAACTTATTAAAGCAGAATTATATGAAAAAATTAGCCAAGCATTTGCAGTCTTACTTCCTGTTAAATCTGTTGGTGTGGTTGGAGATGAAAGAAGATATGCTGAAGTGATTGCTTTAAGAGCTGTTGAAACAGTAGACTTTATGACAGCAAAATGGGCACATCTACCATATGATTTTTTAGAAAATGTATCGAATCGAATTGTAAATGAGATAGAGGGAGTCAGCAGGGTCGTGTATGATATCTCAAGCAAACCTCCTGCAACTATTGAGTGGGAATGAAATAATTACCTTATATCAGTAGTTTACGCGTGACACAATTTGTCACTTCAATGTAGGAATGCAGGTTTCCAAATCTTACAAATACAAATCTGACACACTTTAAGAACTATTGAAAGTCATAAGTGCATGGCATAATAATTGAATGAATAAACTGAGTTCTTTTTATGTTGTTCCTGGGTATTACTTTTTCCATTGGGGATTTACTTTACAAAAAGCAGTTTACTCAGAATATATAAAATTTTTTAATTTAAATGAAAAAACAAAATTCAAAGAAATTATCTTATTAATAAATGGAAAAAAACGTAAAGCAAAAATAAGAATTGCACGAATAAACAACAAGGGAAAAATAAAAAATAGATCGAAAACAATATATCCAGAAAGAGAAGTTGTCCAAATTTTTTATGACAGAGAATTAGAAACTCTGAAAGAGATAAGAAAATTGATGATATACAGTTATGCTTCAACAAGAAATAAAGCAAAACCAAAACTCAAAGAACTTTTAGAGTTTATTCATCAAAAAGATAACATCTTCAGAGTCAAGGTAATCTCTAAACAAGAGACAGATTTTGATCAGATGTTTTATTTTTTAGAAGATAAAAATTTATTTGCATTCTATGAGGACCAAAATAAATCTAAAAAGAAAGACAAATTGTTCATTGATTATTCTGATAGGTGGATACCTAAAAAAGAACTGAAAAGATATTCTTCAAGAGCAAATGTTATATACATCTTAAATAATAAAGATGATGATCAAATTTATGTAGGAAAGGCAAATACTTTTGGTGATAGAGTTAAAGAAAATTCTTCAAGAGTTGCTATGGAAAAATTTGATCAGTTTTTATTTTTTGAACTTCATCCCGAATATAGTTTCCTTCTTGATGAAGTTGAAAATTATTCTATTCGACTATTCGCAACAATTTTTAGCAATTTAGTGAATATAAAAGGTTTAAATCTTGAAAAAATGAAGTTGGTAAACAAACAAATTAAAAAATGAATAATTCATATGACACAAATGTGACACACCATTTACAGAACCTTGCAAATAAGGGGTTTCAGAGGTGTTCTACTATTGAGTGGGAGTGACAAAATGAGTAAGAGTAAATATTTTTGGATTGATGCTTTTATGAATATTGCTGATTTTGTTGCCATCAGTGTACTTATATATTTTTGTGTAAGAGAAGATATTTCTTGGTGGATTTTAATAATTGGTATAACTTATATTATCGGACAAAACTTTGTAAGAAATTATTTGGGTATAAATATTTATGCTCCTAAACTATCCAAAAGACTTAGGAAATAAAAATTTTGAGTTATAAAAGTTTGACAAAGTCTATAAATCAAGAAATAGCACTCAGAAACACAGTCATAGTAGGGGTTTCAGAGGTGGTGTTTTGTGCAACTATAGAGTGGGAATAAGATGAAAATTTGTATAGTTTTCGGTCATTACAATACTAAAGATTCATTTAATGCATCCGTGAGAGATGCCTTTATTGATGAAGCAAAAAAAATTGGACATGAAATAGATTTGATTAATTTATTTGATGAAGAAGAACAATTACCATTTTATAGAAGTGATATAAATCCACCTCCAAAGTTAGTAACAGATTATAGAAATAGACTTGAAGATGCTGATGTTATGTTTTTAATGAGTGCTTGTCATAATTTAAGAATGAGTGGTGTCCTAGAAAATTGGATTGACTGGGTTCTTCATCCAACATGGTTTTTTTCTTACAAATCGTTATTACCTGATAGCAAGTTTTTTGGGAATTATGGATATCCTGTTGCTGGAGCAATGAAAAATAAAATTGGTATTGTTTCAATGACTTATGGAGGACCGATGGTAAGTTATTTTAATTTTTCTCTTTTCGATAATATTCCCTATAGGAGACTAAAGAAGTCTGTATTTCAATCAGGTGGACTAAAGATAAAATATTTAAGATTCTATTCAGTCCTTCCAAATATGGAAAAAAGTGACTTTGAAAAGCATATGCAAAAAGTAAGAAAATTTGCAAGAAGTTTAAAATGAATAAAAATTCAATAGAGTTATAAAAGTTTGACAAAGTGGTATTACACAAAAAGGGCACTCGGAAACACTGTCATAGTAAGGGTTTCAGAGGTGGTGTTTTGTGCAACTATTGAGTGGGAATAGTTATGCAAGCGCTGTATACTAGTTGCTAATTAACTCATTTCTTAAATGCTGGAGCAAGTTTTATGAGTGGAAATAATTATTCAAAGATATCATTAATATCTCATGCAAGCATTCTTATAGAAAGCGATAATACTAAAATTTTAACGGATCCGTGGTTTTTTGGTACAGCTTTTAATGATGGTTGGGAGCTTGATCCAAGGCCGAATTTAGATGCTATAAAGAAATCTATTTCTGATGTTGATATCATATGGATATCTCATGAACATCCTGATCATCTTCATTTCCCAACTCTAAAGTGGCTGTCAGAAAATTTAACAAAAAAGGTTTCAATTTATTTTCAAAAAAATAACAGTATGAAGGTTTTTGAGGCTCTTCGTAGGCTTGGCTACGAAAATTTTGTTGAAATGCCTCATATGAAAATTATAAAAGTTACAAACAGAATCAAGCTAGCATGCTATGCACATAGACAACTTGACTCCTCTCTTGCAGTCTTCATAGATGACAATTTTTGGCTTTTAAATATCAATGATACAGAACTTAATCATAAGGACACTTCATTAATAACCAAACATCTTGGTAATCCCAATGTAATTTATAATCAGTTCTCGATTGCTGGCTCAACTGGGATTGAAACAGATTTAGAGAGTGATTCTATTAATGTTTTAAATAAGATGGTAGATCACCACAAAGAATTAGATGCTAAATTAACAGTACCTTTCGCGAGTTATATTAGATTTGCCAGATCTGACAATATTCACATTAATAAATACGCGAATAGTCCATTGAAGGTTCAAAAAAAATTTTCAGATGAAAATTTAAATCTTTGCTTGCAATCATATAATTCTAAATCATTAATGTGGGAAAACCCAAATGATTTACCCGTCAATATTGATGAGGTAAATAACGTTAGCGAACAATGTTTTAATAAAAATTTGTCAGATAAAGAAGATAATTTTTCTTATGAATCTTTAGACAGAAAGACTGTAAAAGAACTTGTTGAAAATAAATTAAATGTTTGGAAAAGTGCAACTAATTCTTTTTTTTGGAGATTTTTAAAACTCGGAACATTAAAATTTTCCGTAAGTGACTGGGATAATGAGGTATGGGAATGCAATTTTCAGAATGGCACTTTTAGAAAGAATGATTCCAATGATGAAGCAGACATAATCATTTTATCTCAGCCTCTAGGATATGCATTTCAAATGCCATTTGGTATACAAACACTTGGTGTATCTGGAAGATATAAGTTTAGTCATAATCATATCAACGTTCCAAGCACATGGAAAAAAATCAGAATTATTTCTTCTTTATATAATGCTGAAATATACATTAGTTTTAAATCACTAACATCAATAAAAACACTTAAATGGATTTGGGAAAGACGCATGGGTTTGTTTAGTCAGATAATTCAGCAAGTAAAACGATTTTTAAATAGTTAATTAAGCAGGATAAAATTAGCTGAATGATTAAATTAATTATTGTTAATTTCAATCAAAGAACTCATTTAGATTCTTTAATTGAAAGTATTCAGGATCAGAATGATTGGGAAGCATTGGTTGTTGATAATTCCGGCGAATTAGTTGGCCAAAGTTTTTTAAATACTAAAATAATAAATCCAAAAAAAAATTTAGGATATTTGAAGGGTTTAGAGTATGGATTGAATAACTGTGAATTTTCTAATGATGATTTTATAATTTTTTGTAACCCAGATTTAGTATTTGAATATAATTTTTTTGATACTTTAATCAAGAAAGTAGATATAAATAAAATGGATTTAATTGCACCAAGCATTATTAATTCCCTTGGTAACAATTGTAATCCTAATATGGTTTCAAAAATGTCTAAGTTAAGAATATTAATTTATGATTTTGAGTATTCAAATTATATTTCTTTTAGAATAATTGCTTTTACAAGATCCATATTGAAAAGCTTTTCAGAAATTCTTAAAAAATACAAATCTCCAAATAACATTGAAAGAATGAAGATATTTATTCCTCATGGCGCTTGTATGATATTCAAAGGTTTCTTTTTTGAAAATGATAAAAATTTTAATTATGATATTTTTTTATGGGGTGAAGAGCCTATTATTGCACATGAGGTAAGAAAAAGAGGTGGTGAAATTATATTTGAACCTAAATTGAAAGTTAATCATAATGAAGGCTCTGTTACATCAAAAGTGCCTAGCCAAAAAAAATATTCACATTGGAAAAATTCCTATAGGATTATGAGAAAATATTTAAGATAATACATAATTCGTCTTAAAAAAATAACTAAAGTTCTTATGATTAGAAATTTTGAAAAAAATAGAAATTTAAAATTAGTACTCAAGAAAGTTAAGAATATTGCTTTGATAGGAGCAAGTTCAAATCAAAAAAGAGATAGTTATAAAGTTATGAACTTTCTTATTAATAATGGTTATAAAGTTTTTCCAGTTAATCCAAATGAAATTAATAACACAATTTTAGGAGAAAAATGCTATTCGAGACTTTGTGAGATTAAAGATAGTATTGATATGGTCGATATTTTCAGATCAAGTGAATATGTTTACGACATTACAAAAGAAGCTATAGTGCTTAATGTAAATGTTATTTGGACACAGGAAGGAATTTTTGATGAGAATGCTGCCCAAATTGCAAAAAATGCTGGCATTTTATTTATTACGAATGAATGTCCTAAGAAAGTTCTTGAGAATTAAATTGGACTATTAAATCCATATAGCATTTAATTAAATTATGAAAGAAAATTCTCAGAACATCCTTTTAACAGAATCTGATCATAATGGCATTCTTCGCCTTACCCTAAATGATTCAGATAATAAAAATGCTTTATCTGAGTTGATGATTCAAAGACTTACAAAAGCTATTACGGAAGCATCTATAAATAACTCTTTTAAGGTTATTGTAATTGCAGCAACTGGAGATGTTTTTTGCTCTGGACACAATTTAAAAGAAATAAATGAAGCTAGGAATGAGGATGATAATGGAGAATCTTATTACTTAGAACTATTTAAAAAATGTTCCTATTTAATGCAATTAATTGTAAATTGTCCAAAGCCAGTTATTGCAGAAGTAGATGGAATTGCAACTGCAGCCGGTTGTCAACTTGTTGCAAGCTGTGACTTGGCCATTACTTCGGATATATCAAAGTTTGCTACACCTGGAGTAAACATAGGCCTCTTTTGTTCTACACCCATGGTAGCTCTATCCAGAAATGTAAATAAAAAAGATGCTATGAAGATGCTTTTAACTGGAGATATGGTGAATGCAGAGGAAGCTAAAAGAATTTCATTAGTTAATGATTATGTACCAAAGGAGAGTTTAACTGAATGTGTCATGCAGTTAGCTAAAAAAATCTCAAAAAAATCTCAGGTTACCCTAAAAACTGGTAAACAAGCATTCTATAAACAATATGAGATGACTTTAGCTGATGCATATGAATACACATCTAAAATAATGACAGAAAACACTCTAAGAGCTGATGCAAAAGAAGGCATTAATGCGTTTATTCAAAAACGAGATCCAAATTGGGAAGATAACCAATGAGCAAAGATCCATTGGAACTTAAGAAATACATAAGATCAGTAGATAATTTTCCAATTGATGGCATTGAGTTTAAGGATATTACAAGCCTTATAGAAACACCAAAAGCTTTTTCTAAAACATGTGACGAGCTTACAAGAATTACAAAAGAGTTCGGTGCGGACTTGGTAGCAAGTATTGAAAGTAGAGGATTTATTTTTGCAGGAACTATTGCTAGAGATTTACATCTTCCTTTTATTTTGGCGAGGAAACCTGGCAAGCTTCCTAATGAAACCTTTCAGAAAAGTTTTGATCTTGAATATGGCAGTACATCAATAGAAATTCAAAAAAATACTGAAGTAGGTACTAATCATAAAATTGTTATTGTTGATGATTTGGTTGCAACAGGAGGAACTGCAATAGCATGCGCCGAATTATTTACTGAGAATTTTGCTGTTAAAAATTCAAATATACTAATATTAGGAATTATTGACTTAACCTCATTGGGTGGCAGTAAATTAATTACGGAAAGAAATTATAAAATTGAAACTTTAATAGATTATTAATTCCTTTTAGTCATAGATTGCCAGATATTTATAGCAGACTGGTATCCTAAAAAAGGTTTTGTAAATCTGTAAACTTTTCCAGGTATTATTTCTATTTTACCATGTCTTGAAGCTTTTTCTGTTTCTTCTACAACCCGTTTTGCATTTATCCACATCCATTTTGGAACTTTTTTTTCTAAATGTTCCAATCCAGCTCTTTTATGGGCATTAGTTTTTACGTATCCAGGCATGCTGACTGTTACTGAAATATTTTTGTTTTTAAGTTCTCTTGCAATTGATCTTCCATAAGAATGTATTCCTGATTTTATACTTGAATATATCGATGACTTTGGCATTGCCGTAATTGCACCTATACTAGAAATTATAACTATTCTACCTCCACCATTGTCCACCATTCTTGGAACAAAACCCTCTATTAAATCTATTACGCCACCACACATTAAGTAATAAGCATCACCTTTTTCTTTTTTATTTAACTTACCAATAGCTCCGTTAATTGCAATGCCGGCATTTGCTACAATTAAATCAGGAGTATCTAAGTTATTAGTTATAAGTTCTATAGATTCGCTCTTACTTAAATCAGCAGAGTGAAAAGAGGCCTTTTCATACTTAAGATCTTTTTTAGAATTTTCTAATCTTTTTTCATTTTTAGATACAAGATCTAAATACCACCCTTCATTTTTTAGATACTCTGCATATGAAAATCCTATACCAGATGATGCTCCTGTTATTAAGGCTCTTAAAGTCATGATTTATCTTATGATACATATATCTTTTTATCCAATATCATTAAAGCTTATCCTGAAATATCTTTCTTTGATATCATTTAGCTATGAATAATCAATATGGAAGATTAATGCTTGATATTAGCGGAACAATCTTATCAGATGATGATAAGGCATTAATAAGAAATGAACATGTTGGTGGATTAATATTTTTTTCAAGAAACTTTGAATCTTTTTATCAAATTAAAGATCTTGTGAGTGAGATAAGGAATATAAAAGAAAATATTATCATTGCTGTCGATCAGGAGGGAGGAAGAGTTCAAAGGTTTAATAAAGACTTTACAAATATTCCATCCATGCAAAAAGTAACGAAATTTGCATACTCAAACAATGATAGAAACTTTTTAAAGGACATTGGCTGGTTGATCTCAAGCGAATTAATTGCAGCTGATATCGATATAAACTTTGCACCAGTTTTAGATATAGATGAGAAAACCTCAAGCATTATTGGAGATAGAGCTTTTGCAAATAATGTTTTAGATGTTGTTTCTGTGACGTCTAATTTTATTGATGGAATGCATGAAGCCGGAATGAAATCTACTGGAAAACATTTTCCTGGACATGGTGGAATATTTGCAGATAGCCATAATGAACTTGCAGAAGATAACAGAAATTTAGAAGAATTACTTATTAAGGACATAAGGCCTTATATTGAACTATCCAATAAATTAGATGCGGTTATGTGTGCCCATGTTCTTTTTTCAAATATTGATCAAGAGATACCAAGTTATTCTAAATTTTGGTTAAAAAATTTTTTAAAGGGACAAATTAAATATGATGGCTTAATTTTTAGTGATGATTTGAGCATGTTGGGATCTGGTAATTTAACTATGTCAAATAAGGCAATTAAGTCTGTAGAGGCTGGATGCGATATGATTTTAGTATGCAACAATAGAATAGAGGCAATCAATGCAATAGAAACCTTTGAGAAGATGGATATAGGTCTCTCAATGAAGATTCATCAAATGAGGAATACTTCAAATATTGATTGGGATGATTTGCGTAAAAGTGATAGAAGAGAGAAGATTAAAGATAAGTTAAAAACAATACGAGAATAAAATGAGAAGAATAATTACAGGACACAATAAAGAGGGCAGATCTTTTATTACCATGGATGGGCCTCCAGCGAGATCTATTGGAGAAGAGGTAGGTGGACTTTTTGAGATATGGAATACTGATGGAAATGATATTATTTCAACTGACTCTATTGATAGGGCTGATGAAAAAATTATTTTATCTCCTCCTAATGGAGGAACAAAGTTTAGATATTTTCAAATTAATCCATTACCAGAAGGCGTTCCCGATGAAATGATGCAGGAAATCGCAGCAGATGCTTTTGAAAAAATAGGTGCGGCGCACCATAGAATTGATACTTCAAAACATCCCGCAATGCATAAAACAGAAACTATTGATTACATTATTCTACTAAAGGGTGATGTAACTCTCATATTAGATGAGGAAGAAGTAAACTTAAAACCGTTTGACGTTGTTGTTCAAAGAGGAACAAATCATGCTTGGGTTAATAATGGAGATGAACCAGCATTATTAATTGCAGTTTTAATCGATAGCAATATTAAATAGTTTTTTAAAAACCAGCTTGACCACTTTCAATTATGTCGTAATAACTCTTATCAAGAAGAAAATATCTTTTTTCACCTGGCTTCTTAACAAAGATTTGATCACCTTTAACTTTATTTAGGTGATAAGCCTCATCTCTCAAGTCATTCTTTTTTAATTTAAATGTTCCAGTCGTCTCAAGTACATCAATGATCCTTACAAAGACTGGTTGCGCATAACTTGGAAGTTTTTCGTTTACAAATTCAGAGAATTTTTCCCAGTCAAAATTAATTAGATTGCAATTAAATGCAACCATGCCAGCTCTTCCTTCGCTTTGTGGTACTTTAACCCCATAGACATTTGCCATATTTACCTGATCGAATGCATTAAGAATTTCAGCAACCTCATTTGTTGAAACATTTTCAGATTTCCATCTAAAAGTATCCCCAACTCTGTCGACAAATTGATAATGCTGTCTTCCTAAAGCAAAACCAACGTCCATTTTTTTTAAGAGGTCTCCGGTATCAAACCACCTATCACCGTCTTTGATAACATCTCGTATTATTTTTTTCTCACTTGCCTGAGCATCGGTATATCCATTATAAATTGCATTTGGACCAATTTTCATAAGAGCTAAACCTGGAGAATGATCTTTAATTTCAATATATTTTCCATTTTGATCAACTATCAATTTGTCTTCGGCCACATCATAAGCGAATAGTTTTATTTCTGTATTTGTCATACCTATTGTTTGATCTTTGTTTAAAAGATTCATAAACATACCATTAGCTTCACTGGCCCCATATATTTCACATATTCGCTCAACTTTAAATCTATTCCTAAAAGTATCCCAAAGATCTGGCCTCAGACCATTACCAACCATTTTTGAAATTGGATTATCTATTTCATCTTCAGAGGAATCTTGGAAACTTAGGTATCTACAAAGTTCACCCACATAAACGAAGGCACTTGTTTTAAATTGTTGAACTTCACTCCAAAAAGAAGAAGCAGAAAATTTTCGTTTTATGAATGTGGATGCGCCTACTTGAATACATGCACATAGGCCAAGAATTAGACCTGTAGAATGGTATAAAGGAAGACAATTATACATGCAGTCATCACTATTCAATCTATATCCTGCTTTAGAGATATTATAAGATCCTGCTATCACTTTTACATTTGGAAATAATGCTGCTTTTGGAACACCAGTTGTTCCAGATGTATATATATAGAAAGCAGTGTCACCTGCTAAAACTTTATTGGTCTCTTCAAGATTTGATGCTTTTGATTGATCGAGATTTTCATTTATATTAGATGCCCATTCAGGACATTCGTTTGAATTATTGTCTCCAACCCATAATAGGTCAGTTGATTTAGTTATATTAATTTCTGTTAGAACATCTTCTAAAGAATTAGATAATTCATCACCAAATATACATTTTTTTGAATCAGATGTATTAATACAATGAACAAGGGGACCTCCTGTAAGACTTGTATTAATTAGGGCACTGATAGCTCCTAATTTATTTAAAGCTAGTAGAGAAATTACAAAATTTGGCCTATTCTCCATAAATAAAACGACTCTATCTCCATGCTCTATACCTTCATTTGAAAGTTTATTTGCTAGTATATTTGCTGCTTTATTCGTTTCTGAATATGTCCATACTTCATCTTCAAAATATAAAAAATTTCTTTCACCATAGTTTTGAACTGTTTCTTGGAAGGTATGAGCCAGTGAGGCATTTTCATCTAATTCAGGCCACTTATATTTAATCAATGGAATGATATATCTCAGCTCGCCAATCACCCTAAAAAATTCACTTATTTTTTTTAACATTTAATTAATATATATATTTTTTAATATTATAATGCTTAATCTTTTATGTAGGAATTAATATGAGCAACTCAAATGAATATGACTTTGTAATTTATGGAGCAACTGGCTTTACTGGAAAGCTTGTTGTTGAGTATGCAATTAATAAATATGGCAGTAATGACGATATTTCATGGGCTATTGCTGGAAGAAATAAAGAAAAACTCGAAAAAGTAAAAGATAGATTTAATCTTCCCTCTCATATTGCAATGATGATAGTAGATAGCACTGATCAGGCATCTATTGACGCAATGGTTGGTCAGACAAAATGTGTATTAACGACAGTTGGTCCATATCAATTATATGGAGAGAAAATTATTACATCATGCATATCTTCAGGAACTGATTATGTTGATTTGTGTGGTGAACCAGGTTTTATGCACAAAATTATTTCTGAATGTTCTAATGAAGCACGACAAAAAGGCGCAAGAATAGTTTTCTCTTGTGGATTTGATAGCATTCCTTTTGATCTTGGAGTTTTATTTGTTCAAGAGGAAGTAAGGGCCAAGTTTAATAAATATGCTCCTTCTGTAAGAGGAAGGGTGAGAGGTATGAATGGAGAGTTTTCTGGTGGAACGGCTGCATCCATGAAAGCAACAATGGCTGCACTAAATTCAGATCCTGATCTTATAAATGTTCTAATTAATCCTCATGCTTTGTGTGAAGGTTTTCAAGGCGCTCAACAAGATGACGACTCTAAACCAAAATATGATGAAGAGCTTGACACTTGGGTAGCTCCTTTTTTCATGGCTCCAATAAATACTAAAAATATCCATCGCTCAAATAAATTGTTGAACCATATTTATGGAGAAGATTTTAAATATAATGAAATGTGGATTCAAGGGCCAGGAGAAGATGGTAAAGCTGCTGCAGAATTCATATCAACAATGAATCCGCTAGGAGATGCACCAGAGCCAGGTGAAGGACCCTCAAAGGAATCAAGAGAAAATGGAAATTATGATGTTCTATTTTGTGCAGATTTAGATGATCAAACTATAAAAGCTTCAGTTAGCGGAGATATGGACCCTGGTTACGGATCAACTTCTAAAATGATCGCAGAGAGCGCAGTTTGTCTTGTTAAAGATTGTCAGGATTTACCTGGAGGTATTTACACGCCAGCAGCATCTATGGGTAAAAAATTGATTGAAAGATTAGAGAGCAACGCAGGACTATCTTTTAAAGTAGAGTAGTTTAAAGCTTTCCCTTTTCTCTTAATTCTGATCTTATTTTTGTAGCACTAATGGAGGATATTTCTTCATCGAATGATTCTTCTTCAAATACATAACCAACTCCTCTGCCATAAGTTATGTTGGTTACATTCGGTACCAGCATTATTTCATATTCTTTGCCTCTTTCGTAACCATCTTTTAAAAGATTTTCCTCAATATTTTTACAAACATCTTCCCAGGAAAATGGATTATCATCTTGTCCTTTTCCACCTGATGATCCCTCAACATCTCTCACCTGAATAATTACTTGGCCTGTTTTTTTTACTGATCTTTTAAAAAGTTCCTGATGACCTTTGTGCCATGGTTGCCACCTTCCTAGCATTTGAACAGTTGGCTTTTTCCAATCAAACATTTTTTAATATTTTAGCTGCAATTATGTCATGATTGGTATCATTCATTTCACTAACCTCAAAATCTACATCGCTTGGTTCTTCAAACATTTTATTTGTATCCTCGTACCTACCGGATTTTATAGTATTCATCCATATTGTAATATCTGGATCAAAATTTTTTTTTGTTTCACGTGTAGGACAAACAAAATCGCAAATTACAATTCTTCCCTGAGATTTTTCAAAATCAGCCAAGTTTTTCATTCTAAGGCTTTGTCTAATTCTACCTTCTGATGAAAAATCCCAGTCATTTGCCATTTCCCTTACAATGTCCGCGTTGTACCATGCAGCTTTTAAAATTGGCTGCATTCTTTTTGCTAAGTATGTTTTGCCACTTCCTGGAAGGCCCATTATTAAAATCTTCATTATCTAATTTTTGTAATAGTAAAAAGTTCGTTATTAAATTCAATATTTCCTGAGTTCTCAATAGTCCTTTTAACCTTATTATAGAGCCTAGGATTTTTTTCAATAAGTTGAATATCTTTTTCAGCAATTTGCCCTACATAAAGAATGTTTGCCCATTTAGCATCGGTATTATGTCCAAATAATTCAGTTACTGTCTGATCAGGAGCTTTTTTGAAACTAAAATTGTAAGAAACCGGAGTCGAAAAATTATACAAATTATTTTCTCCAGTTGGATTATTTTTTAAATAATCAATTATATCTTTTGCACTATTAGGAAAAGCTTCTTTTTCTTTAAAGGCTGCTTTTAAAACTTTTTGAATACTTTTCCCGCCATAAGAGTGAGTCACTAAAAGCTTACCAGATTTATTTAATAATCTCATTAAAGGGCCTATAACATTATTTACCTTTACTTTAACTGAAGAAGCTGCCCTGTATGCTTGCGATGCAATAATTAGATCATAATTATTATTTTTGTAATCATTTTTAAGAAACTGTTTAAGGTGTCTTGAGTTATCTTCTCTATAAATTCTTACAATACATGGATTTGAATAGGAAGTTCTCCCCTTATTATCAATCTCAATACCCCAATATTTTTTGATGAAATTTCCTAGTTTATTATCTGTAATTTGTGAATTAAAATCGTATGAATTATCACTTTTAAGAATTAAATTATATTCTCTTACCTTTTTGTTATTAATTTTAGATGCATTTTCAATAAGACCTAACTCTGAAAATTTTACATTTGTCATAGTTACCAAAAGGTTTGGATGCTCAACAAACCTATCTGGCATTTTCTCTAAAGTATTTTTAAGATCTTCATAACTTATTTCTTTGCCAGTAATAAGAAGAGAGGTGTATGGATGATATCTATGAAAACTCTTAATGATATTAGCATTTATTGTGCCATCTCCAGTTCCAGCATCAAGTATTCTTAAATAAGATTTATTTTGAGATAGTTTAGATATAAAGGGATAAATCTTTTCTGATATTGCCTTTTTTTCTCCAGTATTTTGGATAAATGATAGATATTTTAATCTATCATCAAAAAATCTTTTTTTGCCCATTTTTCCCCTATAAATAGCTTTATAAATAATAATCTAAATAAGTAAATAATGCATTTACTCATTAGATATTTTGAGATTAAAATACAAATTAATTAGGGAGCAAAACATGTCAAAATCTCAGTTACCACTAGTTATAGGAATAGGAACAAGGATAAGAAAATCCCCTTACTATGAGTCCAATCTCAAGTATGGTGTAACAGGTTTTACTGTTTATAACAAAATGTATCTGCCTACAGCTTTTTCAGATCCAGAGAAAGAATATGAAAGCTTAATAAATGATGTAACATTTGGTGATTTTGCTGCAGAACGTCAAATCGAAATTAATGGAAAGGATGCTTATAACTTTGTTAGATATATAACACCAAGAAACTTAGAGAAGTGTGAAATTGGTTTTTGCAAATACATTATTCTTACAGACATGGATGGTGGAATAATTAATGATGCTTGTTTGTTGAGACTTGAAGATAATAAATTTTGGATTTCACCAGGTGATGGAGATGTTATCTTATGGCTTCAAGGAATAGCAGTTAACTCTGGAATGGATGTTTCAATTCATGAACCCGACGTGTCTCCGTTGCAAATAAGTGGACCAAAGTCAGGAAAATTAATTCAAAAGCTATTTAATGGCGAGCATGATGACTTAGGCTACTACAAAGCAAAACAAACAAAATTAGATGATATACCAATGGTAATTGCTAGAACTGGTTGGAGTGGGGAGCTTAGCTATGAGCTATATCTTCAAGATAGAAAACTTGGCAATAAGCTATTTGAATTAGTTTATGATGCTGCACAGGAATTTAATGGAAGAGTTATTGCACCAAATACTATAAGAACTATTGAAGGAGGATTGCTCTCATATGGAAGTGATTTTGGAAGAGAGCATAATCCTTACACTATTGGATTTGGGAGATTGGTTGATTTAGATCAAGAAATTGATTTTATTGGTAAAGAAGCTCTTAAAAAAATAAAAGAAAATGGAATTAAAGAAAAACTAGTTGGACTTGAGCTTGATGGTGATCCTTTAACAAAGGCTCCTGAAAATTTCTGGCCAGTAAATAATTCTGAAAAAAAAGTTGGAAGGGTATCAAGAGCATTTTTCTCACCTCGACTTAAAAAGAATATCGCACTTGCAATTGTAGATATTGAGTTTGCTGATGAGGGCTCCAAACTAGTTGTTGAGAGTCCTTATGGAGACTTAAATTGTGTTGTTGTGAAGATGCCATGGTATCAAGCAGATAAAGACACTCATCTAGATTAATATGTTTAAGGTAGTTTTTGTTTCTTTGTCATTTTTTTGTTTAAACTTATCTGCAATGATTATCGATAACCTCAATGATGTTAGAGCGAATTGGTCTGCAATATCTGATCAGGTAATGGGCGGTATATCTGAAGTGAAATTTTATGAAATAGAAGAAGATGGTAAAAAATTCTACAGGCTTGAGGGCGATGTCAGTACTGAAAATAATGGAGGATTTATACAATCCAGGGTTGGCGTATATTTAGATAGTAATGATTTTGAGGGCATTAGGCTGAAAATTAGAGGCAATAATAATGAATACTTTGTCCATTTAAGAGCTCCAAGAATGATGCCTTGGAATTACTATTATGCTGAATTTTACGCTACAAATGAATGGCAAATTATTGAATTACCTTTATCAAGTTTTAAATATTCTAGAAATCAAAAGCAAGGCATTGATTTCAGAACAATAAGATCTATTGGGCTGGTCGCATATGGTAAAGATTTTACTGCTCAACTAGATATTGCAAATATAGAACTATACTAAAAAGTGCATTTCTCAGATCAAGATAGATTTTTTATGGAATCTGCCATGGAGCTTGCTAGGGAATCCTTTTTTAAAGATGAAGTTCCAGTTGGTGCAGTAGTGGTTAAGGAAAATATAATCATTGGCAGGGGAAGAAATACTGTAATTGCTGACAATGATGTCAGTTCTCATGCAGAAATTAATGCATTAAGATCTGCCTCAAAAGAACTAAATAATTTCAGACTAAATGGATGTACTATTTATGTTACTTTGGAGCCTTGTCATATGTGCGCTAAAGCAATTGTTGATGCAAGATTAGATAAGCTAGTTTTTGCTGCAAAAGAACCCAAAACTGGAAGTATTTGTTCAATCGATAACTTCCTTGAAAATAAAGCTTTGAATCATTTCGTAGAGTTTAGATATGGCTTGAGTGAAGAAATCAGCGCAAATTTATTGAAGGATTTTTTTAAACAAAAAAGATAACTATAGTATTTTTTCCATAGATGTATGAGGAATTCCAGTATCAGAAACTTCATACTTTCTTACAGCCTTGTATCCAGACTTTTTATAAAATTCTATTACGTGATCTCTCGCATTAAGAACAATTTTATTTATTTGTTTTTTTTTCGCTTCTGCTTCAAGTAATTTAATAACTTTTACTCCAATTCCTTTTCTCTGATAATGCTCATCAACTGCCATATATCTTATTTGTGCTTCATAAGCATTATTAAAATGGAGTCTTCCACATGCAATTATCTTATTATCAAATACTCCAATTAGATGATAGCTCGAATCTTCATATTCATCCTTCAAAGACTCAATAGACTTACCTATAGGCTTTCTTAAAATTTCCCATCTAAATAGATCATAATTTTTGAATTCTTCAGAACTCGAAGGTGTCTTAAATAATATATTATTCATTTAATTCTAACCACACAGGACAGTGGTCAGATGGTTTTTCCATTGCACGAGCAACGTAATCAATACCAACAGCATTAATCGAATTTTTTAAATTCTCAGATAAAAGAATATGATCTATCCTTAGACCTCTTTTAGGGCTTTGATTAAACATTCTTGATCTATAATCAAACCAAGAATAAATGGATGACTCGGTAGGGTAAATTTCCCTCCATGAATCAACAAAACCCAAGTTTTTAATGCTATTCCACATCTCCCTTTCTTTGGGTTGAAATGAAGTTTTTCCCTCTCTTAACCATCTTTTTGCATTTTGTTCACCAATTCCAATATCAATATCTTCAGGTGATACATTAAAGTCTCCCATTATTATTAAGTTTTTTTCGTTCTTTTTAAGATCAGAAATATGCGAATGAAGATCATCATAAAATTTTATTTTCTTTGGAAACTTTGTTTCATGATTAATATTTTCACCTTGAGGAAAATAACCATTCATGACAATTATTTCACTTTTACCATATGTAAATTTTGATTGTATAAATCTTTTTTGATCCTCATCAGAATCATTAATAAAACCCTTAACAGTATTAATTGGCTTTTCCTTACTTAAAATTGCAACACCATAATGTCCTTTTTGACCCCAAAATTCTGCGTGATATCCTAATTCATTTATGACCTCAATTGGAAATTCAGGATCGTTAACTTTAGTTTCTTGAAGCCCAATGACATCTGGATCGATGGTATCTCTCAAATGTTCAATTTGATGTGGCCTGGCTCTTATACTATTAATATTAAAAGAAACTATTTTCATATTATTTTACTGACGACAAAATTATCTCTTTCTCAAGATCTACAAAATCATTAATTATATTTGTAGATTCAATTAATTGATAATCGTCTATTAAATTAATATTATTTTCTATACTAGTATCAGATTCATTAAAGTCTTTCATTTCTTCATAAGAGATAAATTCTTCCAATCCAACCTTAAGCCTTCTTTCATTTTCAATGCTTAAAAGCCAGTCTTTACGCAACTCTTTTTGTATTCTTCTGTCTTCAAGATTTAGGCTCAACTTCTTTTTATTTTTATTTAAGTCATACCTATCTCTTACTTTTTTTAGGTAATTTAGATTCGGCTCTTCACTTAAACGAAATTCATAATTTGCGATAACTTTTTCAATTAGATCTGGATTAATTTTAAATTTTTTATGCCTATATGGTCTGATTACATCCCATTCCATAGCAGTCGGATAGGAACTTTCACCAACTGATTCAATATCCCAAGTTACAGGAAGTTCTATATCAGGAATTACTCCTTTGTTTTGAGTACTCATTCCATTGATTCTGTAGTATTTAGATTCCGTAATTTTAATTTGTCCTTCTGATAAACTCTCTAAACTTTGAACAGTTCCTTTCCCAAATGTTCTTTGTCCAACAACAAAACCTCTTTTGTAATCCTGAATTGCTCCTGCAACTATCTCAGATGCAGATGCAGAATAGCGGTTAACTAAAACTAGCATAGGTTTATCCCATACTTGAACAGCTCTTGAGGCACCATAAGGTTGAATGTAGCCTCGACTTTGTTTAACTTGAACAGTTGGACCTGATGAAACAAATAACCCAATGATCTTATTAGCTTCTATTAATGCACCACCACCGTTATTTCTTAAGTCCAAAATTACAGCATCTACATTTGAAGCATTAAAATCATTTAGTATTTTTTTGACATCATTGCTACTACTTCTATAGTCTTTGACTCTATTCTGATACTCGTTAAAGTCTATATAAAAAGATGGCAGATCAATTATCCCAATCTTATTATTATTAATATTAATAATTTCTGATTTTGCTGCTCTATCCTCAAGTTTGATTTCCTCTCTTTTTAGAGTCACCAATTTGGTTGAATCGCTCGACGAGTCAAATGAAATAAATTCTATCTCTACTTCAGTTCCTGCTTCACCCCTGATTAGATCAACCACTTCATCAATTCTCCATCCAATAACATCTTGATAATTATCTTTCCCAATTTGTCTGATTTTTGTAATCCTATCTTCTGGATTAATTTTTCCAGATTTTTCAGCAGGACCACCAGGAACCAAACTTATGATTTTTGTGTAGTCATCCTCTATGCCAAGTAGAGCGCCAATGCCATTAAGTTTTAAGCTCATATTGACATCAAAGTCTTCTGCGGATCTTGGCGATAAATATGTTGAGTGAGGATCAAATTGGTTAGACAAAATATTTATTGCTAATGAGAATATGTCTTCCTCTTTTTGTTGAGTTATTCGTCTTATTCTATTCTTATATCTTTTTATTAAGTCATTTGATGGCTCTGAATTTGATGAATCGGATAATTTTGCAACTAATAGATCATTTTTGGTTTCTAGCTTCCAAAGTTTATAGAGATCATTAAAATTAGATTGCCATTGGTTATCTTCATAATAAATATCTAAATATTCTTTTTTTGAAAAATCGAAGGTATTTTCTTCAATCAAATCAATTTGATATTCAAAGAAATCAGTCAATCTATCAAAATAAAGATTAATTAATTCATAAGCTAACTTAATATCAAAATCACCGTCAATGACATCTCTTGACTTCTTAATATATGACTGAACTTCTTTTTCAACAAAAAGATTCTTTTCTTTATCAAGCTTCTCAATTATTGCCTCAAAATACCTTTCATTGAAATCATCTTTATCAATTTCTTTAATGTAATGTTCATTGTTAAGTTTCTTAAAAATCTCTTGGCTAAGATCTTTTTTAGAATCACTAAGTTCAATACTTATATATTCCTCAGCAATGACAAAAGAACATAATAATAAAATACAAAGTCTAAAATTGATCATAATATTTATAAGCCTTGAGACTTGGCTGCTTCTTCTCTAACTATTTCTGGAGATCCAAGCATTTGTCTATTGACACCAATTCTTTTAAACCAGTAATGCAATCCGAGTAAATCTGTAAATCCCATTCCTCCGTGAACTTCTGTTGCTTTTTTTGAAATCATCTTAGAGATATCTGAAATATGAGATTTTGCATGACATGCCATAATTTTTTTATTTTTTTCATTACTATCAAAAGAATGTGCAGCATGCCAAAGAATTGAATAGCATGGCTCGAGTTCTGCAGCCATCTCAGCACACATATGTTTTACTGCCTGAAATGATCCGATAGCTCTATTAAATTGTTTTCTTTCTTTTGAATACTCAATAGCTTTATCTAACATAGCTTTTGATGCTCCTAATGAGTCAGCAGCGATTACTATCCTACCTGCATCAATTGCATTATCAACTGCTTCTTTTGAGCTTAAAGTATTTTCTAATATATCAACCCCAGTATTTTTAAAAATTATTTCTTTGAATACTCTAGTTTTATCAACCGTAATCAAATCTACAATTTCAATTCCAGTTGATTCCAAGGAAACAATACCTAATTGACCATCTTTATTGGATACCATTATGTGTGTTGCATAATCAAAATCCATAACAAAAAAAGTTTTGCCATTTACTTTATTTTTTGAAAAGCTAAGCTCTGATTCATTTCTTGATCCAAAAAATTCTGAAAAACCAATGCTAAAATTAATATTATTATTAGACATTTCATTTAAATAAAAATTTCTTTGCTCCTCATTTGCGCCATATTTGATTGCTATTGGAGCCATAACATATGAGCCTGTAAAGGGGAGTGTAGCTATACCTTCTCCAAGACTTTGTGATACTGCAGTAGCAAACAATAGATCTAATCCTAGCCCACCATTTTCCTCAGGAATTAAAATGTTATTGATCCCTAAAGTTATAATTCCTTTATGAAGATCTTCTTTGCTTGTTTTGTCATCTTCATTTGCAATCTTTCTAATTACATCTATAGGAGCATTATCTTCAAGAAATTTTTTAACGTTATCTTGAAAAAATATCTGATCTTCAGATAATCCAAAGTACATTTTATGCTCCTTGTTGAACTTTTGGTTCTTTTGGCATACCAAGACCCCTTTCAGAGATAATATTTTTTTGAATTTGGCTTGTTCCCCCACCAATTATTAATCCAAGAAAATACATATATGCAATTTGCCACGATCCACCATCTCTAATGTTGGGACTATTTTCATAAAGTGTCCCTAGCTCGCCCATAATATCTATAGCGAAACCTTCAAGCTCATGCCTTAACTCTGTACCAACAAGTTTTTGTATCATGCCAGCAATCTTAACGTCTTGATTTTTATTTAATTTAGCGGATAAAACTCTAAGAGAGTTTGATTGAAAAGCAATTACTTTTCCTTGAATTTTCATAAGTTTATCTCTGTAGACTGGATTATTAATGACTTTTTCACCATTAATAGTTTCCTTTTTCATTCTATCAATGAGTGAATTTAATCTATTCATCATTGCATTTGGATCTGAGAGAGACCCTCTTTCATGACTTAATGTTGCATTTGCTACAGCCCAACCTTCGCCTCGTTTACCAACAATATTTTCTTCAGGAATTGTGACGTCGGTAAAAAAAACTTCATTGAATCCAGCATTTAGGGTCATATCAACCAATGGCCTGATTTCAATACCTGGAGTATCCATTGGAATTAATAAATAACTTATTCCTGCATGTTTAGAGGCATTGGGCTCAGTTCTGACCAGACAAAACATCATTTGTGAATATTGAGCAGTACTAGTCCAAATTTTTTGCCCATTTATTACCCAATTTCCATCAATGAGTTCACCCTTGGTCTGGAGGCTTGCTAAATCACTTCCTGCATTGGGTTCTGAATAACCCTGACACCAAATAATTTCTCCATGCAATGTAGGTTTTATATATTTTTGTTTTTGTTCTTCTGTTCCAAGCTCTAAGAGAGTTGGAACAAGCATATCAATTCCTTGACCACCCATTGGAGGTGGTATTTTTGATTTGGCAAACTCTTCTGCAATAATTCTACTTTTAATAATATCACTCTCTCCACCATAACCACCATACTCTGAAGGAATTGATCTTGCGAAATAACCTTTTTCAATAAGAATTTTTTGCCAATCAGATCTGGTCATCTTAATTTCACCTGATTGAAATGAACCTGATAAAGGTACTTTTGATGAGTCTATAAAATGTATTCCTTTATATTTTTTACAAAAATCTTTTACTTCTTTTGTAAAATCTTTATATTTTTTTCCAAAATTTAAGTCCATATAATTTCCTATTTAATCCCAGTTTGGTTTTCTTTTTTCAAGAAAGGCAGTTATACCTTCTTTAGCATCCTTGCCCTCAAAGCATTTTGCTATTTGTTCTTTTAAGTATGGAAGGGCATCATCAAAACTCTTTGAATCTTGTTTCTCATATGCCTCTAGGCCAAATTTCATTGTTTCTGGCGCTAAACTTGCAAGCTCATTAGCTAGTTTATCAACTTTTTCATCTAGTTCCTCTTTTTTTACAGATTCATTAATTAAACCCCAATCTTCTGCTTTTTTTGAATCAATAGGTTTACCGCGCATTATAAAATCAAGGCCAGCTCTTTTAGGCATAACTCTGAATAATCCCGCCATGACCATAAATGGCCACAATCCTCTGTGAATTTCAGGTGCTGAGAAGGTTGCTTCATTAACTGCGATTGCATGAGTTGAATTAGTTACTATCAAAAGAGCTCCAGCTAAAACTGAACCCTGAATTTTACATATGACTGGTTTGTATAAATGTCTTAAGGATAAGCTTATATCATCAGCATCATCTAATTTTGGTACATTTGACTCAGATTTACTTCTTGATAAATCTGCTCCAGCACAAAAAATATCACCCTTTGCAGAAATAATTACTACTCTTATGGATCTTTCTTGTTTTGCATAAGCTAAAGCATAGTTAATTTCGTTCATCATTACATTATTTAAAGCATTCTTTTTTTCAGGCCTATTTAGCGTGATATTCATTATGTTATTTTTAATATCTATCTTAGTTGCATTAAATGTGAGGCCATCTAAAGATAATTTTTTCATCTTATATCTCCAATAATACTTTGTGGAACTTTAACTTTTTTTGCTCTTAAATATTCACCTAAAGATTTAGCTTGTCCATCTTTTTTATCATTTGAAGATACTCCATCTTGCAATATGTCATGAATATAAAAATTAAGAGAGTTTATATTAGCCAATTCAAATCTTTCAATTTTATATTGATTTAAATCTGGGAGTAATTCTTTGAGTTTTTTTACAGTTAAAAAATCATGAAGAAAAGCAAATGAGTTTGCATTTTTGGCCCAGACGCCAAGATTAGCACAGCCTCCTTTGTCACCAGATCTTGTTCCATAAATTTCACCAAAGTAAATTTCTTTTTCATCTTCTTTTTTAATCTTTTTAATTTTTATTGGTTCTTTCTGGTAATAAATTTCCTCTAATTCCAATTGACTTGTTGGGATAACCTCTATTTCTTCACCATCAATATGCACTTTTTCTTTAATGTGCTTACTGTCCACTAAAGCGGGCCAATAAACTATTACTGGTCCACTGGATTTTATGCCGCCTTGTGCAAAAAAACCTGGAATATTTGCTAAAGCTAGTTCAATTATTTTTGCGCTAAATAGCCTGCCAACTAAGTTTTGATCCTTTGATTTTACTGAAACTAAAAGGGATGCCATTGCCTCTTCGTTACTATTTGGATTTTCTTTGTCTGTTCGATGAAGCTGAATGGAAACTTCATCAAATTGATCTCTGCCGCCAACTGAATTAAATAAAGTATCTGTAAAAACCTTTGCTTTGTCTTCTATATCTAGACCCGTCAAGATAATCTCCATTCCGTTTCTAAAACCTCCTGCAAGATTAATACATACTTTATGTTTATCCGGTGGTGAACTTCCTCTGCAACCAGATAAATAGACTTTATCTTTCTCCACTTCCTCAATTTTTAAAGTATCAAAATGAGCTATCACATCTGGATTAATGTAAGCAGGCGAATTTATTTCATATAGAAGTTGTGCAGTAACTGTTCCAGTAGAAACTAATCCTCCCGTGCCAGGGTGCTTTGTAACATAAAAACTACCATCTTCATATATTTCAGCAATTGGATAACCAACATTATCAAAACTTTCAACTTCTTTAAAAAAAGCATAATTTCCTCCAGTTGCCTGGCATCCACATTCAATAATATGTCCTGCCGCAAGAGCTCCTGCTAAAGCATCATAGTTGTCTCTTTTCCAATTAAACTTCCATGCCGCTGGGCCAATTACTACGGCTGCATCTGTAACTCTTGGACAGACAACAATATCAGCACCTTTATCTAAAGCTTCTTTTATGCCCCATGCACCAAGGTATGCATTTGCTGTTAATGGAGAGCAACCAGATTCGTCTAATTTTATGCCTTTATCAATATTTTTAAACTCTTCTCCTGATTTTTTTAAATTAGAAATTGTTGGCATTAAATCATCGCCATCTATGAAAGCTACTTTCATATCTATTGACTGTTCTTTCAAAATTTTCTCTATCTCAATGGCCATAGACTTTGGATTTAATCCACCAGCATTACTTACAATCTTGATATTTTTTTCTTTGCATGACTTTGCGATTTGATTGATTTGTTTTAAAAAGGTTCCAACGTAGCCTTTATCTTCACCTCTTTGCATTTTTTGACCAAAGAGAATAGCCATTGTTAATTCAGCAAGATAGTCACCAGTCAGAACATCTATAGGACCTCCATCAACTAAATCTTTTGCTGCTGATAATTTATCCCCATAAAATCCACTGCAATTAGCAATTTTTATATACTCTTTATTCATTAGTTCTCTAATTTAATTCCATTCAATATTATGCTTGTAATTGAATTTGCAGATTCTTCAGGTGTTAAATTAATTGAATTTTTGTTTTTTTCTTTAAAAAATTCTCTACCTATTCCTCCAAGAAGTATTGAAAAGGCTTTAACATCAATCGATTTAATTTCTTTCTTTTCAATCGCCTCTTCTAGGAGCTTTTTAATATAATTTTTTATAAAGTTTTCATGATAATCAGCGGTTGTTTTTGACCCATTAATTTTTTCCATGTCTATTAAGAATCTATCAAACTTTGGACCAACAGCTTGATTAACTATAAAAAGATATTCTTCTAATTTGTTGATTGGCGAATCAATATCTTCCACAGAATCCATTGCAAATTTTCCTAATTTTTTGAGAATATTATCCATTGTCATCAAAATTAATTTATCTCTGCTTGGAGCAATTTCATATAGTGTTCTCAATGAAATTTTTAGTTTCTTAGCTATTTCAGACATAGTTAATTCTGGAACACCTTGCTCTAGTAACTTTTCTAGAGCATCTATAATTTCATAGTGCCTTTTTGTGTAGATTCTTGAATTTTTATTCTCTTTTGAATTACTTTGGTAATCTAAATTTTGCATTAATAAATTATTTAACCACCATCAATAAGGCACCATTTTCAACTTGATCATTTACCGATATTAATAGCTCTGAAACAGTTCCATCTTCGGAAGCTTTTATTGAATGTTCCATTTTCATTGCTTCAAGAATAACTAAGGTATCACCAGCTTTTACCTTTTTACCTTTTTTAACTTTTACATCAATAACTTTTCCTGGCATTGGAGCAATTAGTCCACCAATAGTAACTTCAGTTCCTGGCATTTTAAATCTAGGCTTCAATTGAAGCATTACATCACCGAATGGCATATGAACTAAAATATTGTTTTTTGATACCGTCACTCTTGAATAGTGTCTTTTACCATCAAAGATCATGTCTATTCCATTATCATCACTCGAATAAATGAATGCTTCCTTATTATTTGAGAAAAGAAACTTTTGATCGCGTTTCTGTTTATAATCAAAATCATACTCAATATTTTCAAATTCAAATGTTATTTTTTGATTTGGTAATCTTCCATTTGTCCAGCCAGAAGGCATAAATTTTGCTACATTAGAATTATTTCTATTTTGTTGTTGCATCCACATTGTGGCAATAGCAGAAGCATGCTCAATTTCTGATTGATCAATTTCGAGCTTTCTGCTCGGCTTTACTCTTTCAATAAAATCTGAGGTAGTATCCCCATCTAAAAATTCTTTAGTTTTCAAACAATTCACTAAGAAATCTCTATTTGTTTTTACACCACCAATGTGTGCTGATTCAAGAGCTTTAGCTAATTTACCAGCAGCATCAGTTCTATTTGGAGCATACGAAATTATTTTTGCAAGCATGGGATCAAAATCAGTTCCCACTACAGTTCCTTTGCTTACACCTGTATCCCATCTGGCCTCTGCAGAATTATTTTCCTCGAAAGCAATTAATGTTCCAATTTCTGGAAGAAAATCATTGTTTGGGTCTTCAGCATAAAGTCTTGCTTCGATTGATGAACCAGTCCAAGTTATATCTTTTTGATCAAATTCAAGGGATTCTCCTCTTGCAATTTTGAGTTGTTCACATACTAAATCTATACCTGTAACCTCTTCAGTAACAGGATGTTCAACTTGGAGCCTTGTATTAACCTCTAAAAACCAAAATTCTTCAGTTTTATCATCAAAGAGAAACTCTACCGTGCCAGCAGATTCATATTTAATTTGTTTTGCAAGTTTGACTGCTGCTTCACCCATTTTATTTCTTACTTCGTCTGAAATCCTTGGAGATGGAGACTCCTCAATTATTTTTTGGTGTCTTCTTTGAATCGAACACTCTCTTTCACCCAAGTGAACAACATTGCCTTTACTATCTCCCAAAATTTGAATTTCAATATGTCTAGATTTTTCTACATATCTTTCAATAAAGATTCTTTCATCATTAAAGCCACTTTTAGCTTCTCTTTGAGCACTAACAATCGATTCCTTTAGATCCTTTTCTTTATTTACAATTCTCATTCCTTTTCCACCGCCACCTGCGGCTGCTTTAATTAGGAGAGGGTATCCAATTTTTTTTGCCTCATTTGGTTTTGATGTCATTGGTAGAGTGGGAACATCAGCTTTAATAGCTAATTCTTTTGCTTTTAATTTATCTCCCATTACAGAGATAACATTAGGGGATGGACCAACCCAGATTAACTTTTCTTTTTTTACTTTTCTTGCAAAAGAAGCGTTCTCTGACAGGAATCCATATCCTGGATGGATTGCTTGAGCGCCAGACATTTTAGCAGCATTAATAATTTGATCTCCATCAAGATATCCTCCGTCTTCCAATCTAATTGATTCATCAGCTTGTTTTACAAATAGCGAGTCCTTATCCGCATCAACATAAACAGCAATAGACCTTATCCCCATTTCTTTTGCAGTTTTAATAATTCTGCAAGCAATTTCGCCTCTGTTGGCAATCAATATTGAATTAAAGATCATAATCTAAATACTCCATATTCTTTTGCTCCTTCAATAACGTTATTACTTACAATTGATAGACAAAATCCAATTACATCTCTGGTATCTCTTGGATCAATAATTCCATCATCAGTGAGCATACTGCTTGCAACAAGACCATGAGACAATTTTTCAAGGTAGTCAATTACCATTGCTTTAAGTTGTTCATCAGCTTTTTCATCAAATTTTTTGCCATCTCTTTTTGCTTTTGCCTTTCTAACAATAGACATTACACCTGCCATTTGTTCAGGCCCCATAACTGCAATTTTGGCTGTAGGCCATAGGAATGTGAATCTGTTATTAAATGCTTTTCCAGACATTGCATATGTACCAGCTCCATATGATGCTCCAACAATAAATGTTATATGAGGCACCGTTGAATTTGAAACAGCATTTATAAGTTGAGAACCTTTTTTGATAATACCTTGCCTTTCAAAGTCTTTACCTACAAGAAATCCAGTTACATTGTGAAGAAATATTAGTGGAATATCTCTTTTATTACACAATTGAATAAAACTTGCTCCTTTTTCAGCAGATTGAGGGTAGATAGGGCCATTGTTACCAATAATTCCAACTTGATATCCATGAACTGAAGCCCAACCACATACCAAAGATGATCCATATAAAGGTTTGAATTCTTCAAATTTTGAACCATCAGTAAATCTAGCAATAATCTCCTTTATATCAACTGCAGATTTTAGATCTTCGCTAAGAATTCCCAATAACTCTTCTTTATCGTGTTTTGGTTCTTCAGATACAATTTGTGGCTCTGGGCCTTTTTTTGACCAGTTCAAATGAGATACAACTTCTCTGCATATTCTTAGAGCATCCATTTCATCTTCAGCAAGGTAATCTGACAGCCCAGAAACTTCAGAATGCATTTGAGCTCCACCGAGCGTCTCATCATCTGATTCTTCTCCAGTAGCCATTTTTACCAAAGGTGGACCTGCAAGAAATGCCTTTGATTGGTCTTTGATAAAAATATTGTAGTCAGACATTCCTGGTTGATATGCACCTCCTGCTGTAGATGAACCAAATACAACTGAAATCACAGGAATTCTTAATTTTGATAATTCAGTCATTTCATAGAAGAATCTTCCTGTTGATGCAAAGTGTCCTTGTTGAAGGGTTGGTGCAATTGGGGGAGTGTCACCGCTGTTATTTGAAACATTTAAATCTCCTCCAGCAGATTCAACAAAACTTATAAATGGTATTCTATTTTCTCTAGCAATTTCTTTTGCTCTTTTCCATTTTTCACCTACATAAACAGTCATTGCTCCTGCTTTAACAGTAGGATCATTGGCAAAAATTACACACTCTATCCCAGATATTATGCCTACACCAGAAACACATCCACCACCAACGTTATAATTATTGGTTCCATAAGCAGCAAAGGGTTGAATTTCTAGAAAAGGACTGTCTTGGTCAAGAACATTCATGACCCTTTGTCTAACTGGCATTTTGCCTCGTTTTGCTAATCGTTCGTGATGATGCATACCTCCGCCTATTTCTGCTAAATCAAGGAGACCATCTAAAAATTTTAGTTTTTCAAGCATCATTTCTTTATTTTTAAGATACTGTTCTGACTTGGTGTCTAGATTTGTCTTAATTACTGGAGAAATATTTTCTTTTTTCATAATGTAAACCCAAATTGAATGTCAATGGTAATATAATATCATTAATATTACCACTAAATAGATGTAAAATGATCGTTTAAAATTTCAAAATATGATAAAAATATTCGGTACAGAAAATTCTAGAGCCATGCGACCAATATGGACTGCAGAAGAAATGGGGCTAGATTATGAATTAATCATGATGCCATTTCCTCCAAGAGTATTTATGAAAGAATATTTAGATATTAATATACTTGGAACAGTTCCATATATGATCGATGGCGACATCAAAATGACAGAATCTGTTGCAATTTCTCAATATTTTGTAGAAAAGTATGGCCCAACTGATCTTCAGGTATTACCAAATGAAGATGATTACCCGTTATATTTAAATTGGTTATTTCACTCTGATGCTACGTTAACTTTTCCGCAAACAGTAGTTTTGAGATATAAATTTCAGGAACCAGGAGTTGCTGATGCTGCTGTTGAAGGATATAGCAGATGGTTTGTTTCTAGGTTGAAACTCCTTGAAAAATCCTTAGATAATAAAGAGTATTTGTGCTCAAATCGTTTCACGTTGGCAGATATTTGTGTTAGTTATGCAATAAATCTTGCTGAAGCACTCGGTATTGAGCAAGCATTTAAACCAAATATTAAGAGGTGGTCTGATAATCTATTCTCAAGACCTGCTTTTATTAAAAGTAAGAGTTATAAATATGAACCAGAAAGCTAAAATCTTAAATTACTTAATACTAGTTTTGTTAACAACTCCATATCTAGATGCAAGTAAAACCTCACATGTTGAAACAATTTATCTGGGCTCGGGTTGCTTTTGGGGGGCTGAAAAGGGTTATGAATTAATGGATGGAGTTATCAATGCAGAATCTGGCTATGCAAATGGATATGGCATAAAACCAAATTACAGATCTATAATTCAGTTTAAAAATAAGTATAACGAAAAGAATTTTGCGGAAGTAGTGAAAGTAACTTTTAATAGTAATGCCATATCCCTTGAAAATATATTAAAACACTTTCTTGAGACTCATGATCCTACTCAACATAATAGGCAGGGCAATGATATAGGTACTCAATATAGATCAACAATTCTTTTTCAAAATGAATCTCAGAAAGAACTCGCAGAAAGAATTATAGCTGAATACCAAGCTCTTCTAATTGAGGGAGGTTATGGAAAAATTAGAACCAAGCTGGAGCCTTTAGATAACTTTTATCTTGCAGAAGAATATCATCAGGATTATTTAAAAAAGAATCCTTATGGCTATTGCCCAGACCTATCAACAGGAATTGTTTTTAACGATGAAGAAAAAATTTTTGAGGATAATGAATACCTTCTTACTGGAAAGCAAATATTAGTTCTAGACTCTCAAAATTATTGTCCTTACTGTGAAAAATTTAAGGATGATGTGACTAATAGCTATAAAGGAAGCATCCCCTTGAGCTATAGAACTTCTGATCAGTTACATGGTCTTGAAATTAAATCTCCTACCTGGGCTACTCCATCTTTAATTTTTCTAGAAAATGGAAAAGAGATTTTTTCGTATCAGGGATACATAAATCAAAAAGATTTTTATCAATTATTGGGTAAATTTAAATTAGGAAATTCAGAGGCATATAACGTCGCATTTAACAAAGGAACTGATGCACGCTTTTGCAAAGAATATCAAATTTTTAAAAATACACCAGATGGTATCTTTATAGATAAACTCAGTGGAGAACCTCTTTTTGATACAAGAAATAGATTTGTCTCAAGGTCTGGTTGGTTATCTTTCACGAAACCTGTTGATGGATCTGTATATGAACTTCCTGATAATAGTTATGGTATGAAAAGGACTGAAATAAGATCAGTTTCCTCGGATATACATTTGGGACATGTATTTGATGATGGTCCAAATGGCATGCCAAGATATTGTATCAATGCTACCGTATTGGAATTTAAACCAAGAAACGAAATTTCTTAGTAACTAGCTCCATACCCATATTCGTATGTAGGATTCGATGTATCATCAGGCATATCCTCTTTTTGATTCAAAACAGATTCCATTGAGGATGGTATCTCAAAAGGTAATCTGCCTGAAGGATTGAATTGCCCATATAAGCCCTCAAATATTACGCTATCTTCAACACCAAATGTTCCAATCAAGCCTGAAACACTTTCTTTGATGCTAGCTAGAATTGCAGGCCTATTTAAATCAACAACTACAATTAAATCTTTATCTTTTGAATATTTTTTGACTTTATCTAAAATTTCTTCATTGAAATTTAAATCTCCATTTGGGAATAAGGTACTTAAGAAGTTATCAAATACTCTATTTAAACCAGATTCTTGATTACCATTAAACACAGTGTGAATATACATTATTACAATATCTGCATCTTTGGTTTTTTCCACTAATGTCCCAAATTGAGCTGCTATATTTTTATCAAGCCCATCAACAAATATTTTTGTATCTTGTTTTAAGGGAAGCACTCCATTATTTTCAAGCAAAACAATAGAACGTCGTTGAGCCTCTATTCCTGCTTCAATGTTCTCAATTGTATTAACTCTTTTGTTGATAATATCCTCATCAATATAAGGATTATCAAACAAACCTAATTCAAATTTATTTATTAAAATTTTTCTAACTGATTCGTTAATTTTTTCTTCAGAAACATGACCATCTTTAACTAAATTTATTATATATGAGGGATCATTTTCACCTCCATATTGATCAATTCCTGCCTCTAAAGATTTTTTATATCTATCTTTTATGGATAGACTGTCCACACCCCAATGTCTTCCAGTAATTACTCCCCAATCTGAGCATATTACTCCATTGTATCCAAGTTCATTCCTTAACAAATCAGTAAGAACATATTTGTTAAAAGCCATTGCAACTTCCTCATTGCTTTGCCCAACAGGGATTCCATAGTATGGCATGATGACCTTTAAATTATTTTTGATAGCTTCTTTGAAAGGAATTAAGTGGTAATTAAAATTATTACCAGGATATATTTGATTGCGCCCACTAAAAAGATGAGCATCTAAACCATCCTCTTGAGGACCTCCACCTGGAAAATGCTTCACCATAGTTATAACACTATCATTGTTAATATCTTTTCCTTGAAATCCATCCATGTATGCAAGGGTCATATCGCTTGATAAATATGCACTTGAACCAAAAGTACCAAAATTTCTCGCCCATCTTGGGTCTGTTGCTAAATCTGACATAGGATGCAAGGCTGTTCTGATTCCAACTGCAAGATATTCTTCTCTAGCAACCTCTGCAAATCTTCTTACTAAATTTGGATCTTGTGAGGCAGCAAAACCTAATTGAGAAGGCCATTTTGAAAATCCATCTACTGAAAATGATGCAATCCCACCACCTCTAGGTACTTCATGGATTGGATCAGAGCTTATAGTTATAGGTATACCTAATCTTGTTCTTGATGCAATTTTTTGTAAATAATTTATCTTACTACCTAATTTAATAGGACTTGGATTTCCGTAAAGATTAAAGTGAGTAATATTGTCTTCAACAATATGATATTCAGTTAATTTGTTTCCTCTAATTGCCACATCATAAAGGAACATTAGCAAATCTGGTTCTAAGATAAATGGAGGGTGAAACATCTGACCAACTTTTTCCTCAAGAGTCATTTCACTTAACAGATCATTGCTTCTTGTTTCAGCATCCAATCTATGATCTTCATAGACATCTAGGATACTATTCTTATTTAGATCTCTAAACTCTTGATTATCAATAATTAGTATTTGAATTTCATCATACAAAGAATTATTAATTTTTAACTTTTCAAATGGTTTTGAATAATTTATGAATCCATAGATAAAAACTATTGTTATAAAACAGGTAATAACAATAAAGAGACTTTTAAGGATTTTAAACAATTAGAATTGTCCAATTAATTTAATCAGAAATAAGTTCATTAATCCTTTCATAGGAATCTATGAATTCTTCTTTAAATTTTTGAACTGTTTGTCCGGCAGTAATGGATTCATTTACCAATCCAATTCCTTGACCAACCCAATATGTTTCAAGTTGTTTAGCTCCTTCATGTCCAATTGCTGCTTGATCAGCAACCTTCCTAAGAGCTGGCTCACTCACCATTGTTTGAAGAGGCATAGGTAGTGGCTCTGGCGCATCTTTACCTTCCCATGCTTCAACCCATGGAGATGTTAATTGTCTTGAATGTTTTCCAGTTCTACTTTTTGATCTAACAGTGTGACTTGATGATGCAGCAACTAATTTATCTTTAATATTATCAGATGTTTCAGCTTCAGTTGTTGGAAGAAAAACAGACGCGCACCATACTCCGTCCGCTCCCATAGCCATAACACCTGCCATTTGTTCACCAGTACAAATACCTCCAGCTGCAAGTATAGGCACATCACCATATGATTTAAGAGCTCTTCTAACCTCAGGAACTAAAACCATTGTTGAAACACTTCCGCAATGACCGCCTCCTTCAGTGCCAGATACAACAATAATATCTACTCCTGCTTCAGCTTGCTTGACTGCATGTTGTTTTGCTCCAACTAGCGCTGCAACAGGAACATTATTTTGTTTTCCCATATCTAACATCCATTTTGGAGGTACGCCTAATGCATTTGCTACAAGCTTAATTGGATGAGAAAAAGCAACCTCAAGCACTTCTTTGGCACCATCAAGTCCTGCTCCTAAGACTTGATTTGAACTTTGTTCTATTTTTTCAGAGGCATCACCACCTCTTAAATCAGCTGCATCTATATCATGTTGTTCTAAAATATCTGCTCTAAACTCTCTGTGTTCTTGCGGTATCATTGCTCTTAAGTCGTCCGTAGTTAGATTTTCA